>CASEKF010000019.1 GCA_949288455.1 uncultured bacterium
TTTTTTATAAACTCATACTCTAATAAACCTAAAGAAGACGGAATCGGCGATCTTGTGATTGAAAGCGATCCGCCTGGAGCCGCAGTAATATCGCTTGACAATAGTTTTCCCTCAGGAAAAACTCCTCTAAAAATAGAGGGACTGAAGGCAGGCAAAATTTATAAATTTACTTTTAATATGGAAGCTTGCGGCAATACTAATCAAATCAACGGAGTAGAAATAAAGAAAAATCAAGAAAATAAATATAAAGCCGTACTTGAAAAACAAGGCGGACTCCATATTCAAACCATTCCTCCGGGAGCGGATATATATATCGACGGGATCAAAACAAATTTTCAGACCCCGGCTATAGTCGACAAACTCAAAGAAGGAGCAAAAAAAATAAAGCTTCAATTCAGCGACGGCACAATAATAGAAACCGTTAAAAACGTCGTCTGGAAAAATACGGAGTCGGTATATCTTCTAAAATATAAAGATAAATCCGGCATTCAATTTAATATTCCCGACGGAATTAAAATATATCTGGACGGTCAATATATAGGAAAATCTCCGCTTCCGGTAGCGCTAACTCAGGCAGGAGAGCATAATATATCTTTAATTTCAGACAAATATATGCCCTTAAAAACGAATTTCCAGTCAAAATCAGGGGAAGCCGTAACTTTCTCCCCTTCTCTTACCCCATACGGCATTCTGGAAATCAGCGCTAATAGAAGAGCATATCTGTATCAAGATAATAAAATGATGGGAGCTCTTCCTTTAAAAGTTTCATGCGAACCGGACAAAAAATTTGTCGCCGACGTCGTCGGAGAAGACGGAACTTCATGGAAACAAGGCTTCATTCTCAAACCGGGAGAATACAGGCGAGTAAAAGCCCAACTTCCTGACTACGCGCCTTCTCCGACTGTTATTGCGGCTGAATCTTCTTATACTCCGCCTTATACGGATTTTTCAAAATTCGAACTGGAAAGATTTTTCCCGCCTTCAGAATGGCTTAAAACTGAAGATTTCATGGAAGATATGGATCTGGACGGAGAATCGGAACGAATTCTCGGTTTTACAAACCTTTTAGAAAAAGGCGATAAAGGATATAAATCTTACGCTTTTATAATCAAAAAGCATGACGAGGTATTCTTCGATAGAATACCGCTTCGCAATCCAAGATTAGGTTGTTTGGGAGAAGGAGAAATAATATCCCTTGAAGCGGTCAGATCCGATAAATACGGATATAGGGAAATAGTTTACTCGATAGGAAACGCCGAAGAAGGAATCACGGAAAAAGGCTCTTTCGCAATCTATAAAGGAGAGATTTATCATCCGTCTTGGTCAGGAAGATAAAAAACATTCCGTTAAGTCATTAGTCAATACCGTTTTGTATATCGCCGGATAAAAGCCATAATCCGCAACCTCCTAAATCGAAAAAACAGCGATAATTTTAGGCCTGATGAAATTTACTTTGCCAAAGCGGTAGAGTCCAATTGATCGCCTTTAGGCTGAATTACGGAGAAACCAATATTTTGTTCGTTCATAAGAAACGCTTTTAAACCGGCTCCTGAAGGGATTTCTCCTTCCACAATCTTTTTCGATACCGGAATAATTAAGGCGTCTTCAATCACCCGCTTCATATTTCTAACCCCAAATTGTTCGTCGTAACTTTCAGAACATAAAAATTGTATAATATCGTCCCCTATCGTCATAGATATATCGCTGTTTTGTTTTATCTTGTCTATCCAATCGTCCACGAGAAGTCTGCAGATCTTTAATATATCCTCGTCTTTAAGCTTGTTAAAAAGTATAATATCGTCAAGGCGATTGATAAACTCCATAGAAAAACGGGATTTTAAAACGTCTATAAGCTTCTTTTTAGCTTCTACGTTTTTATCTCCCGAAAAAACAGACAGATTAGCTCCAATATTAGAAGTCATTATTATCATAGCGTTTCTAAAATCGACGAGATTCCCTTTGCCGTCAGTCAATCTGCCCGCGTCGAAGACTTGAAGAAAAAGATTAAAAATTTTATCGTTAGCTTTTTCAAACTCGTCCAGAAGAACTACGCAGTTTGGTTCTTTTGAAACTGCTCCGGTCAACTGACCATCCTCGCTGTATCCGACGTAGCCGGGAGGAGCTCCTATAAGACGAGCTAATTCATGAGGCTGAGAATACTCCGACATATCGAATCTGAATAACTTATCTTCCGAACCAAATATTTCTTGAGCGACTACTTTAGCAAGCTCAGTTTTTCCAACTCCTGTCGGTCCTGCAAAAAAGAAAACTCCTACGGGTCTGTTTTTATTATTGAGACCGGCCATAAATAAACGAACTCTATCGCACAGCCTATCTATAGCCTCGTCTTGTCCTATTATCTTGGCTTTAAGAATTTCGTTCATTCCTTTTAAACATAAATTTTTTCTATTGATCTTGTCTATCGTAACCCCTGACTGCCTGGCCGCCGCTTTTTCAACGTAGTCGTTAGAAAGAGAGCGTTTTTTATCAATAGAAGCCAGGGCGCAAGCTTCGTCCAATAAATGGAACGCTTTAGACGGAAAATATGAATTTTTTATAAATTCGTCCGCAACATCAACGGTTCTTTCTATCGCTATTTGAGAAATATTTATATCGTAATGAAGCGCGAGAAAGTCTTTTTCCTTTTTTAAAATTTCTATGACCGATTTTTTATCCAATTCTTTAGCGTCAATCTTTTCAGAACAAACTGAAAGAACGGGATCTTTCCTATAAAATTTCTCATACGCTTCGGGGGTAGTTATCATAATTGCTCGTATTGTCTGGGCCTCAATCATTTGTTTTAAATCGTTTATAAAAGACACGATGTTCCAGGTAACTCGCTCTTCTCCCGCTATCTCCATAATAGAATCCAGAACCAAAATATTTTTTGGGAACGAACAGGTCTTTATAAAATTTCGGAACTTCGCTTCAATTTCTTTATTTGAATCGCCGAAAATCTGAAATATCTTGTTTCGCGTTATCTCCAGAACTACCGAGTTCCTGATCGCGCCCGTACCCTCCATTCTTAAATGGACTACGGTTCCTTCGGCTATGGACGTTCTGCCGGTTCCTCTTTCGCCTACGATAACGGGATTATTGCTCTTTGTTTTTAAAAGACATAAATTAATATCGTTAATTTCTTTTTCGCGCCCAAAAATAGAACTAAACTGATCGCTTATGGCCAAAGAAGTCAAATCCCTAGAGAAAAAACTTACCGGAACGTCCGGAGCAGCAGTTTTTTTATATGGGGGCATTGAAACGGCGGGAGAATAAACAGGACGAGAAAGATACTGCAAAACGACGGGAGATACTCCCGACGCGATTGGCAGAGGGGTAGTTTTCAAACTTTTATTATTGTCGCGATATTTTTCGCTTATCCTGTCCCGAAGTTCTTTAAGGTCAGGAACGCTTAAAGATATAACTCTCAAAGCCGTTCCGTACCCTGAATCAAGGATAGCGGTTATTAAATTTTCTTCCTCAACGCTATCTAAAAAAAGTTCAGAAGCATATTTTGAAGCTAAAGCAAATATTTTTTGAAGTCTTGGAGTTTTAGGCCCTCGTTCATTGGAAAGATTTTTACAGTCGTCCATAGCGGATTCTAATCTTCTAGACATATCTTCCATATCTATAGACATATCGGTCATTATTTTATAAAAAACGCCTTCCTCATAAATTATAGCCCATAAAATATGCTCGGTGCCTATAAAACCGTTGCGGTATTCCCCTGAAATCTGATAAGCGCAATCGAGACATTTTTTAATAAAATCCGAATATGGAATTGCCATCTCTTATAAAACCTCAATTTCCCTAAACTTTAATAAGCCCGTTTTGTTTCCAGGATAAAATGTCAAAAGCAATTTTTTCCTGTTCCTCCCACCAACCGTCTAATTTTCCCCATTCTCTTAAACGCTTCAGAGCCGTTACAGTCTTTTCCGATAAGCCGGAAGGCCTTTGATTCCATAGAGGAGTAGTCGGCAAAGGCATAAAAAAATGACAATGAATTCTGGCGTCATACTTTTTTATAAGCATTGTCATAAGATCTATACTAGCGTCGGCTTCCTCCTGTGTTTCATCAGGAAACCCAAAAATAAAATCGCAGTGAGACGTAAAACCATGCTTTCTAGCTAACTCAACAGCTTCTATCGTTTTGCTCAGAGGATTAGTTCTATTAACTCTTTTTAAAACCGATTCGGCTCCGGACTGAATTCCAATAGCGATTTTTCTATTGGAACAATATTTTTTCAGCAGGTCCAAAGTTCTTTCATTTATAGATTCCGGCCGAATCTCTGAAGGGAAATACGCTATATCCAAATCTCTGACTCCCTGAGCTTTCACGCTGATAAGCAACTCTTCGACGGCTTCATAATTTATCTCTCCGGGAGCCGAAGATTGATATGAGAAAGCGTTTGGAGAAAGAAAATAAAGCCTCTCTCCTATATAATTTCCGGCGAGCTTAATTCCTTTTAAAACTGATTCTATCGATCTATGTCTTATTTTCCTTCTAAAAAGTCTTGGAGTCTGACAAAACGAACATCCGTAAAAACAGCCTCTGGTGATTTCCATAGGGCCAAAAAGACTATGTCTTAACGACGCCGGAAAATAATCGTCTATAGAAACGGGAGAAGAAGATTCGTCAGCAAAAACGACTCTGTCGAAAGGATCTCCGCCGGACGCCAAAGTCAAAGCGAACGAAGAAAGCGTTCTTTCCCCTTCTCCTACGAATACCGCGTCGAAGCCGACTTCTAAACATCCGTCAGGATCGGCGGTAACATGAGGTCCTCCGGCGATCAAACGCGTTTTAGGATAATTTGCTTTAATAAAAGAGACTTCGGAAGCAGTTCTATAAAGCTGAACGGTAGTAAAAGAATACGCTAGTATTATCGAGTCGTACACTTTGTAAAAATCGCTTAAAGAGTCTAGAGAATCAATCATAAAAACGTCGACAACGGGAGCCGCTTGTTCGACAATTCCCATCAAAAGAGGAAGAGAATACCTATTATACTGAGTACGCCTAAAAACGAGTGCAAAATTCTTCAAAAAAAATCTCCAATTTACTGAAACTTAGTTTTTAAAATTTCTTTCGCATATTTTATCTGCGCATCTTCGGGAGTGCCGAATAATTCCGGCTCCATTTGGATCTCAGCGTTTGGTTTCAATCCTATTTTATCTATATCTTTCCCGGAAGGCGTACAATAATGCGCTACGGTAACTTTAAAAGCGGAACCGTCTCTCAAAGGCATCAACTGCTGTATAGATCCCTTTCCAAACGTATTGGTTCCTACTAAAACGGCGCGTTCATGATCCTGAAACGCGGCGGCCATAAGTTCCGAAGCGCTAGCGGAATATCTGTTTACAAGAATAACCAGAGGAAGATCGCTAAAATAGTCGGAACGAGACAATTTTTGAGAGAATTTTCCGGACGCGTTCTTAACAGACGCGATAACTTTGCCGTTTTCAATAAATATACCGGCTATATCCAGAGCGGCGTTCACATATCCGCCTCCGTTATTCCTAAGATCTATAATTAACGATTTCATTCCGTTAGACTGAAGATTGTTAAAAGCGGTTTTAAAATCGGCTGCGGTTTTCCTTCCAAAACTCCGTATCCTAATATATCCCGTATTTCCTTCTTCCATATGCGAAGAAATTGTTTTCGCTGAAATTATATCTCTAACTATAGTATACTTTCTTACGCCTTCAAAGTCTTTGCGCCTTATAGTTAAGTTAACCTCGCTTCCTTTAGGCCCCCTGAGCCTTGAAGAACACATATCTATATCTAATCCTTGAGTAGGCGTCCCGTCTATCTCCATAATCATATCTCCGGCTTTAAGGCCCTGGTTCCAGGCCGGAGCTCCTTCAATAGGCTCGATGATCGTTAAAATATTATCGTTAAATTTATCCAATTCCAAATAAATGCCTATTCCGCCAAAATCCGACGACTGCAGAGACTCCATCATAGATTTATATTCGCTAGGCGTTAAAAACGAAGAATAAGGATCCCCCGTTCCTTTTAAAAGTCCGCATATACACGCATATTTCAACAAATTGCGGGGAACATCCGAATCTAAACTTAAAACGGCGCCGAAAGCTTCCGAAGGAGAGGCAAAAGCTTTGCCTGCAAGAGGATTTATCTTGCCTGAAGCTTCAAAGAGAGCATTTATCTCTCTAAGAATAGAATCAGTCAAATCCTTATCCGAAGGAGAACCGTAAAAATAACCTTTAATTATTCTTTCAATCCTAAAAAAAACTTCCTCTTGAGGATCAAAACCTACGTTTCCTTGTTCCGCCAACAATTTTTTATAATCGGGATGACTTGCCGCAGCTTCCTTCAGCTTTTGATAATTATCGCTCTGATTCCGCTCTTCGTTAGATATAGCGGGCATAGAAAAAACAGCGAAAATTAACGTCAAACAATATATATATAGAAAAAATTTCTTGTTCACTTAATTCTCCGATTTATCTTTTTTGCCGTTAAAACAGGGCCGACCATAGCTATACCCATCATATTCTTATTTTCAAATCCTTCTATAACGACGGTCTCTTCCGCAGGACAAGAAGAACTATCGATCCCGTCCAACTGAAAAACTCTGCCGTCTTCAGTTTTAAAAAGCCTGCAGCCGCCTTCCAGATCGCTATCTATAATTTTTCCTTTATATTTTTTCAAAATTAAATCCTCCGTATATAAGAAATATTTTCTAAGCTCCCGGTAAGAATAAATATCAGATTTCAACGTTTAAACGGATACTTCTTAAATATCTGATCAAACTTCAAACTTACTTTTTATCAGAAAAAAATCGAATATATAAAAACGAAATAACAAAGCAAATTAACGCGTTTATCGCCAGCCATATAAGCTTTATAAGAGCTAAACCGCCCAAGATCGAGACGGCAGATAACCCCCAATAAAACGAAAGAGCCAAAGCGGAAGCCGTTCCCAGGGAAACTCCGGCGGAAAACTTCCGTAAAGCCGCAAAAGGCATAGATAAAAACAAAAGCGAAAACGGCAATATAGCGCAGTTAAAAATAAAACCAAGAAAAAGGTTGTCTCCGAACAAAGGAATATACCATTCATATAAGCCTCTTGAAACCAAAGACAGCAGCGGAATACGCGAGATTAACGATTCAGGCAAGAAAAACAAACCGCAAGCGCCGAATATTATGCCTAACGCAAACGGAACGGATGCGGTAAACGCGTTTATATACGGCTGTTTTTCCAGTCTTTTTCTAAAAAAAGCCACGCCCAGAAAAGCGACTAACAAAATTAAGCATTCCTGAACCGCGCTTTTCCTTTTGACATTCAAAAAAGAGAAACCTTGACATTGATCCATATCAAGAATTTTGGCCGTTTTTAACGCCTTCTCAACGTCAAGAATCCCGGCTCCGTAACCTTCGTCCAAATTTAATCCCTTAGAATAAGCCGTCTTTTTCAATATTTCTACGACTTTATCAGGTTTTTTCACTCCGACAGACTTGAGAAGAGCAGCCGCGCCCGCTACATGAGGAGAAGCCATGGAAGTGCCCTGATACAATGCGTATTCTTCTTCTGAAGGATTAGCTTTCTTAATGGTATTTTGCAAAATACCGTCGGGATAACCGTCTTTATCCTGATCAACGGTCATATCTCCTCCCGGAGCGGCAATATCGATAGAAGATCCCCTAGACGAATAAGGCGCGAGCAAATTATCATATCTAACGGCAGAAACGGAAATACAATATTTGTAACCCGCCGGATAATTGGGAAAATTTCCTCCATCGTTACCGGCGGCGCAAACTATAACGCACCCTTTCTTTTTAGCATACTTACAGGCTCCTTCAAGTATTCTGCTTCCCGTTCTTCCTCCTAAGCTCAAATTTATCACGTCCGCTCCGTTGTCGGCGGCATATTTCACCGCTTCGGCTATATCTGAAATAGATCCGGTCCCCATTGAATTCAATACCTTTAACGGCATAATAGAAGCCGAAAAAGCTATGCCCGCGACGCCTTTCCCATTATTTGTAGACTGCGCTATAGTTCCGGCGACATGAGAACCATGACCGTTATCGTCGTTAGCATGCGAAGTGTCGTTTACAAAATTGTAAGGAGAAACGAACGAAGTTTTATCAAAATCCTCAATTTTCTTAAATTTACCGTAATTCTCGTAAGCTACCCCGGTGTCTATAACGGCTACCGTGACGTTTTTACCGGTAGCTAAATTCCATGCCGCTTCCATCTTGATTTTTTTTAAATTCCATTGACGATTAAACATAGGATCGTTCGGTTTGCCAAAAGCGCGATATATATAATTAGGCTCGGCATATTTAACCGCGGGATTATTTTTCAATTTGACAAGCGCATCCGCAATACCGTCGTCTTCAACTTCCGCTAACATTATGCCGGAAGATTCAGAAAAAGCGCTGTTTTTTCGTAAAATTACTCCGTCTTTTTTTAAGCTACAGCTTAAAGAGTTAAAAGAAGATAAAGAAGGATCCTTTAATTCGACGGCTATTTCTCCGTCTACGCGTAAGGCGGATAAAGGCGCAAGTTCTTCCGCGGAATAAACTAAAGCGAAAGAACAAAAAAATACGACAAAAGACACTAAATTATAAGCAAAAAATTTCACCGAGACCTCCTTCTGCGACGTATAAGAGAAACGAGCTTGCAAACTCAGCTTATAAAAACGCGAATAACGCAATTTTAGTATATTTCGTATTATTATAACATAGAAATTTAACGATAACAACTTAAAAACATAGACAAAAAACTTAAAACAAAATTAAAATATATACCGATTTTCAACATCTAAATCAGACGGCGGGAAGCGTATTGCTAAAACTTAAGAGAGCGTACGATAAATTGCAAAATAATAAAAAAATATGTTCGAAAATCCATACCGACTCTCAAACATATTTTTTTACTAAAAAGTAATCGAAAGAAAATAATTCGCAGATTAAGAAGCGGCTCCGGCTATCTGATTATATATTTTGGTAACTCCTACGTGCCAATTCTGATCAGTGGCCCATCCGGCTTTATTTACGGCGCTTGTCTGTTCCGCGACCGAAGCTGAAGGGGAACATCCCGCTTTATCTCTCAATTTTGCGAAAGTTTGAGCTCCTTTCTTAATCTGGTTCTCAACTCCGCTAAACGTAGGATTTCTAGTAGCGTTATTAGGATCGCTGTCATAAGCTCCTACTCCAAGCATACCGTTAACTCCTATTCCGGTCTTTCCCCATTGAGTTTCTTGACCGGCAATAGCTAAAAGAATGAATGGATCTACGTTGTATTCCTTTCCATATTTAACCATCATAGCTCCCGCACCCTGTCCTGCCGCAGGAGAACCCTTCTGACCTAAATACTCGTCTATAAACTGGGCTTTGGCTTGATCGTCTCCGGTAAGAGGAGCCGAAGAAGCGGCTCCGGTTCCCGAGCTCTCCGAAACCGGCGAAGAACCGCCTGATCCGCTTATGGGCGAAGAACCGCCGGGAACGCCATAAGAACCCGCGCTTCCCGTTCCAGTATTAGAAGCCATAACCTGCTGCAGCATTTTAAACATTTCTACGAGAAGCTGCATCATCTGCTGCATGTTTTCGTCTGAAACCTGACCGCCGAACTGGCTCGCAGGATTAGCGAAAAGAGTATTAAAACCGGGAACGTTTCCTAAACCAAGAGAAGAAAGATCTCCCCCTTTAGAAGATAAAAGATTGGAAGCCTGAGCGTAAGGATCTTTTATATCTCCGGAGAAAAGCGAAGAATCTAAACCAAAGCTAAAATTAGAAGAAATATTGCCTATAGCTCCGGAGCCAGGCAAAGAAATATTTTGAGAAAATCCAACGGATATTCCGGCGGAAATTTGGGGCGTATTATTGCCGATCTTCATTAATAAAATTCCTCCTAAATTTTTGTCTCGTCTTTTATTTTGCTTATACTCCCAAACAAAAGACCCTAAATTTTTACGTTAAGATCCCATATACAATAAATAAACGTTTAAGTGAGACAATAGCTAAATATTAAATTTATCTCACATTTATATTATATATGCGATAAAGATAAATAAACAAAAACTATTTGTAAATTTTTTTAATTTTTTGTAAAAAACTTTACAAACAATCTCAAACCTCTACATTTTAGCGGTATACTTTTCAAGAAGTTTTATAGAGTTCTTAACGTAAGTTTCGGTTCTCAAAGCAGATAAAGATCTCTGACTCATTAAAGCCAAATCGTAAATTTCCCAAATTACCAGATTTATATCTTCGACAGGCTCCGAAAGTCCCGAAAGAGATTTCTTTAAATTTTGAATTACGGAACTGGACGCATTTATAACCAGAGTATGCTCGTTTAACGTTCCAAGAGCGTCATTTTTCCCAAACATGGCAAACATGTCGCTCATTCTCCTGGATTGCTCGTTTAAAAGAACTACGGCCGGAACGTCCCCCGCATTTAAATATTTCACTTCAATATTTAAACCGGGAATATCCAATACTTTTTTAAATAAATCTTGAATAGTTTCCGAAAAGGTCTTGTTAGTTTTCGGATCGACTATTCCCGATTCTCCGTTTTCATTTATCGAGGAGTCGGTAAGTTCAGAATCGACTCTCAAAAATTTAATTTCTTTGTACTTGCTCTCCAAGAAAGGAATAAAATGAACGTCTATCCAGGAATCGGCCAGTAAAACTTCGATTGATTGTTCCTTCAAAATATTGATATAAAAAGACTGAGTCTTATCATCCGAAGCGTAGTAAACTTTTTCCTTGCCTTTTACGAAGTCTTCGAAAACTACAAAATTTCCGGAGAAAAGCTTAAAAACAAGAGAAGATTTCATCGCTTCAAAAAACTTATCGTCTTCCATCATGCCGACTTTTATAAAAGGATTAATATCGTCCCAATAATCTTCATATTTTTTTCTGTCCGATTTAAACAAGCCCGAAAGCTCGTCTGAAACTTTCCTGGTTATATGAGCCGTAAGCTTTTTCATAATAGGATCCTGCTGAAGATAACTTCTGGAAACGTTCAGCGGCATATCCGGACAATCTATTACGCCTCTTAAATTCATTAAAAAAGGAGGAATTAAATCTTTTAAATTATCGCTGACGTAAACCGAATTATAATAAAATTTGATCTTACCTTTAGACGGATCTAATTCATGCGTCAATTTTGGAAAATATAAAATGCCTTTTGCTCTAATAGGATAATCGGAATTTATATGTATCCAAAAAATAGGTTCTTGTTCAAACGGATATAAATATCTATAAAAATCAATATAATCTTCGTCTTTAATCTCGTTAGGACGTTCCATCCACAAAGGTTTACGTTCGTTCACTCTTCTGGAATTCAGAAAAATAGGAACAGGAATAAAAGCGCAGTAAGTTTCAAGAATCCTACTTATCTTATATTCGTCCAAATATTCCGATTCGTTATCGGATACGCGCAATATAACGTCCGTTCCGCGCTTTGACCGACTTCCCTCCGATAATTCATAATCCGGAGAACCTCCGCATTTCCAATGAGCCGCCTTAGCTCCGTCCAAATAAGACAAAGAATCTATTTCCACATAATCAGAAATAATAAACGAACTGTAAAAGCCCAATCCAAAATGGCCTATTATCTGACTGCTTTCGTCGTCGCTTTTATATTTGCTAAGAAAATCGTTAGCTCCGGAAAACGCTACCTCGCTTATATATTTTTTTATCTCTTCGGCAGTCATTCCAATGCCGTTATCAGAGAAAGTAAGAGTCTTCTTTTCCCTATCTATAGCGACATGAATTTCATATTGTTCTTCCTCTTCGGTTTTAAACTCTCCCAAACTTTTCAAACGCTTAATTTTATTTATCGCGTCAAGTCCGTTAGTTATAAGTTCTCTTACAAAAATATCCTTTTCGGAATAAAGCCATTTTTTTATTAAAGGAAATAAATTTTCCATTTGTACCGATACGGCGCCTTTTTCCACTGCCATTTCAGCCTCCTTTATCAATAAGCGATATGTTTAGACGGCAGTATTATAATAAAAAAGCCCGAAATTATCAAGATAAAACGAAATAAAGACACTTAAGCAAAATATTTACGGACAAATTCATTGTCATCTGGATATGTAATATGCTATAATAAAAACGTATATATAATTCGCAAGAAATATGAACATAGCGACAAAATCTAAGTTTGAAATTAAAATATTCTACGACTTTAAACGCAACGCCTAACAATTACGCGTTTTGCTAACGGACAACAATAAAAATATTGAGGAGTTACACGCTAATGAACGCAATATCAAACGTACCTCAGGCATATATTCCCACAAATACGGCAAACATCGGGCAAACTCCGGAAACAAGCGTAAAAATTGGAAAAACGGAAGAAGCCCCTTCCGTCGTATCCGAAGATAAACTTGACGGCATAGATTTCTCGTCTCAGCCTTCCAAAAGCAAAGAAACTCGCGAAACTGCGCAGACTTCGTCAATTCAGAACTCTGATCAAATATCCGGCCAAACGAAAAAACTCTCTTGCGATTCCTTATCCACAGCCGGAAAAGCGGCGGCATCCTGTATAACCGGAACGGCCGGAGCCGTAGTCGGAGAAGCTATGGAATCTCTGAAAGACTATCAGGAAGAAATTGAAAAAGGATATCATCTGCCGGAAAAATTTATATGCGGTTATTATGACAGAAGAATATTCCCATATCTTGACAGACCTAATTACTCAAAATCCGACGAATATATGTATAGAGGAATGTACATAACGGTAGACGAGCTCGCCAATATTTTGAGAAACGGATTCGAAACAAAATTCAATACTTGGTCTGCCGTAGGAGGCAAAGGCATATATTTAACTTCGAGCATACATGAAGCCGACGATTATATATTCCAATCCGTAGACTTTAAAAAGAAAAACGCTCTTGGCGTAGTGTTCAAATTACATCCCGGAGATTACGCTAAATTAGTCGAAGATCCTAAATATAATTCGACTAATACAATATATAAATCAGACGCCGATGTGCCTCCGGACAAAATAGCGGACATTTATCTTAGAGGAGAATACGGTCTTGAAAGCCTAGGCTCAATTATAGAAAAAGCGAAAAACGGAGAAATCAAAGACAATTCTAAATGGACAAGTCAGTTTGACTCGTACATGATGAGATAACGTAAAATTATTAATACTTGTTAACGCTTGAGAGTCGCTTCTTAATTTGGCAAACCGCTAGACTCATTATAAATCGAACTCGCTCCTAAAAAAACGGAGCGAGTTCGATTTATAATGAGTCTGAATGACCTAAATTCATAAATAGTTAAATACGGCATCAAAAAAATTAAGAAAATTTACGTCCTAAAAAGAAACCTCCGATAGCTCCTATGGCAGTTCCCAAATTAAAATTAAAACAAAATCCTATCGTCAGCGAAAAAAAATACAAATCTATAACGGCGGGAGGATTGAGACCTATATTAAGCTTTGCGGCGATCAACGGGAAAAAAGATCCCAAAGATTCCGCAATTAGAGAACCGGCCAAAGTTCCGGTAACTATGAACATTGCCATAATAAACGCGCCTGCGTTATTTGAATCTTTTGCCATTTACGTATTGACCCACCTTACATAAATTTAAAAACGAACAAATCGCTGAGCTTAAGACGACTAAAAAAAACAAAAGCCAAACGTTTAATCAAAAACGTTATCATAATCAAATTTAATAACCCATCTTTCTTATGTCTTCCAAAAAATAACCGGTCTGCCTCAAAACCTGCATATCGCCGTCTATGTCTCTCCCGGACGACAGCTTATCAAGAATATCGTTCAAAGTAAACTCAAGCCGTTTAATTCCGGATTCAAAATTAGCCGCGCGTTCCCGAATGTCAGGAGAATTTAACAATGTCCCTGCCTTAGACTTATAGTCGCGTTTAACCTGCAGTATTAAATCTCTGTATTTTTTAAATTCCGCGATAAGATCGTTGCGAGCCAGGCTGCCTAACGTATATTGAGAAAAAGCGTTAAACAGCAATTCGAGTCTTGCGGGCAACGGATCTTGAGATAAAAACTCTTCATGCTCGGAGTTATAAGAAAGAGTCTTGGGTATAACGGCTCCGCACGAAGGACAAAGCCGCTCTCCCGTAGGACATATCTGTCCGCATCCGGGACATATAGAACGAGAAGACTTTGTAAGAGGAGAAATTCCCAAGTAAATTTCAATAAGCCTGGGAAGAGAAGCTTCTATGTCTCTCATACCAACGATAAGATGAGATTTATCGGAATCTTCCAAAAACGACATCAAATGATCTACTCCGGTCTTTTGAAGCTCAAGAAGCTCATAAGCCTCCATAGAAAGATGATTTCTCCCTGCCTTATCTCTAAATTGATAAAGAAGCTCCTGATGCCTTAAAGCAAAATCTTCAAGCTTGGTAGAGAAATATTCAAGCACGACCGAACCGGATAAATACCGGCCTATAACGTCCTTCAATTCCTCAATATACGGAGTCTTTGCGACTTTATTAAATTCGTCGGAAAACGCTTTTGAAAGTTTCGTTACGGACTCGTTAGCTTTCTCGAATTCAGAACATAAACGCTTGACGTCGACGTCGGATAAGGCTGCTATTTGTTTGTAATCCCCTTTATAAATATTTTTCCAATATTTTTTAAAGTTCTCGACGTCTTCATATACTTCTAAAAAAGTATCTCTGACAAAAGGCAAATAATGGCTCTTTGAAACATAGTCGACTAAATTTCCGTAAGTTTTAACAAGAGCATCCAGTTTGTCGGACTCCGACTTTAAAGCGTTAGCCGACAAAACTCCCTTTTTAGATGCCGCGAGCAATCTGCAATATTCGTCGACTAAAGGTATTTTAGAATATTCGCAATTTTTCGCCGAAAAAGCGTCCATAAGCCTTAAAACGGCATAAAAAGCCGGAGAAGCAAATTTCAAAAACCTAATGCCGTCTACCAAAGAAACATAATCATTTTCAGATAAAAACACATATAAAGCTCCAACGCCTTTTTTTAAATCTGAAAGCAATTTTTCCGCGGTTTTAATAATTTTGACCTGTTTTGGATAAAGAGCTCGAAAACCGGAAATATTTTTCCCCGATAATTCTACGAACGAAGCTAAAGCCGGGACTAATACGGCAAAACTGGAAATTTCAATTTTACGCTTCGCGACTTTATAAGACGCCTTAATGATATAATTTATTATTGGAACCGGAGATTCTATTCTTTCAGAACGCTTATATAACTCGCTTACCGACTCGGAAAGACGCATTATATATTTTTCGATAGAATAAATCACAGGATTTACTTCTACAAATCTACTTCTATTAATAACGCTCTCAAGATCCGAAAAAGCGCACTTTAAATCCTTGAAATCCTGGGAGATAAATCGTATTAAAGCTTCTATTTTTTCGTCGTCGTCAAAAAATACGGAAAGAGCCTTAAAAGTTTTCTCAAAATCAGAAATATAACTCCGGCTTTCGTCGATAAGCTTTTTCAACTCGTCGACGCTATCTAGATCTCCCATCGCTACAGATTTGCCAAGATCTACCAAAGCTGCTATCTTAGGGGAAAAAATACCTGCCATAAAAACTCCTTAAAAATAGCGATAATCAAATATCAAAAACCCGCGATATTCTATTTTTTATATCAGCGGCAATACTCAACGTTATCTGCCAAAACTCTTGCGACAGCGCATGCCAAAATTTTCAAATAATATTCTCTTCTAAAGGATGCGCCGTATATTCCTAGATTCAATAGGAATTACGGCGCCTAATCATAAATCTAAATATTCTAAACGCATATAACCAATATATTTCAAAAAGATAGGCAAAGCGTTATGTTTTAGTCTAAAATTATCAATGCCTTAAAAAGCGTAACCGTACATTATTTTAGAAATAAGTTTTTCAGGATGAAGAGCCGAATCCTGCGAAGACGGATTAACGTTTATCGAAATTGCCGAGGAATATGGAGAGGAATTAATAACTCCCAACATATCTTCAGATAAAAATGAATTATATCCGACTTCTTTGTTATCTCTCTCCAAAATGCCTAAAGTCTCGGGTTCCCGAGTAGAATCCAGAGCTAATATATCTAAATTCAAAGGCGATTTTCCATCGAAACCGGCTAAGCCTAAAGCTGAACCGGAAGAATTATAAGAAGCGAGAGTCTCGCTGATACCGTTCCAGGCCGTCTCATATTTTTTCTCGCTGCCTTCGATAACGGGAACAGACGCCATACGAGTCATATCGAAGGAATCATCCCTAGCGGCTATAGCCTTAGCCGACAAAGCGTCGGGCAATTCCATGGCAAGAGCCGAAGAAGGAGCCGCGGAAGCGGCGTCCCAAGCGGCGAGAGTCTCTAAGGGCAAATTTGAAAAGGCTACGCCGTTTTCAGCGGAAGTTTCATTAGAAGGAATTTCTACCGCGGCTATGGCTCTTTGCCTGGAAAGATCTAAAGTTTCGCCGGGAACAAGACCTAAAGCGGCTTCGGTTACGTTAGAAGCTACGGCAAAATCGCCAAGAAGCTCAGAAGGCAAAGTCTCCGCTATCTCAAGCCCCATAGGAGGCAAAGATACGGCTACGGTTTCTTTTGAATCCTGATTAGGAATTACGGGATTTAAAGCTATGCCTTCAGCTAACTCAGGCATATCGATTTTAGGAATCTGAATAGTATTTAAAGCTAAGCCTTCTTCCCTTTCAGGGAAAGGTATATGGGGAATCTGAATAGTATTTACCGCCGCCAGTTGAGAAGAGTTTAATTCTTCGGCCTTAGGAATCTGAATTACGTTAAAACCTATAGCGGCAGACTCAGGCCGCGCGGCAAGAATCTGAGAACCTGCCAGGCCGGAATCTAAAGAAGCGATAGCCTCGCTTCCCAATCCCAAATATCCGCCAAGACTTCCCGACATAATGACGTCAAGCGATAAATTCTGTCCCGGCATATTGACTTCGGGCTGAGCGGCAGGGGCTCCTAAAGCCTTATCCAACATAAGATTTAACGAAGCGGTTCCGGCTGCGGAAGATTGGCGTTCAATCTGAGAAACATGCCCAATTGAAGGCGAAGAAGAAGAATAATTTATGCCTAAATTACGGATTTCATTCATAGCAAAATCCTCCCGTATATATTTTCTTATTTATAATTTTATCATAAAACAAATTCAAGAATATTTCAAATTTGTTAAATTTTAAAAAAAAATATCAATATATAAAAACCGAAAACGCTGACTTTTATAATAAATTACGATATAAAATCCGCAGCCTGCGAATTAGATTTAAAAAATAAAAGCCGTTTAGATGCGTCGGCTGCTTGAATAGTTTTTAAGACCCGTTCGTTCTTTACGTTTGACAAAAGGAAAAACAAATCCAAACGCCGCTGATAATCATACAACTCAAGTAAAAAACCAACCCCGGTAAAATCGATATATTCAAGCTGCGAACAATCTGCGACAACGCTTCCGGGATGTTCCGCAAGGTATGCGAAAACAGGAAAACGCATATGAATAATATCAGGATAAGCCAGCTTTTTGTCAAGGGCAAAAATCAATACGGAATCAGAAAAAGATTTAAAAGAAAATTTTTCAGGAGGCATTATTTCTTATTCTGAAATCTGTTTTTTTGCGTCGGCAAGACCTTCGAGAATTTCGTCTATCATATCTATGGGAAACCTTACGCCCTTCTTAGTAGGCAAAGATTCTTCGGAATCCTCGTTTGAATAATACTCCCTGACATCAATATAAGCGTTGTCCTTCCAATAAGCTATTTTAATCTTTATAGTTTTGCCATATCCCCTGTCTATAGATTTTACTTCAATATCCTCAGGCATCGTCAAATCTCCTTAAACTCAAAATATATCGCAAAGATTAAGTATAATACCCAATTGAGAGACAAAAATATCTTTAAAACAATACGTCATTCGTTGATATAAAAATTAACGACTCCGTCAATAAGATAACCGGGATCGAAAACTATTCTCGAAGGAACGGACTCCTCCGGAACGGCAAATACAAGAAAACCGTTGGATATCATTCCGGGCTTCAAAATTTTTCCTTCAAGCTTAGGTTCTTTAGTGGAAATACACCACTGATATTCTTCTTCCTCTGAATCAATAAACGTAAATTGATAAGGACTGTATTCGTAATCGTCTCTTGACGAATTTAAAATCAAAACTTCGGCGCAGAAAAACTTCATAGCTCGACCGTTATTTTGATCTTTTATATGATCTCTAATCAAGCTGTTTTTTTCTTTATATGGAGACACGGATAAAACGCCTACCGACACAGCGCCTATATCTACCCTATCGCCTATTTTAGAATCGACGTCTCCTTCGGCAAAAGCTCCGGACGCGAATAAGAAAACGATCAAAAAAAACAATACGACGCTTCTTTTCATAATTTTAAAAACCTTAGAAATTATTTTATTTTTTCTTTCCTCACAGATATGCTTTTTCCTGCAAAATAAATCGACTAATAAAACATATGACTTCGCGCAACTAACCTCAAACTCCGTTATTTTTTCACGACAATATTTACCAGCTTATTCTTAACGGTAATAATTTTTAAAACGTCCTCTCTACGCATTCCCAATTTTTCAATAGCTAAAGAACTCATCTCCGATTCCGAAAGGCCTGAAGATATATCCATTTTTCCCCTGAGTTTGCCGTTTATCTGTATAATCATAGTTACGGAAGAGGAATTTAAAGCGTCTTCATTATACGAAGGCCATTCGGATTTAAATATCGATTCGTCCGCTCCCGTCATACTCCACAGTTCTTCGGCCATATGAGGAGCTAAAGGAGCGATTAATTTTACGGCTTTCGCAAGACAGGATAAAAGTAAATCTTCGTTTCCCTTATATTTTTCAGCCGCGGCGGTAAATTCCATCAAAGCCGAAATAGCGGTGTTGAACTGAAAACGCTCCAAATCTTCGGAGACTCGCTTAACCGTTTTTTCAGTCAGCGCAAAGAATTGCCTCTCTTCTTGAGAAAGATTTTCCAAAGCGGGAGATTTAAACTCGAAACCGCGCTTAGCAAAATTAGAAGCCGCAAGAGAATAAAATTTTCCGATAAACCTTTTTACGCCTACTACGAAAGCGTCGCTCCATAAAACTTCTTTTTCTGAAGGAGCGGCGAAAAACATGGCCAATCTTGCGGCGTCAACTCCATGGGATTTCATCAGACTAATGGGAGAAACTACGTTGCCTTTAGACTTAGACATAATCTCGCCCTTCTCGTCCAGCACCATACCATGATTAAACAGCCTTAAAGCCGGTTCTTCCGAGCTGAGATATCCTCTGTCCTTTAAAAATTTATGAGCGAATCTAAAATAAATAAGATGCATACAGGCATGTTCGCTTCCTCCTATATACAAATCCACAGGAGTCCATTTATCGACTTTTATTTTATTAAAAGGCTCTTCGCTATTTTTAGGATCGGTATATCTTAAGTAATACCAGGAAGAACACACAAACGTATCCAAAGTATCGGCGTCTCTCTTAGCGGGCTGACCGCATTTAGGACAGGCGACGTTAATAAAATTCTCGCAATCGGCAAGGGGAGAACGCCCCTTAGGAATAAAATCAATGTTGCCTTTAGGAAGAAGAACCGGAAGTTCCTTCTCGTCTACGGGAACAAGACCGCATTCGGGACAATGAATTATAGGCACGGGAGCTCCCCAATATCTCTGCCTGGAAACAAGCCAGTCTCTAAGTTTATAATTGACGGTTCTACGTCCGACTCCGGCTTCTTCTACGGCTTCGGATATCTTAGTTATACCGTCGGAAGAAAATAGTCCGTTGAAAATACCGGAATTCGCCATAACTCCTTCTTCAACATAAGCGTCAGTCATAGTCTCGGGAGATAATTCGGAACCTTTAGGCTCTATTACGATTTTCATAGGGATTCCATACTTTTTAGCAAAAGCAAAATCTCTGGAATCATGAGCGGGAACTCCCATTACCACTCCGGTTCCGTATGAAGCTAATACGTAATCTCCTATCCACAATTGAGCTTTTTCTCCGGAAAGAGGATTTATAACGTATCTTCCGGTAAAAACTCCGTCCTTTTCTCTTACCGTAGAAGTTCTGTCTATATCTGTCTTAAGCTGACTAGCCTTTATATAAGCTAAAACGCTTTCTTCATATGCGGTTCCCTTGACAAGCTCTTTAGATAAAGGGTGCTCGGGAGCCATAGCCATAAAAGTTACTCCGAAAAGAGTATCGGCTCTTGTGGTAAACACTCTCACGCTGCCCGGATAATCTTCTATTTTGAATTCTATTTCTAATCCCTCGCTGCGGCCTATCCAATTTCTTTGCATGGTTTTTATGCTTTCAGGCCATCCGTCAAGCATGTCCAAACCGTCCAGAAGACGCTGAGAGTAATCGGTAATCCTGATAAACCATTGACGCATTTCCTTTTTTTCAACTTGCGTATGACAACGCCAGCATTCTCCGGAATTAACCTGCTCGTTAGCGAGAACTGTCTTACACGAAGGGCACCAATTTGCGAGAGCCGTTTTTCTGTAAGCTAAACCGGCTTTGTAAAGTTCAAGGAAAAGCCATTGAGTCCATTTATAATAATCCGGAACGCAAGTTTTAACTTCGCGTTCCCAATCGAAAGCGATGCCAAGCTTCTTTAAAGTCGAAGCGGAAGTTTCAATATTACCCATAGTCCAATGTTCCGGATCAACTCCGGCTTTTATAGCGGCTCCTTCGGCAGGCAAACCGAAAGCGTCCCAGCCAAACGGAAATAAAAGATCGAAACCCTCCATCATTTTCTTTCTGGCATATACGTCTGCGACAGAATAATTTCTAAAATGTCCCATATGTATATCTCCGGAAGGATATGCGAACATTACTAAAAGATAAAATTTCTTTAAAGCTTCTTCCTTAGTCCGGAAAAGTTTCGTTTCATTCCAATATTTCTGCCATTTTTCTTCTATTTCCGAAAAATTATACTCCATAACTGCAATTTCCTTAAAAGTTACTAATAAAATATTTAATCTGAATTTAATTTTTATTCTCTGAGGTAAAAAAAAATCCTGCGCTCCTCGTTTTGACCAGGAGCGAATCCGGCTTACGGGATATTGAAACAAAAGGACGAGCGTCTTAGAAGACTCTCGTCCTGAAACGTCAATATGGCGTCAATACAAAGGAATTTCCTCAATAACCATATCGTTAGGGCGCTTATCGGAAGGAGCTTGAGATGGAGCTTGAGATGGAGCCTCGTCCGGAACGTCAAGCTTAAGTTCTTCCGCTTCTCCTCCGGAAGATCCGGAAGGCGAAGGCGGAGACGCGGGAGAACCCCCATGTTCCAAATTAATCTCCTCAACGTCGTTCGAAGACCCGCCTGAAGGCGGAGACGAAGGTTGAACTTTAAGCGGAATTTCGTCCGGCATAGGAATATTGTCAATTATATCCGAAGATCCCGAATCATTTGCGGGAGGAGGAGAAGATGCCGAACCTGAAGAGGAATCAGGCGTTTCCGAATAATCGGAATTCGAAGAGGAAGACGCGCTGCGCTCTTCTCCGGTATTTTGATCGTCAACCGGAATCTCGCGATAATTTTGAGCTTCATTTTCTGAAGGAAGCACTTGAATATCAATTTTAACCTTTAAGTCCTTAAGATATATCGAAGGATCATCTAAAAAAGATTTTTTACATATATTTCCACAACAATTAAATCTTTTGCCGGCTATTTCGACATAGAAATCGCCGGCAGGATTCACGGGCTTATGACACACCGGACATCTTTCGACGTTTTCAGGAGTCTGCCTTTCCTGAGCATACAATTCGGGAACGTCTTTTGGAGTAAGCTTTTCTTTAAGAAAAGCGAAAGCTCCAAATACGGCGCACATACCTATAATTATGCCTATTAAAACATAGTGAACGGTATTAAGCTTAAATTTTTCCATAAAACTAGTCCTCTCGTCTGACGCAGTCGTCTATTCCGCGATCATATATTTTCGACAAGCCTCAACGATATTCTTTCTAATTCCGGGAATATTTTCAAGTTCGTCCATACTATATATGCCGCCCTTTTCCCGTATATAAGAAAAAATTTTCTCGGCGTTTTTTTCGCCTATTCCGGGTATATTGTCAAGATCTTTTTCCGTAGCGCCGTTAATATTAATTTTAGCCTCGCAGTCCGATAAAAAAGCTTCTTCAAATTTCTTATCGGATACTCTCTCGTTTTTCTTTTCGGCGTTCGAAAAAACAGGGATTTCAATACGTTCTCCGTCTCTCAATTTTCTGGCTAAATTAAGCCTATTAGCGTCTCCGCCGTCAACTACGCCTCCGGCGGCTTCGATTAAGTCTATGGCGAGAGAATCTTTAGGTATTTTATAAACTCCGGGATTTTTAACTTTTCCGCATATATGCACGTTTATAAATTCTAAATTTTCCGTCGATCGACTGTTATTATCCGCGGATTTAATATTATTATCCGCGGTCGCAACGACGACAAAATTCTCCTTGTCGTCTCCGTACGCCGCCATTTTCATACTTAACGCTACGAGCGTTAAAAGAGCTATGCCTCCCAATAAAGCCGTGATCGCGTTAGTAAGTTTATTATGCATAATTTCGCCTCGATTCTTCTAAAACATAAACGTACGGAAAGTTCCCCGGCATATCTTTTAATATATAAAAAATTATGTCCAAGCATCTTTCTTGCCTTAAAGTATAAACGCGGAATATTTTGTTTTATATTGAGAATATGTTAAAATTTAAACTTTAAATGTGAAATTTTTGTTAACCTAATAATATAACGGCGCCTTCAAACCTCAATAAAATTAACAAGGTCTGAAGACGCCGCCTCATATCGCAGACAATTCGTTTAAAGCGAAACTAATTAACGAAAATAAAAACTGAAATCCTGCGAAAAACTCATTCCAAATCCGAATCGCTCATCGGTTCTTTCGCTTCTTTCGTAAAAGAAAGGCCAAATACGATTAAAGCGAACGCAAAATAACCTGCGGTTATTTGATAAGTCAAAGTTTGAGCTATAGGCTGAAGAGTCCAAGGAAGATACATACTTCCGTTTATATCGGCAGAATGAATAATTCCAAAAAATGACAGAAGAGCCATTATAAGGAGATAAACAGAAACTTTTTTCAAATTTCTATCGATAGTTTCGGCAAGCATACCTCCCCAAAGCATAGCGGTAACGATAAAACCGTTTCCCAACGCGAACGTCGTAAGCATCTCCGGAACCTTAGATCCCGAAGTCGTTACAGACGCGTTAAGCGTATCGACCGGAACTATGGTAGGAATCCCATATTTAATAGCCAACAGACGAGCGATAGTCGGGAAAAGAGCCAAAGCGACTGCGGGAGCATGACGTTTCGGACAAGTAACGAACGCCTGCGCAATAATGTCCAGAGCGACAAAAAGAAGAATAGGAGCAAGAACGGCCATCGGAATCAAAGATACGAAGAACGAAACGTAGCCTATTATTCCTCCAAGACCTATAAATAAACCGGTAGCTATAGAATAACCTACTCCGGCTCCCATTTTCTTATAAGCGGGCTGACCGATATAAGGAGTCGTCTGGGCTACTCCTCCGCAAATTCCCGCGATAAGAGTAGCGAAGGCTTCGGTTAATATAATATGGCCGGTATCGTAATCGTCTCCCGCAACTTTTGCGCTTTCAGTCGTGTTTATGCCTCCTATAACGGTCAGAATAGCGAAAGGAATAGAGACCGGCAGGTAATGCAAAGCTTCTCCGAATCCCTTAACAAAGTCTAAGCTGGGTATAGGAAGAGTTCCAAACTGAAGGTGCATATCTACGGGAACATACTTAATAACGTGCAGCCCAAATCCGAAACACAGGCCGTTTAAATGATAAAGGATCGTGCCGAAGACAATAGCCGCTAATAACCCCGGAATCTTTCTCGGAAGATCGATTTTCGCCACCAAATTATATAAAACCAGACCAAGAGCGATTATCCCTATAACAGGCAATGAGTAAATTTCAAGCAGAGGGCCGAATCCCAGCAAGCCTATCCCTATTCCCGCAAGAGATCCCAGAAGTCCCGCCTGCGGAACTATACGCCTCACCTTTTCGCTGCAAAAGGAAACGGCAAGCTTAAATATGCCGGTTAGCGCCATTGTGGCCATTCCCACGTACCAAGCCATATAAGCCGCGTCGTTAACGCTCATTCCTCTGCTTTGGCAGTTTATGAAAACCGGTCCCAAAACTACCAGAGCTATGCCTATACTAGACGGGGTATCAAGTCCGAGGGGCATAGCGGTAACATTTGCGTTCCCCGTTTTTTTATATAGCTTATATGCCATCCATGCATATACAAAATCTCCAAATAAAACGCCTATAGCAGTTCCCGGAAACATCTTTAAAAAAATGATTTCCGCCGGGAAACCAAAACCCGCCACGAGAGTGCCGGACAAAAAGGCAAGAACGGCCATATTATCGATCATTAAAGCGAAAAAACCGTTTAAATCTCCCTGTTTAAACCATTTGAATTCCTGTTCGGTGGACGCCGTCATATTTAAACTCCTCTTAGAAAAAAAAATTTATTTTCAAGTCTTCGACAATTTTTTTTTCTATCCTTTGGTATACCTTAGAAAATTGTCCGTCTTCAATTGCTTACGCGAATTCGACGGACGCGCCTGATATCCCCAGACCTGAAGGACGGGGTTTTACGGCGCTTTTCGATATTTTGGTGAAGTTCACAACAATTTGCTGCCTTCCGCGCGTTCTTTTGATCTTGACACTCCCCACGGCTAAAGCCGGGGGATTCTCCTCCGAACTCAGCTTAGGGATTCCTTATTCATCGATTACTGCGTCCTGACCGTAGCCAAAGCGACTTACGCAATCTCCAAAGGCTTAAATTCCCGTGTGCCCCACGGTATGTTATTTTTCTTATGCTACAGAGTTATGCTCCAATGCTTTTGCCAAGATATTTCTTGCGGCGTTTACGTCCCTGTCATGACGCATGCCGCATTCCGGGCAGGTCCACTTGCGAACCGAAAGGTTTTTTATTATCTTGTTTTGATACCCGCATACATGACAGGTCTGACTTGACGGATAGAAGGTATCTACCTTTAGAACCTCGCCGCCATACGACTTGGCCTTATATTCCAGCATACGAAAGAATTCGCTCCACGATACGTCCGAGATAGCTTTCGCCAATTTATGATTGCGCATCATGTTTTTTACCCGCAAGCGCTCGACGGCTATCGTTTGGTTTTCGCGAACAAGCCGTGTGGACAGCTGATGCAAGAAGTCTTTGCGAATGTCGGCTATACGTTCATGCACACGGGCCACGCGGACTCGCTGGAGTTCGCGATTCTTCGAACTCGGCATTTTGCAAGCAAGCTTGCGCTGTTCGCGAGCCAGCTTCCTTGACAGGCGGCGCAGGATGCGCGGATTGGCTACGGAGTTGCCGTTGCTGTCCGTATAGAACTCCTTGAGTCCTACGTCGATGCCTATCAGCCTGCCTCCATTGGGCAACGCATTGATTTTTTCTTCTACGCACAGCGAGACATAGTATTTCCCCGAAGCCGTGCGCGATATCGTAGCATTCAGTATCCTGCCATCAAATTCACGGCTAAGCTTGGCTTTCACTAAGCCGATTTTCGGCAGTTTGATACGATTCCCGACAATGCGTATGCCGTTGCGCTGATTTCGGGTGCGATAGGATTGAAAATGGTTACGCTTCGACTTGTAGCGCGGGTATTTTGCTCTTCGCTGGAAAAAATTTTGAAATGACGCGTCAAGATTTCGAAGGGCTTCCTGCAGAGCCATACTGTCGACCTCTTTGAGCCACGAGTATTCGTCATAGCGTTTGAGAAGCGTCAGTCGGCCGGCTGTCTGGTTATAGGTTATAGACGTATGCTCAATGTTCCACGAATCTCTCCGCTCCGTCAGGAAGTAGTTATATACGAATCGGCAGGAGCCAAGCGTTCTGTTGATGAGATCCGTCTGCGTTTTGTTCGGATAGATGCGGAACTTGTATCCCTTTGTCGATTCCATGATGTCACTTCCTTTGCGATGTCTTTTGGGTTTCGACGTACCGCTTGGCAACGGCGAGCGGCGCGCCTACAACGGTAGAACAAAAATAGGAGTTTGTCCGGAGCGTCGGTAGTTTTGTCGTCAGTTGTTTGAATTCCTGCCGAAGGATTCTTGACGTTTTGCCCTTGACGCGTTTTACCGCTTGACGAATGCCAAATTGCGGATCTACCTCAAGAAGCAAACGTACATGATCCGGCATTATTTCCATTTCGATGAGGCCGATCCGATTTTCAAGACACGCTTCCTTTACGAGTTCCTTCAACCGCGCGTCAAAGCCGTCAACCAGCGTCTTGGTCTATATTTAGGGCAAAACGCAATATGGTATTTTGCAGGAATATACGACATTTTTGTTTGAATGGTATTTTATATTTTCCATGTTTGTATCATATCATACAAATACATCTAATACAAATGGTTTACCCAAGTTAAATTTAAGGGCCAAGAAAGGATCGTACATGAATTTATTTAGCGTTAACGAAAATTATTTCGTTAAAAGAACGAAAGAAGAAGCTAAAGCTAACAATATACCTCTAACCGTTATCAACCCTATGGAAGTCGCTATCTTTCCGGAAGGAATAAAACTCGACGGAAAATATATAGACGCCTCTAAAACCAATTATTTTAGAGGCAGCGTAGAACCCTTTAAAAGAGAAAAAATAACGGCCGTAAAAACCTTTCTGGAAAAACGGGGACATAAAATTATAAACAGCGCCAAAGGATGCGAAACAGCTTCTAATAAATGGAAAACCAGACAAGTTTTAGAGGCTTCGGGCATTTCTATGCCAAAAGCATGCCTGGCCGGAAATAAAGAAGACCTTTCGGCAATTTCCGAAACGTTAAAAGGATTTCCTCTGGTCGCTAAATCTTTCTACGGATGTCGAGGCTCCGGAGTCATTTTTATACCGGACATAACGGTTATGAAATGCGTTTTCGATTTTTACGCGGCCTTAAAAACGCCGTTTTATTTCGAGGAATACATAAAAGGGGAAAAAAATTTTACGACTCGCATAATATGCATAGGAGGCAAAGCGGCGGCCACTCTCGCGATGGAACCGGATAAAGACGATTTTAGAAGCAACTCGCTAAAAGGGGGGAAAAACTTCAAATACGAAGCCGGAACAGAAGCGATAAGAGCGGCCGAAATCTCGGTAAAAGCATGCGAATTGGATTTCGCTTCGGTAGATATAATAGAAATTTTCAATCAAACCCCTAAAGTTCTAGAAGTAAATTCATCCCCGGGAATAGAGCTGGCCGAACAGTCCTCCAATAAAAACATAGCGGCTATATTTTTAAATTATTGTCTAACCGAATAAAAAATAAAATCGCTCCGCCCCAACCGAGAAAGCCATATTCCTCGGAAAGCGCAAAGCGACTTTACAAACAAACCTATAAAAGCTCTATGATAAAACTTGCTTTATGATGTCGATCGCCAAAAGAAGCTCTTCTTTCGTGATAACGAGAGGAGGAGCGAAGCGTATAACTTGACTGTGAGTTTCCTTGGCCAAAAGACCTTTTTCGAAAAGTTTTTCGCAGAACGGTCTGGCCGTGCCGGAGCTTTCCTTGATTTCGACTCCTATCATTAAGCCTTTTCCTCGTATTTCTTTTACATGAGGCGAATCTATTTTAAGAAGTTCGGACTTAAACCATTCCCCTAACTCAGCCGAACGTTCCGGAAGCTTTTCTTCTTCGATAACCTCCAAAGCCGCTATTCCAACGGCGCAGGCAAGAGGATTTCCTCCAAAAGTAGAGCCGTGATCCCCGGGACGAAATACTCCCAGAATTTCTCTCGACGAAACTACCGCCGATATAGGATACACTCCGCCGCCAAGAGCTTTTCCGACTATATACATATCCGGTTTTACGCCTTCGTAATCACAACAGAATAATCTTCCCGTTCTACCGAAGCCGGTCTGAATCTCATCAGCTATAAATAACGAGCCGTTCGCCTTGCAAAGCTCCGCAGCCTCCTTCAAAAAACCTTCCGGAGGAATATTGATGCCGGCTTCTCCCTGCACCGGCTCTATAATAAACGCGGCCGTATCGGGAGTTAAAGTTCTTTTTAAAGCGTCTATATCGCCGAAGGGGACTATATCGAACCCGGGAGTAAACGGACCGAAGCCGTCTTTATACTGTTCTTCAGTCGAAAACCCGACTATAGTCGTAGTGCGACCATGAAAATTATCTGCGCAAACTATAATCCTGGCTTTATCTTTAGGAGTTCTTTTAATGTTCTGCGCCCATTTGCGAGCCGTCTTTATAGCAGTTTCTACCGCCTCCGCTCCGCTATTCATCGGAAGAGCCATCTCCATGCCCGTCATAAGACACAATTTTTTCAAAAACGGACCCATCGTTTCATTGTGAAAGCCTCTTGAAGTAATAGTAATCTTATCGGCCTGTTCATGAAGAGCTTTTATAATCTTAGGATGTCTGTGTCCCTGATTAAGAGCAGAATACGCGCTAAGCATATCAATATATTTTTTGCCTTCTATATCCCAGACCCATATTCCCTCGCCTTTTACCAAGACAACCGGAAGAGGATGATAATTATTAGCGCCGTATTTTTCAGCCTCATAAATATATTCCTCGGTTTTAGTCATATAAAACAGCCTCCTAATTTAATATTTGACATATCCGCAAAATCCGTCAATTTTTCATAGCGAATAGGATAAACCGCCAAACAAATATATCGACGCGGCTTGACAGCCCGCCGGAGATATTTCCACGGATAACGGCCTTTGCGGCCTAAAAATCGATCCTTATTTGATTTGCGGCAAATTTTATATAATTATATAGTGTAAATATAAATAAAGTCAATAGGATAACATAAAAACAATTATAAACTAAAATATACGTTAACGGCTCATTGTATTTGATAAAACCGGATTTTATCTCTACGTCTCCGCAAAACTTACTTTTTTTTCTCAGGCTTCGAACCGCCGAGAGATCTTACTCCGGCTCCGGAAATTAAGCTTCTTCCTTCCGAAACTTTAGTTACTTCTATTCTCGCCGACACGCTTTCTTTTAAAGCTTCCACATGGGAAATAAGACCTATCGTTCTTCCTGATTTGGCAAGAGAAGATAAAAGCTGCAGAGCCTTTGACAAGGCGTTTTCGTCAAGAGTGGCGAAACCTTCGTCAATAAACAGAGAATCGATTTTAATATCATTGGACGAAATAGCCGAAAGACCTAACGCCAAAGCCAGACTGGCCATAAAAGTTTCCCCTCCGGACAAATTGCTGACGGGTCTTATTTCTCCGCCCTGCTCGGCGTCTATTACAAAGAGCGGCGACTTGTCAAAAGCGGCTTCGTCGAAAAAATCGGCTCCTAAAGTAAGGCGATATCTTCCGTCCATTTTAAGTAAAAAAGCGTTGGCCTGCTTAAGCAAAGCGCTCAAAGTAACGCGTTGGGCAAATCTTTGATATTTGTCGCCCTTCTCGGAACCAAGCAATTTACTAAGTTTTTCCCAAGGTCTCAAAACTTCGGCCTGTTTTTCAAGACGCTCGCTGATTAACAAAGAACTCCTTTTATCGGCGTTATTCAGATCCAGCGTATGTCTAAGACGCCCTATCTCTTGAGATATCGTCTCTAAAGAACTTTCCGACTCTCGAATTTTCTCCTCTATCTCTTTTCTGGAAAAATCAAATTCCATCTCTGATTTCAAAAAATTCAAAGATTCCGACAATTCTACCTTTTTACTCTCGGCAGAATCCAATTCGCTCGACGCGCTAGAAAATCCAAGGCTGCAATCTAAAACGGATTCGTTAAGCTTATTCCGTAAGCCTTCTATCCTCTTTTGCTCCAGCGAGACAGAGCCGGCATAACCCGGAACGTCCTCAAACAACGCAAACATAGAGCTTTTTAATTCTTCGATAGCGTTCAGACAAGAATTCCTTCCGGAAAGAGCTTTTTTTTCGGATTCTTCTAAACGCAACAGTTTATCTTTTAAAATATTGGATTTCTGTTCTAAATCGCCGATCGCCAGCGAAGCGTTCCGATATTCTTCCTGAAGTTTCAGACGTTTTAGTTTTCTCGCTTTTAAAATATCTAAGACTTTTTCTAAGCGTCTTACGTCTAAATTGTCGATTCCATATAAAGACGCTTCCAATTTAAAAGACTCGATTGAAACGGATATTTTTTCTTGAAGACGCCTCAACGTTTTAGAGTTTTCTAAAAAAAGAGCTTCCGTTTTTAAAACCTCCTCTTTAACGGAGGCTAAACGAGCTGAATCAGATTCTATAGAAAACAAGAACGACTTTATGTTTTCATCGCAAAAACATGCGTCTCTATAAAGCCGTTCAGTTTTTTTAGCTTCGATTTCCAAAGCTTTTTCGGCGGCTTCAAGAGCTTTAGGATCATAGCAATCCATGTCATATTCCGAACTTACCGACTTGATCATTTCGTCCAATTCAGTCTTCTTTTTCTGCAATTTTTCCAAAGAATCGCGATTTATCTTTATCTCGGCTCCCAGAGAAGCTTTGCGAATTTTTAAGGTCTCTAATTCAGACTCGATATCCGAAATAGACTTTTCTAAAGCTCCCAATTCATTCTCGGCGTCTGAAGCGAAAGGAATATTTCCAAGAGCGTAAGGATGATAAACGGAGCCGCAAAGAGGACAGGGAACATCGTCTTTCAAAGCTTTTCTCTCGTTTGAAAACGATAAAATTTTAGCGATAGTCCTCAATTCTATTTCAAGCTCTTTTTTTCTTAAATATCGACCGTTTTTTTCAAGCTCAAACTTGGAAACGGATCTTAAGCATAAATCCAACTCGCTCTTACGATTAGCCTCGTTATCCGACGTCAGCCTTATTTCTGCCTCGATCTCCGTTCTTTCCTTTAATAAAGCCAGCAAGGACTTAATGCGTTCCAGTTTATCTTTACAAGCGTCTAAGGAATCTGAAATCTCCCGCGCAGACAGCGACGAGAGTTCTTCCCGGGCCGCTTTGGCAACGCTGAGATTCTTACGATTTTCTCCTTCATGCTCCAGCAATTCGCGGGAAGCCCGGCGAAGAACGCTTAGCCGCTTTTCCAAATCTGAGATTTCTATTCCCTTCAAATCGGCCAGTTCGGAGTCTTTAATAATTTCTCGACCTTTTAAATCCAAAGCGGAAAAATTTTCAATAAGATCTTGATCTCTCTCAGTATTTTGTAAAGCGTCTTCCAAAACCGCGCTTCTCTTTTTGAGTTCTTCAAAAGCGGAAACGTTTTTTTCGATTTTACCCGCCGCAACGGCCTTTTCCGTTAAGGCAACTTCGTAATCGGACTCGTAATTTTTTAAAGATAGTTCCTTCTCCTTTATCACGGCTTCTTTTTCCGAAGCTAAGCGAAGTTTTTCGGAAATACGATCGTAAACTCTCTCGAACTCAATTTGCCTCAATTTAAGTTTTTCGAGCTCTTCGGAAAATTTTTTCTTACGCAGCCCGGCTTCTTCGATTTTTACAAGATACGAAGCCAGATCTTTTTCTAAAAAGTCCCTGCGATTCAAAAGATCTTCGGCCTTTCTCAGACGTTTTAACAACCTGTTTAATTCGAGCGCATACGACTCTTTAGCGTTCTTTTCCTGAACGAGTCCGTTTTCTTCTTCCGTAGTCAAAAGGCGCAAATTGTTTTTTTCAGTTAAAATATCTCCGTATTTTTTTTTCTCTTCCTCGGTTTTTTTATAAATTTTCACCGAAAGTTTTCTATAAAAATCAGTTTTGGTAATCTTTTCAAGAATTTCCGTTCTGCCGTTTCTATCCGCTTTCAGAAAATCGGCGAAAGCTCCTTGCGCCAACATAACCGATTTGGTAAACTGAGAAAAAGTAACTCCTATTTTCCCGGCTATGGCAAGTTCATATTTCGCCGAACTTTTTTCTTCAAAACACAGCTCTTCCAGACCGTCTTCTTTAATTTCATAAAGTTTCAAAAAGACGTTTTGCAAAGCTCCTTCGGGCTTTTTCCTGGCTCTTGACTGTTCAAAGCGACTTTTATAAATTTTGCCGGAAGACTCGAACTCAACTTCGGAATAACATTCGCCGCACCCTTTAGACATAACTTCGTTTCCCGATTTTTGAACGGACTCCCTGGGAGTTCGTCCATATAAAGCTAAACAAACGGAGTCCAGAATAGTCGTCTTTCCGGAACCCGTAGGACCGGTAATAGCGAAAATACCGGAAGAAAAAACAGGATTAGTAAAATCTATCTCCCATTCTTTTTGAAGAGAATTTAAGTTTTTAAACTTAATTTTTAATATTTTCATAATAGATCTCCCAATAACGGCAATAGACGAAAAACAGAAAAAAACCATACGGGCGCGACAAGGCTCCAAACGATTTTAAAACGGCTCCTGTTTTGAGGATAAAAGCGAAAACTTAAATCCCGTCTTCAAGAAGAAGTTCCAACGCTTCCCGATACGTTCCGCGAAGCTCGTCTTTCTCGTCTTCAGATAAATTTTCTCTATCAAGCCTCATCTCAAAAATTCTGTCCCTATCGTCCGTAAGCATAGCTATATCCGCGCCTTCGTCCCGTTCGTACGCAGACAAATCGCAAAATTCAGTTTTTAACTTTAATACTTTAAAAAGCGAACCTTCGGAAATTTCGTCGACAATTCTTCTAAACTCTTCAAAAACGCTTTTGCGACCTGAAAATATAATTTCCAGATAATCGTCCGCGCCTGAAGACTTCAACGCGTTTAAACGGCAAGATATATCGTCGGGAGAAGAACTTTTCAATCTTGTCATTTTATGAAACTCAGGCGCATGAACGAGTTTTAACTCCGGCTTTTTACCGTTGAAAGTTACCAGGCATACAGACTTTTGTCCGGTTTCCCCAAAACTTAATCTAAGAGGAGAGCCGCTATAGCGCCTCATAGGATTTTCGGAACTCAACGTCTGAGGCATATGTATATGCCCTAGGGCAAGATAATCTATTTCCTCAGGGAAACCCGAAGGCTCTACTTTTACGGCGTTACCCCAAAAAGAAATAGTTCTCTCCTCCGTATCCTGCCCCTCCCCGCAAAAAACGGATTCGGAACATGGCATATTTGAAGCGAACAAATGTCCTACGGCAATGATCGGAATATCTCTCGCGCCTCTGATTTTGGACGCCTTAGCCGCTACTTCTTTATAATGAGCCGAAATAGCGGAGGAATAAGCGGCGTTTTGCTCTTCGAAGGTTTCTCCGGCTCTAACCGAAGAGATATCCTTTTCTCTAAGATACGGAACGGCGCATACAAGAGCTTCGAGTTCTCCGTTTTCATCTTTAATCTCGACTATTTCGTCTTCAATTTTTTCAGATAACTCTGACGAAACAAATACGCTTAAAGAATCAAGAATACTTTTGGGAGCTCCAAGAAATTCGGCAGAATCATGATTTCCCGAAGTGATTATAACCTTTCTGCAGGAAGTCTTTAAAAGAGAAGACAGAAAACGGTAATACAATTTTCTTGAAGAGTTCGAAGGGTTAGGAACTTCGAAAATATCTCCGGCGGCGATGAAAACGTCTACCTTTTCTTCTTCAACGATTTTGACAAGCCATAAAAAGAGACTGTTAAATTCTTCGTCCCTCGCTTGTTCGTATATCTTTTTGCCAATATGAATATCGGAAGTATGCAAAATCTTCATTATCAATTCTATTCTCCAAGCTGCGCGATCCAAAATAAAAGAAATTTAAGACAAAATTAATTTAGGCGTATCTTCGGCGCGCAACGCTTAGACGACGCGACCCGCCGACTACGCAAGAAAAATTATAGAAATTCTTCCGCTATTTCGCTCTGGATCGGAAAATATTTATAAGGGACTATAAATCTTTCGCCTCGTCGTTCAATTAAGCCCAGCGACGTTAATTTTTTCAGCGCGACAGAAAAAATTTCAGAAAAACGCCTGCCAAAAATTCCGTAAAAATACTCGTCGTTGACGCCTTCGTCAGTTCTGAGCGCGAGCATAGCGTATTCGCCCATCTTGCGTTTTAAAGAAAGATTCTCCAAAAATATTCCCGGAGTTACGTTTTTCTTTAATAAGCCGATATATCTAAAAGGAGACGCGACATTTTTTATTCTGCTTTTAGAAATAAACGAACAAGCCGAAGATCCGAACCCTACGTATTCCCCATACGACCAGTAATTCATATTATGAAGACAAACTCGACCGTTCAAGGCAAAATTTGATATTTCATAATGACGATAGCCTTTCTCCGATAAAAAATTATGAGCGAAATTAAACATATCGGCAAGCTCTTCATCCGAAGGACAAAGCAAATCTCCGGAAAGACACGCGTCGCCCATAGAAGTAAACGGCTCGGGATAAAACATATAAAGAGAAAGATGTTCCGCCCCAAGCTCTACGGCTTTTAACAGATCCGAAGCCAAAACTTGGAGAGAATGCCCCGGAAAACCAAATATTAAATCAAGCCCTACGGCATTAAATCCCGCCTCCAATGCGGAACGTATCGATATTTCCAGGTCAAACGACGAATGAAGTCGTCCCAAAACTTTAAGAAGATTATCGTCAAACGTCTGACCTCCAATACTGACGCGATTTATACCCGCTTTTCTAAATTCCTTAAAAAGTCCGCTTTTCAAAGAAGAAGGGTTGGCTTCCAAAGATATTTCAGCCCCGCACGATATATGCGAAAAAGAATTCAGAGCGTCCAGCGTCTTATTTATAGCCTGAGGCGACAGAACGGAAGGGGTGCCTCCGCCGAAAAAAACCGTGTCAACGCCGGATCGGCTAATTGAAGAGCGTCTTAAACGCATTTCTCTTAAGACCGCTTCCAAATAATCCTCGATAACGCTTTCATTCCATTGAGAAACAGGCGCCGAATCGAAAGCGCAGTAAAAACATTTTCGTATGCAAAACGGAATATGAAAATAGACTCCGGTCATCTTTTCTTCACCGGGGCGAGAAAATTCATTATAAAAGTCTTTTTAATATCTACGGCCGCATGCGGACAAAGTTCATGACAGCAAAAACATCTGATGCATTTAGAATGATCGCAATTGGGTTTTCCGTCGTTCATGTTTATAGCTCCCGCAGGACAGATCTTAGCGCAATAGCCGCATGACTTGCATCTGTCCGAAAAATGAACTTTAGGCCTTATTAACTTCTCCGCTATATTCGTCCATATACCGCTTACGAATCGAAAATTCATAGACGAAGGAAGTTTGACGTCCGTCAAACGCGATTTCACGGGATCCAAGCCCACGCATTCGACTTTGTCTAAGTCTACTAAATTCCTTTTTGCGGCATGAGCTAAAACCGGGATTTTTAAAGGATCTATTCCCAATAGCCTTGCCGCCGCGACGTCAAGACAAAAAGCGTTTTCCGAAGCCAAAACGAACCCCATCGGCCTCACTCTTCCGGAAGTGGGCCCGTCTCCATCCATTCCCACTATGCCGTCCATAATGGAAAGACCGGGACTTGAAGCCAGAAAGATATCTATAAGAGCGTCGGCAAAATGGCCGTAATCGGGCATTCTGAAATGATATTCCATCTTCTTTAATCCCGGAACGGAACCGAACATATTTTTTACGGCTCCCGTAAAAACCATTTGGCAATGAGTCTTCATCTTAGGAAGATTCACGATAAAATCTACGTCTTTAAGAGGCTTTAATATCTCCGGTTTTTTAAGAAATAAGGCTTTCGGATTGTCCGCCTCTATAGTAGATACGTCGTAATTCAAAGAAACGTTTTCCCGCTCCAGAGGAAGCAGACCGCAAGTTTTATAAATTCCTTTGAGAACTTCGGGTTTATAAATATTTCCGGGACTATCTATAATCACGACGGACGCTCCGGCTTCAGTCAACAAATCTGCTACGGCCGCGACGAAAGAAGGATGAGTCGTAGCGGCGGCGTCAGGTTTTTTAGCCATAACCAAATTGACTTTTAAAGCCGCTTTCATACCTTTTTTTATAAATTTGCTTAAGCCTCCCAGCAAATTAAGAGCCTCTTCTACGCTCTTTTTTGAATTGTCATAAGAATCGGACCTGACTATGGCCGTTTTCATATTGTTCATAGGCTCCTCATACTTAAAAAATATCTTCGAACCGTCAAAATGTTACTATAAAACGCTGCGAATAACGCGCTTAAAAAAGACCTGAAATCAAGCCGGAGTCGTCTATATCAATATTTTCAGCCGCAGGATTCGCCGATAATCCGGGCATAGTCATAATATTGCCGGCCAAAGCTACTATAAATCCGGCTCCGGCAGAGACTCTAAGTTCTCTTACGTTAATAAAGAAATCTTTAGGAACGCCATATAGAGAAGGGTTGTCAGAAAAGCTGTACTGCGTTTTCGCGACGCATATAGGCAGTTTATCGAACCCGTACCCGCTCAGGCTTTCCATCTGTTTCTTAGCCGCGGGCGTAAATTTAGCTCCGCAGCCGCCGTAAATTTTTACAGCTATATTATCAAGTTTTTCAGAAATTGAAGAATTAAGATCATATGCGAATTCCAAGCTCGATTCAGTTTCGCAAAGTTCAACAACCGCTTTCGCCAGCTCTATTCCTCCGGAAGATCCTTCTTTCCATACGTTCGACAGAGCCGCCCTGATTCCCGTTGATTCGCACTTAGCTAACAACGCTTCAATTTCAGCTTCGGTATCTGAAGGGAAAACGTTGATCGCTACGATGCATGGAAGTTTAAAAACCTCGCGTATATTTGACACATGACGCTCTAAATTACAAAAGCCTCTGTCTAAAGCGTCTAAATTTTCTAAATTCAGCTCGGTTTTCTTGACCCCTCCATGATATTTTAAAGCCCTCGCCGTAGCTACTACTACGGCGCACGAAGGCTTAAGTCCGGAAGTTCTGCACTTTATGTCGAAAAATTTTTCCGCTCCCAAATCGGCTCCGAAGCCGGCTTCCGTAACAGCGTAATCGGCAATTCTCAAAGCCGTTTCAGTCGCGGCCAAAGAATTGCAGCCATGAGCTATATTCGCAAAAGGTCCGCCATGGATTAGAACCGGAGTATGTTCTAACGTCTGCGCCAGATTAGGTTTCAAAGCGTCTTTTAAAAGCGCGGCCATAGCCCCCTGCGCTTTGAGCTCTCCGGCTCTTACCGGTTCGCCGGAATAGGTTCTGGCGGGTATTATGTCAGATAAACGCTTTTTCAGTTCTCCGATATCTTTAGACAAGCATAAAATAGCCATTACTTCCGAAGCCACGGTAATATCAAAACCGTCTTCCCTTGGAACTCCGTCAGTCTTTCCGCCCAAACCCGATACGATATTTCTAAGCTGCCTGTCGTTAATATCAAGACAACGTCTCCAGGATATCTGCCTTGGATCTATGTTCAAAAGATTGCCATGATATATATGGGCGTCCAACATAGCCGCAAGAAGATTGTTCGCTGCGCCTACCGCGTGTATATCTCCCGTGAAATGAAGATTAATGTCTTCCATCGGCATAACCTGAGCCATACCTCCGCCGGCAGCTCCTCCCTTTAATCCGAATACCGGACCGAGAGAAGGTTCCCTCAAAGCCGCGGCGGCTTTCGCCCCTATCTTTGAGAGAGAATCGGCCAATCCTACGGTGGTAGTAGTTTTGCCTTCTCCCGCAGGCGTCGGAGTTATGGCCGTCACAAGAATTAATTTTCCCCTTTTAGCGGGCTCGGAGAGAAAAGATAAATTGATCTTAGCTTTATCACGACCGCATATTTCCAAATATTTTGCCGGAATCGAGGCTTTTTCCGCTATTTCAGCAATATTTTTAGGACGCGCCGAACGAGCTATTTCTATATCGCTTTTAAATTTCATAAACTTTACTCCTTATTTTATTAAAAAATCGGGTAGGAGACGGAAATTTTCTATAGTTAAAAATTCGGACTTTAAAAAAGGAGGCGATATTTGTTCGCCTCCTTCAAGTATTTTTTGAAATTATTTTATTCTAGGCTTAGACTCATTTAAAAGAGCGCCGAAAGTATCGGCGGGATCCGCTTTCTTGGCTAAGAATATCATAGCCGCTATTATATAAGGCTTAAAGCTGGCTTGTTTATAAAGGGGAATCCTATAACGATCAAAGACGGAAGCAGCCACTTCTCCGGCTTTGCAAGAAACTCCGGTTATATCGGCAGGCAGACAGTGAAGATAAAGAGCTTCTCCATTTTTAGTCTTTTTCATCATTTCTTCGGTGCATTCCCAATTTTTAAACTTAGCGTTTTGTTCCAGGAGTTCCTTTTCAAGTTTCTTTATGCCTTCTATATCTGATTCTACGTAAAGCTTGGATCTTTTTTCCATGGCTTTAAACGGAGCCCAGCTTTTAGGATATACTATATCGGCTCCTTCAAACGCTTCTTCCATAGAATTAGTTTTAAGGAATTTGCACCCTAAAAGCTCGGCGTTTTTCCTTCCTATCTTCTCGACCTCAGGCATTATCTCGTAACCTTCCGGATGCGCCAAAGTCACGTCCATGCCGAATCGGGTCATTAACCCTATTACTCCCTGAGGAACGGACAACGGCTTTCCGTAAGACGGAGAATAAGCCCAGGTCATAGCCACTTTCTTACCTCTAAGTTTTTCGACTCCCCCAAAATGATGGATGACATGAAGCATATCCGCCATAATCTGAGTGGGATGGTCTATATCGCACTGCAAATCGACTAAAACCGGCCTCTGTTCGAGAACTCCGTCTCTATAACCTTCCTCGACGGATTTAGCCACGCTTCTCATATATTTATTTCCTTCGCCTATATACATATCGTCTCTTATGCCGATAACGTCGGCCATAAACGATATCATATTAGCCGTCTCTCTTACCGTTTCTCCATGCGCGATCTGAGATCTGCTTTCGTCAAGATCCTGAACTTCGATGCCTAACATATTGCAGGCCGACGCAAAACTGAATCTTGTTCTTGTCGAATTGTCGCGGAAAAGAGAAATCCCAAGACCGGAATCAAAAATTCTGGTCGAAATATTAGCTTCTCTCAAACCTCGCAAGATATCGGCGGCAAGAAACGTCGCCATAATTTCATCGTCTGTCTTATGCCAGGTTTCAAAAAAATCGTTTAGATACATATTTTTATAATCATAATCCGTAAGACGGCTTATTAATTTGGCGATTTTTACTTTATCCATCATAAAACTCCTAATTGATTTAATAAAAACGTCGATTAATTTAAAATTAAAAATAATAGTACGATAAAAGCGTATAAAGGACTTAAACTATTTCTTCAAATTTTTATAATATATTTCCGGCAAAGCCGCATATAAAGCGCAACAACGCACCAGATCGGCCTTCCAGGTCTTCTCGTTAGGGGCGTGAGCTTCTTTCTCTTTTCCCGGGCCAAATCCGATAACCGGAATATTAAACATACCCATAATAGAAACTCCGTTCGTAGAAAAAGTCCATTTGTCTACGCAAGGATCGGCGTCAAACAGCGAAGAATACGACTCGACGGCAGAACGACAAAGGATATGGTCTTCAGGGATAGTCCAAGTCGGGAAATAACAATCCGTAGGATATTGCAATCCGGTCCATGAAGGTCTGTCATATGTATACATAGACACCTCGACTCTATCTCTTATGGCGTTTACGGAAGGAAGTTCCCTTATCTGTCCCAACGCAAGTTCTGCGTCTTCTCCCGCAGTAAGCCTGCGATCGATCGATATCGTGCAACCGTCGGCCACCGCGCAGCGGGAAGGCGAAGAATGGAATATCTGAGAAACGGTAAGCGAACCTTTTCCAAGGAAAGGATCCGTTTTCAATCTCAAATGAAGATTTTCCAAATCATGCAAAATACGCGCCATATCGAAAATAGCGTTCTGTCCTCTCTCGGGAGCGCTGCCATGAGAAGATACGCCCTTTACTTCCACTTTAATCTCCATGCGTCCCCTATGGCCTCTGTAAATTTTGCCGTCAGTAGGCTCGGTTGAAACGACGAAATCAGGCTTTAGCCCATGTTCTTTAATCAAATACTGCCAACACAGCCCGTCGCAATCCTCTTCCTGAACAGTTCCTACCATAGCCACAGTTATATCGTCGGGAACTAAATTAAGTTCTTTCATAATTTTTCCGGCGTAAACCATCGAAGCCATTCCGCCCTTTTGATCCGAAGTTCCTCTTCCTCCTATTTCCGCGTCGGTTTCATATCCTTCGTACGGATCAAACTCCCAATTTTCTCTTAGACCTATTCCTACGGTATCGATATGAGCGTCAAAAGCTATCAAACGCGCTCCTTTTCCAATATAGCCTATAACGTTACCCATTTTGTCAATTTCCACTCTGTCAAAGCCGACTTTTTCCATTTCCCTTTTTATTCTTAAAATAACTTGCTCTTCTTCGCAGCTTTCAGATGGAATTTTAACTATATCCCTTAAAAAACAAACCATATCCTTCTCATATTTTTGAGACAGGTCATTAATTCCGCGGAAATCCATCCCGAGGCACCTCCTGAAAAAACGTCGTTCAAAAATAAAAGCGCCGTAACAACGCCACTCTTCATAGACAATTCTTTAAAGTTTATTTTTATCCTGTTTTATAAAAAAACAAAATACCAAGCCAAAGAAAAAGGAAAAAATCAAAGTATCAAAAATAACCCAAGAAAGAGCAAATATGAAAGGGAAACTTATGGACATAAACAAAAAACTGGCTCAATTTTTAGAAAGCGGAAGAGAATTCGCACTAGCGACGGTAATAGAGGCGACCGGAAGCTCTCCGGCAAGAAGCGGCTTTAAAATGATCGTCTCCAACGAAGAATTCCTAGGAACCGTAGGAGGCGGAACTCTAGAATATAAAACGGTAGAAGCGGCTAGAGAAACTTTAAAAAGAAAAAAAAATTCTTTGATTGCATTTGATCTCAAAAATATAGGAATGACATGCGGCGGACAAGCTAAAATATTTTTCGAGTATATTCAAGGAGAAAAAAGAATGTACATTTTCGGAGGAGGGCATATATGCCAGGCCTTTTCGCCGATCGCCGCGTCTTTAGGATTTAAAATCACCGTTCTAGACAACAGATCGGACGTCGCGAATAAAGAAAAACAGCCCTTCGCACACGAAATCGTTTGCGAAGAATTTGAATCAGGAATAGATAAAATGAAATTTGGAGACAACTCGTTCGCGCTTATAGCGACTAACAAACATGCGTACGACGGAGCGGTGATAAAAAAGTTATGCGAACAAGAAGAAAAATTTAGATACATAGCCATGATAGGCTCGAAAACAAAAGTGAAAACATGCTTGGAAGAACTTATCGATATGGGAATAAAAATCGAAACTCTAAAAAAAATATACTCTCCGGCCGGCTTGAAGATAGGAGGCGATTCTCCGGCTGAAATAGCCGTAGCCATAGCCGCGGAAGTTATAGCTTTCGAACATGGAAAAGACGTTCCTAATATGAAAACTAATCTCGTCGGAGAAACGTAAAAAACTAACTAACGATATAGAAAGTCCGTTCAGAACGTAAGTTGATCGAAAATGCAAAAGCCTCGAAAACGGTCTCGCAAATCGATCGCGATCGATCGCGAGCATTAACAGAGGAAAAGGAATAAAGAACGCTCGATCTTGACTGTAGAGATTGACCGTAAAATTAAACGGGTATAAAATTCATCTCCGTTTAATTTTACGGTCAATCTCTACAGCCGGCGCAATTTATCGCGCTCAAGAATCTCAAATAGCGGCCCGAACCTTATTGATTTTATCCGTAACGGTAAGAAATAGACTTACGCACTCTCCCATATTTTCAATATTGGGATCTTTAGAGTATGTTTTTACGGACTCCAGCAAAACGGTGACTAAATCTAAAGTAGTAAGAATAATTTTAAGTTTATCGGCGTTTTCCGGAGCAGATTTCAAAGCTTCCCTCAATTCGTCTTTTTTCGCGTTATTGCTTTCAGAAAGAGCGGCATAATATTTATCAAGAATTTCCAAAGGCTGAGTTTTATTATGAACGGCCTCCAAAGCTCCCAGCAGAGAATCAAATCCGGGATTTTCCGGATCGACGGGAGCGCTGGTTAAAGAAACGTCTCCATAAATAGATTTTATAGCTTGTTCCTGCCGAAGTTCTTTCACGGCCTTTTCTGCCGCTTTATTAAAATCCTCGTTCATATGAGCTTATAGTCCTTTCTTAATATAATTACGCCATAAACAATCTTTCAAAATTTCTCAATCAAAAACGTCTTAATATACGTTAAGGCTACCGGCATATCATAACTTAAACTCCAATGTTAAACGCTTAAGCCAAAAAACGACGTTTTACTAATCTTCTCTTTTAAAAAATATTTCTCCTTCTACAAAAACTCCGCCGCATTCCGAACCATAGTCGGAATACGACGGAGAAAAATAACTTTTACGCTAACGAACGCATTAAAACTAATTAATCTTTATGATAGAAGACGCCGCTTCTCGCGCTTCCGGTATCTCTGGTAATTTCCTGAATGCTGTCTCCATTATTGTTGGAACCTATCAAAGTAGGAGGATTACCGGCTTTTTCGACAATTTCAGTATGACCGCGGCTATCGTTAATCCAAACGTCTCCCGGTTGAGCCTGAGAAGCTGGGACTTGTCTGAAACCTTCGGCTATCAATCCTTTTTCGAAAGCTTTAACGTTAATATAATGGTTTTTAAGCTTCCCGGTAGATTCCAGAAGCGAACTTACAAAATCGACGCAGTTATTGTTTCTACCGCCTGCGGCAGTGAAATGAGGAAGTTCTCCCTTAAGACTGGCGGAATCCCTGCCAAGATATTTCTGAGCAAGAGCTACGGCCTCATTATTGGAAGTAGAAGGAGAAGTCCCGCTCATAGCCCCGGAGGATCCAACGGGATAACTGCCGCTTCCGCCGCCATATCCGCCGCCGGAAGCTCCGATGGGAAGTCCGCCGCCATATCCGCCGCCGGAAGCTCCGATAGGCAATCCTCCGGCCATACCCGTCTCTCCCATCATCTGCTGCTGCATCATCATCTGCAACATCATCATCATCTGCATCATCATCATAAGCATCAACATCATCTGATTATTCTGAGCTTGCCCTCCAAACATACTTCCGGCAGGCGAAACCGCTCCGCCAAATCCCGGAACCATCCCTAACCCCATGGAATTTAAGGGATTCATTCCGGCATTGCCAAACATAGACGAAAGGTTTCCAATAGAACTATAAGGATCGTTTTTATCAGGAGAAAGATTAGATACGTCTCCGCCTAAATTAATGCTAAAACTTAAATTTATGCCTACGTTAGGAGTCATAGCTCCCATAGACGTCAATCCGCCAAAAGAATTCAAAGGACTAACCCCGCCGGGAAAACCAAAGGGACTCATTCCGCCAATTCCGAAATTCATTAACAACTATCCTCCTTAAAAATATTTTAATAATTAGTTCAAAATTTATAACAATTTAGTTTAATTTTAAAACGATAAAACTTTAAAATTAATATATGTCAAAAACTTTCTTGTCTATATTATATAACTAATTGCTAATCAAAATATTTATAATTATTGTAACATATATAAATCTTTTGTAAACTTTTATTAAAAATATTTAATTTCTGACAAATCTTTTTTGAACGGAATAACCAAATTTACCTATTTTCTTACCTAATAATCTATACTCTCCATGAGAATAGGCGATAAGAGAAGAATCTTCCAGCTTTAAACGTCCTTTTTTATCCAATAAACATTCAGCCGCGTTAACCGCTTCAATAGAAGCCATAAACATATCATGAGATCCTAATTCTATCACTCGAGTAACTTTACATTCCAAATTTACCGGAGAGTCGGCAAGACAAGGCGAGGATATTTTCGAAGATTTCTGCAGCTTCAAACCCATAGCTTTAATTTTATCAATTTCAGCCCCGGATTTAACTCCGCAAAAATCGGCGGCTCTACATAACTTTTCCGTAACCAGATTAATCGTAAAACATCCGGAATCAACAATAATTCCATGAGAAAACCGTTCTTTTCTTAAGGATACATACGTCATAGGCGGTTCTGAATTTATAATGCCGGTCCAAGCCGCGGTCATAACGTTAGGCTTTTCAAAAGTACCGCAAGATACCATTATCAGGGGAAGAGGATAAAGCATTGTTCCGGGTTTCCATACGAGTTTTTTCATCAATAAACCTCCGTCTGTAAATAAAAGTCCCGGAACGAAGCTCCAGAGACATCTTTGCCGATGAATTATTTTATCGTCTAGCCATTGTTAGCTATGATATTCACGATATTGTCTTCAAAACCTTTATACACGGACGCGCCGTACTGATGATTGTTTGAAATTATGGAAAAAACTACGGTGTCTCCGCTCAAAGTTTCGACATATCCGGATAAAGCCGAAACATTATTTATAGATCCCGTTTTAGCTCTAACTTTTATATTGGACATTCTATACTTTAAAGTTCCGTCGACTCCGGACTGCGGCATCGTTTTAATAAAATCGGCGAATTTATCGGAAGAAAACATATAAACAAGCAATTCGCCTAACTGCTTAGCCGTGGTCTTATTTTCCTCAGACAACCCGCAGCCGTCCGCAAGAACTAAATTCTCAACGCTGACGCCCGCGTCTTCCAACATAGCGAAAACCGCTTTGGAAGCGTTCTCTCGACTTCCTTTTCCCAATTGCTCGGCTCCTATAGTTTTAAAAATATGCTGCGCTAAAAAATTATCGCTATCCTTCATCATAGGTATAAGTATATCTATCATTTTCGGAGACTCATGTCTAGCAAGCTCGACAAATTCAGAATACTTATATCGGGAATTTATTTCGGAAATGAGCTTCGTTTCGCCGGTATTGTATATACTCTGTTCTCTTAAGGCATTTTCAAATGCGTCAAGAGTAAAAAGCGAAGGGTTATGAATAGGAATCAAAGCGCCTCCCGATTCATAAGGAGAAAGAGCTCCGGATATAGTCACGTCGTTAGAATCCCGTTTTCTGGTCACTTTGACGGCAGTATAAGGCCTTTCTACGGTCTTGTCTATAAGATTTATAATCGAAGTGTTTGGAAAGAAAGACGCGACGCCGTCGGTCATAGTTATTTGAATCAAGTTTGCGTTAAGAGAAAGACCTGCGCATTGAGCCGCATAAGTGTCCAGCATATAGCGATCCTTCCATCCGAGTCCCAAAAATTCTCTGTCAAAAACGGAATCGTCTCCTATTATATCTCCGGTAAATAATCTTAATCCCTTACAGGCCAACTCGCTGGCAAATTCTTCAAGAACTTGGGTGGGATTATCCATAAAAGGCTCGCAAAAAGTAGGATCGCCTGACCCCACTAAATACAAAGAACTTTCCATAACCCCGCGAGTCTTATCTATGGGCGTTCCGTAAAGGCAAGTCGTATACTTATAATCCGAGCCTAAATAGTAAAGAGCGGCCGCAGCCGTAAATATTTTTAAATTTGACGCCGGGCTCAAAGGCATAGTCGAATTATATTGATAAAGAGGAACTCCTCTGGAATCGGCGACATATATGCTTACGTCCGCGCTATTAGCGGCCTCAGACGCAAGAACATAATTATTTAGCTCCTCGGCGAGAGTTCTGCTTATGGGATATGCGGAGGAAACTAACGATAAAAAGAAGAAAACAGAAACTAATATAAAAGATAATTTTCTATTTAGCGGCGACATTTTCAATACTCCGACAAATACAATTTCAAAAGATTCCAAAATTATTCTATAGAAATATTTCAAAAATCCTTTCTCTATCTATTTTTATTCACAAAAACTTTCGACGTCCATATTAAAATTAATAAAACCAGACTTCCGACAATCCATCCGATAACTACGCTGTTGAACACTCTAATTAGCGTAATACGGATAGGAGTATGTATATGCGCGAATGTGTCGGTAAGATCTGCGGCGCCTATAGACGCGGCCGCGATTAAAATCCAGGAAAATTTTTCCAAACAGAAAAGTCTCAAAGCGCCGAAACACATAACGGCAGGAAAACCGATAAGAAATTCTTTCAATCTAGGTCTTATCATAAGACCGCTAAGGAAAGAACGCAAAGTCAACTCTAACTTTGAAACGGCGGCTTCGGAAGCGTTTCCGGTTCTAAGCAGATAATACCCTCCGAGAATCCCGATCAAGCCTAAAAAAGCCGCATGCGCAAATTTTACGCTTTCGTCCATAAATTTTTTCAGAGTTCCCGAAATATCCCCCGGATGCGAAATCCAAGCGAGAACGACTATAATAGGAGGCAAAGCCATAATAATTTTAATGCCTCTAAACATATCGGCATGAATATAAAACTCAGCTCCGGCAAGAAGAGTTCCTATCATAACTCCTCCGGCGGAAGCAATACAGGCCATTTTCAATAAAATAAGCGAAGATTCTTTCCACATCCGGAACGGAGTCATTTCGCCAAGCAAACGCCTAAAAGAATCGAAATTAACGACAAGCGCAAGAATAGGAAAAACTATTCCGGCTACCAGAGCCGAAGCTTTTCTATATAAAGAAACTTGTCCCGATATTATAAAAAAGATTGAAATCAAAGCCCATAAACATATTGCGAGAAAATCTGTTTTTACATTAAAAACACGATAAAAATTAAAAAACATTAATAATAAAACGAAAGCCGACAGAGTTCCGAAAGAAAGAATCAAAGCGCGCCAAACAGGATAAGATGACGATTTAAACGGTTCCGCCAATCCCAAGCGAAAACCTTCCGCGTCTATAACGCTTTTTATTTTAGAGATATAATTTAAATTTAATTGTTCCAAAGAATCAGTTCCGACAGATACGGTATGCGGTCTTATATATATTATTCTAATATTTCTTTCCCTTATTCCGAGAGAATATTTCTCGACCATATCGTCAATATTAAGCTTTTTCTGCTGAGTAGGAACTATTGTCATAACTCGAACGGCATTATCGCAGGCGTTTAAAGAAAGAGACTGGATTCCCTTCTGCATAGCTTTTACGTTGGGGGACTCTATAACTCCGAAGCGTATATGTAAAGCCTTTATAAGAGAAGCCGTATAAGAAAGATAATTAGGATATCCAAGGACGTCGTTATCTGAACCGGCGAAAATAAACTTATCCGCGGAAAAATCGTTTTTTAAAAGTTCTATATACCGTTTTATTTTATCTTTAGAGGCGTCCTGCCTATTTTCAGGCCTTAAAATTATTCCCAACCCCAAATCCCGGCAAAATTTAATATCAGCTTTCGAAAACCCCAAGCCAAACGTTTTTTCCGCCTGTTCAAAGAGTCGGCATTCAAATATTGCCGGATCGGCAAAAGATATGGAATCAGGGCGTCGAACAAGTCTCATATCAGGATATGACAAAAAAGAAAAAGTTTCAATCTGCTCGACAGTATCTTCCGAATATACGAAAATATAAGTTTTATCAAGTAAAGGCGCGCCTATTTCATTTAAAAAGCCCCCGAAAACTTCATACCGAAGTTTCGCCCCCTGACAAAAAAACAGTTTGCCTCTATCCGCTAATTTAGAGAGAGTATCCTCGGAAAAAGCGACGGAAGACAAACCGGAGGACTTGAACTTTATAAGCGTCTCTTTAAAATTTATATTTTGAGATATGGCAAAATTATAAAGAGACGCATATTCTGCGGTAATTTCTACCGTTTTATTAGAAACTTCCTCCGCATGTCTTTGGAATAAAGCGAAGACCGCAAACAAAACGGCCGCGATCGCCGCGTAATAAAAAAAATTCTTTTTTAAGAAAGGCTCCGCGGCCTTTTTATCATTTTCATCTGAGTTGTAATTCATAAATTAATTATCCATACTTTACTTAAATATCAATATTGAAAACATCAAAAACGACATTATAACTCGCGCTAACGCGGATATTTAAACATATTTATAAGCGTTGCTTTAACTCTATATAGGTAAATGGCAAAAATATATTTTACGTCTTACGCGGCCTAAAATACGTATAAAATTACTCGGACGTTCATATTTTTCAAAGCTAAAAACGTTATCTAATTCTTTAAATTTTTAGCGCGGCTTAAATTATTTTTTCCGACTTTTGAAAGTTTTTGAAAATTTATCTTTAGCAAAATTATAAATTTCTTGCAGCTCCTGAGAGGTTAAAATTTTTCTGTCTCTATAAAATCTCTTAGCCGCTACTCCGACGGCATAAGTTCCGGAAAAAGCAATCGAAGATTTTATTAACGGGCCTACTACCGGCGCTAATCCCGAAACAAATCTAGACAAAGCCTTCCAACCGAACGAAGTTGCCAAAATCGGCCATAGCTCCGTCATCCTGGCCAGCAAATCCATTTCTGATCCGTAAATTCCGGCTACCCTCATTCCCAGCCTAACTTGATTCGCCGTTAAAATAACGGTTTCTCCCGGGACTCCTAAAACTCCGGCTATAGGGCCTATCACGGGCAAATTGGGCGGAATGGAAGAAATTAGAGCGATACCCGCGTTATCGCGCGACATATTCATTATTATATCGTCGGCAATGTAATCCCTTAACCCCGGATAAAGTCTGGCGGCGGCAAAAGAGCTTTTCCCCAAATTTCTGATGAAACGCTCTATAAAATCTTTTTCCGATTTGTACCATATGGGTTTTCTAAGGGCCATTTTGTAAAAAAGAGACGTTACGTTTTCTTTGGTTAAAGAATCGTTTTCAGCGCGTATGCAGCATAATATCTTTTTTCTGGCCACGGGAGGAATTATCTTAAATATAGAGCTTAAACCTTTGATATCGATAATCGAATCGTCCAGAAAAAAAAGAGAAAACGAAGACTGTCTTATTCTTTCGCACTCCTGAGGAGTCTTAGGGAAAGAATGAATTTTAATTTCAGCGGAAGGCATAATGATAGAAGCCGCCGCAAACGCGGTTATTTCATCGCCGAAAAATTCCAATGTTACGGGCGTATTGAATTCGTTTTCCAAATCGTTCATAGAAAAATGAGTTTTAAATATATTAAGAAGATCGCCCAAATTTATACTCATAATAATCAACAGCCTCCTTATATAATATTATACGAAACTAAACGTAATATCTAGCGTAACCGGACCAAATGCGAGCCGCGCTACAAAATAAGAAAAGAACGCGCCTTGATTTTATTCACCAAAACAAAGCGCGTCCCTACTAAGAATTCTTCTGAAAATGACGACTTTATCTAAATTTTGTCCAATATTTCCGCTTTAATTTTGGAGATAAAGACTTCTAAAGGCATAGTTCCAATATTTCCGGCTTTTCTATGTCTTACGGAAACTGTCCCTGACGAAGATTCCTGTTCTCCTACGACTACCATATAAGGTATTTTTTCTAATTGAGCTCTTTTTATCTTAGCGTTGATCTTCTCGTTTCTGTCGTCAAGTTTAACTCTTGCTCCGCCTGCGGCAAGAGCGTCTCTTACGGAACGAGCATAATCGTTATATTTTTCGGTTATAGGAGTCACTACGGCCTGAACGGGACAAAGCCATAACGGAAAAGCTCCGCCGTAATGTTCCGTCAGACATCCCATAAAGCGCTCCATAGATCCAAGAAGAGCTCTATGAACCATATAAACTAAATGCTCTTTGCCGTCGGCCCCTTTATACTTGACGTCAAATCTGCCGGGAAGGTTAAAATCGAACTGTACGGTAGGCCCCTGCCAGTTTCTTCCGAGAGCGTCTTTAATTTTTATATCTATCTTAGGTCCGTAGAACACTGCTCCCCCCTCGTCGAGGACATAAGGCAGACCGGCCGCTTCAAGAGCTTTCGCAAGCGTAGATTCAGCCCTATCCCAATCCTCGGAAGTTCCGGCATATTTTTCAGGCCTCGTCGCAAGATTGATCTCATACTCCTTGAATCCGAAAGTTTCCATAAGAAAAATCGCGAAATTGACGCAATTCATCATTTCTTCTTCCAGCTGTTCATGGGAGCAGAAAATATGCGCGTCATCCTGAGTAAAACCTCTGACTCTCAAAAGCCCATGAAGAGCTCCCGAACGCTCGTATCTATAAACGGTGCCTAATTCGGCAAATCTAACCGGCAGTTCCTTATACGAACGAGGACGAGAATTATAAATCATAATATGGAACGGGCAATTCATCGGCTTAAGAATATATTGCTGGCCGTCTATGTCGATCGGCCTATACATATTTTCGTTATAAAAATCCCAATGACCGGATTTTTTCCACAGATCTATTCTCGCTATATGAGGAGTATAAACAAGCTCATATCCTCTTTTAAGATGCTCGTTCTTCCAGAAATCTTCTATCGTCTTTCTAATAAAAGCTCCGTTGGGATGCCAATATACAAGTCCGGGGCCTCCGTTTTCATAAAATCCGAAAAGATCCAACTCTTTTCCAAGTTTTCTGTGATCGCGCTTTTTAGCTTCTTCAAGGCGCGCTATATATTCGTTCAATGACTTTTTATCGTCAAAAGCCGTTCCGTATATGCGCTGTAACATTTCTCGGTTTTCGTCTCCTCGCCAATAAGCCCCCGCGATAGATAAAAGTTTAAATTCCTTTATGCCTGCGGTAGAAGGGATATGAGGGCCCGCGCAAAGATCTGAAAAATCGCCGCAGGAATATATGCTTACCTCTTCGGCGTCTATATTTCCGGCTAACTCGGCTTTATATTTTTCGCCTTTCTCTTCAAAAAGCTTTATCGCTTCTTCCTTTTTGATCATAGTCTTTTTAAAAGGAAAATTCTGAGCGATAATTTTTCTCATTTCACGTTCAATTTTATCTAAATCTTCAGGAACGAAAGCTTCTTCTTTATCAAAGTCATAATAGAAGCCGTTCTCAATTGAAGGGCCTATCGCTACTTTCACTTCCGGAAAAAGTTTAGTTACCGCCGCGGCCATAACGTGAGAAGCGCTATGCCTTATTACGGCCAAACCGTCCGGTTCGTCGGCAAAAACCATTTCGACTACGGAATCTTCGCCTGCGGAAGAAGACAAATCTACAATACGCCCGTTAATTCTTGCCGCTACGCATTTTTTCAAACTCTGCCGATCAAAATTTTTAAAACATTCAAAACAAGATATCTCGCAATTTTCAAGTTCTTTAGATTCTCCGCTTCGCGGATTTACAATTTTTATCATTATGTAATCCTCTCTAAAGGGTTATATCTATGACTGTCATAAATGGCAGTCTGGTAATATTCTGTTTAAGTTCCTTAAACCCTTTAAAAGCTATAAAGACTCAAGATAGCTCCGGCTTATTTGAGATTGACAACATTGAACGCTTTGTTATAATTAATAATTATGCTAAAATATCCAAGTTCTAGCCGAGACTTTCTATAATGAATATCACGTCGAGGACTAACGCCTCCGAAGATACTACGCAAAATTAATACAACCCAATACGACACTACGATCTTCTTTAAAGTTTTATTACGGATAAAAATTAAATTTGACATATAGCTGATTGCGGAAAATTGTACCGTTCAATAGTAATATTTTTAGACAAAAATTACATAAATTTAAATACGCAAATTTTAAGGAGAAAAAAAATGGCTTCTTCAGTCTATCATAAATCGTTTTATTCGCCGTCTCTTAAATCTGAAAAAAGATACTGTATATACCTTCCGGACTCATATTTTCACAGAGAAGATTTAAGATATTCGGTTTTATATCTTCTTCCGGGACTTATGGACTACGAGGTTACCTGGTTTGAAAAAGGAAGAGTTAAGGAACATATGGATTCTCTTGTTTACGACGGTAAAATCGGAGAATATATCATCGTATCGGCAGATAAAGACGACGCAGCTTTAGACATAAACAGAAAAAAGGAATTTTCGGAGTATCTCGCAAAAGATTTAAAAGGGCATATAGACTTTGAATATAGAACTATTCCAATGAGAAAACACTGCGGCATCGAAGGTCTGTCTCTAGGAGCAAGCTGGTCAGTTCATATGGGTATCAATTACCCCGAAATATATTCTTCTATAGGAGCGCTAAGCGGAGGTTACGGAGACGAAATTTACTCTAAAATATGGGAAACCCGGCTAAAACTTCATAATCTAGGCATGAGGTTTAGAGTCGGAGTAGGAACTTGGGAACCTGAATTTATTCCGGGCAACGAAAGATTTGTAAATTTTATGAGAGATCTTGGATTTTATTGCGAGCTGGAAAAAACTGAAGGGCCTCATGACTGGCCTTTATGGGAAAAACAAATATACAACTCTTTACAATTCCATTATTATTCTTTCAATCACCAGGCTTAGTCTAACTATATAATTAACGAAATCGCGTTCAAATTAAAATTCTATATCGGATATATCGTAATCCCTTAATATTAACCTTGTTTAACGTTAGCGGAGGAATAAGTGAGATATATAATAATCGGTTGCGGAACAGCCGGAAGTTCCGCTGCGGAACAAATCAGAAAAAACGACCCGGAAGGAGAGATAAATATCTTTACTAAAGAAAATTATCCTCTCTATTACAGGCCAGGATTAACGGAAATCATCGCCGGTAACGCTTCCGCAGATAAAATTATACTTAAAAAGCAAGAATGGTACGAGACAAAAAATATAAATCTTCACAAAGATATTTTTATAAAACGCGTAGATCCGGTCAAAAAATTAATATTTTCCGAGAACGAAAGTTATTCTTTCGATAAACTCCTACTGGCCTGCGGAGCCGAATGCCGTATTCCTCCTATTCCTAACTGCGAAGCCGCGGCCGATAAAATTTATACGCTCCGAGAACTAAACGACGCGAACAATATTCTTAACGCCGTTAAAAACAAAGAAAACGTATTAATTATGGGAGGCGGCTTGCTAGGAATAGAAACGGCTTACGGTTTAGCGCAAAAAGGCTGTAAAACGTTAATATGCGAATATTCGAAATGCCTTCTTTCACGACAATTATCAGAAGACGCAAGCAGAATATTGCAAAATTTAATTTCCGAAAAAGGAATTCAAATCAAAACCGGCTCCGGCTTAAGCAAAATTGAACGAAACGGCGATAAATTAACAATAACCCTAACCGACGGAGACTCGTTCGACGCTAAAATAATAATAGTTTCGGCAGGAATAAACCCCAGAAAATTTTTAGCGGAGCAAGCCGGACTTAAAACTAATAGAGGAATAATCGTCGACTCTTGTATGAGAACTTCGATCGAAGACGTCTACGCGGCCGGCGACGCGGCGGAATATTCAGGCGAAATTCAGGGATTATGGACTATAGCGTCGGAACAGGGAAAAATTGCCGGAAACAATATGAGCGGCATCGCTAAAAAGTACGTTCCCGTCGTCGCCTCCCATAAATTGAAAACAGCCGGAATCGAATTAGTATCGATAGGCGGAGCGTCCGAATCATGCGATAGTCAGACAATTTATAAGACTAATACGAAAACTTTTCTTAAAGCCTTTATAAAAGAAGGCATAATTCAAGGAGCATGCATGATCGGAGAAACGGATAAATACAGAGAAATTGAAAAAGCTATTAAAAATAAAATGTCTTTTAATTCCGTAAAGGACGTTTTTACTTTAAAGTAAAACGCAGAGTCTTCAATCGCTACGCGAATATAACATACAAGTTTTAAAATAAAAAATAAGGAGGACGGAATGGCATTAAAAGTCTCATTCCCATTATTCCTTCAAACGCTCGGAGCGAGTCTTATTCTCACATTATTCAAACCGGCGTATGCGTTTACGAAAATAGTAAAAACAATACAAACAAACGAAGGTCCGGTAGATAAAATCATTTTCGACGGATTTGATCCCGCTTGGTATCCTTTGGAACTTTTCATAGCGATAACGTTGATCGTCGCTTTATATTTCTTTATAAAAGACTTTAATACAATAGTAACGCCGCCTAAAGAGCAAAAGCAAGACTGTTTTTACATTAAAGACTTACAAGGCGGCAACTTACCGAAAGATACCGGCGAGCCGAAGACTTCAATCTCTAACGGCATGATAAACGTAAGGAATACGGATCCTGATTTTTCGGCTATTCGGCTGATTAATCAAACCGACAAAATGTATTTGGCAAGCGTAGAATCAAGAACAAACTTGAACTGGAACGGCTTAAAATTTACGATTCCTTATAATCTATGTCTTAAAATGCAAAAAAGCAAAATTGATCTGTCTCAATCTACTCCCTTAGCTCCGGAACTTATCGATATTCAAAGCTATAATACCGGAGCTGAAAAAGCGGTTCTAAAATTTAAATCTTTGCTCAATAAAGAAGAGAACATTCAAGAAAACTCCATATACGAAGAAGTTTGGACATTTGAAAGATTCAAAGGAGCAACCTCTAAACATTCGCATGACATGTCGTCATGCCCTTCCTGCGGAAGTAAGGACGAACCGGATATGGACGGCCTATGTCCAAGCTGTCAAAAAAACGTATTAACCGGCAAGTTTGGCTGGACGCTTACGCAGATAGACTCTAAATATTCAACTTCAACCGAGGAGTACAAACCGCAATTATTTTTAAAAGCGACGGACACCTTGGAAAGAACCGTAATGCAAAATAAAATACAGCTTCAAAGAGACGCGCTCATCAAACAAAATCCTGCTTTTAACGAGGAAAAGCTAAAAGAAATCGCCGCTGAAAGCATCATGGGATATTATAACAACCTTATCGGCGATTCTCCGGTAAACGGCGGCATGGAAAATATATGCGACGAATTCTGTCTTAGAGATTTTTACTTAAGTCAATCTTTACTTAAAGACGAAAGAGATAAATTTCAAATAGCCGATATCAATATTATAGATATCAAAACGGTCAGGATCCTGCCCGATTCGTCTTTTACCGTAATAACCTTCAGAGTCATAGGTCAAATTAAATTAACTTCTAAACCCAAAACTTCCTCTAAACAGTCAGATACCAAAACGATTTTTTCGAATTACGTAACGTTTGCGTCTCCAACAGGAGCCGAATCTTGGAAAATGTATTCGATCTCGAAAGACAACACATATATTCCGTAAAGGATCTTGCGTATGCTTAGAAAATATATAACTACCGCCGTGGCGGTCACAGGCTTACTTGCAATAACGTTTTTATTTATGGCAAAAAGTTTAAAAACTTGGCAAGAAAATTCTTGGGCTACAACTACGGGACGGATAATAAGCTCCGATATAACTAAATCGATAACTAAATCGACGGTAAGCGAAATGTCCGAACAAAGATATTGCCCTGCGATAACATACTCTTACGCAGTTAAAGACAAAACCTATGAAAGCGCCATAATAGACGACACGGAAGAAATAATGACATTTTTAAACAGGCAAGAAGGTCTGAAGTTTGTGCGGCAATATCCTATCGGTAAAGAAATTACGGTATACTATAAAAAATATAATCCTCAAATATCGGCCTTAAAAATTACGACTACGGAAAGACCTACGAGAATCGCAATTTCAACCGTCTTATTTATTTTAGCCGTTTATATCTCGATAAGCGCCTTGTCTTCGGATAAAACAAAAAACGATTCGGTAAAATCGAAGACTTAAGCGATAAAAAATCTGAAGAAATTTTCGCAAATACCGCGTCTCAATTAATTTCTTTGAAATTTCCATATACAAGAAATATACGGATTTAAATTATTAATTTAACTTCGCGGCGAAATCGACGCTAAACCTTACGACTTATAAAATCTAATTTAAGTCAAGCGCGCCACATAAAAAACGACGATTATAAAAGTTTACGGTTTTATTCATAAACGCTATCTGCCAAAAGATTAGAAAAAATATCTCGCAAAGCGTTTCTGTCATTTTTTATAACTTTTGATATTTATCTCTCCGTTTTTTAAAATATCGGCCTCAATCGCTCCATGTTTGTCAGTAATAAAAACTAAAGCTCCAAGTTTTTCAAAAGACTCTACGACCTCCACGGACGCTTTTTCCCTGCCTCTTCCGGAAGATATTACCGCAACTTTGGGCATAACCGCTCTCAAAAATAATTTTCCGGAGGAAGTCGAACTGCCGTGGTGCGCGACTTTTATAATATCTGCCTTAATACTTTTATCGCGGTCAAGAATATCTAACTCAGCTTCTTTTTCAATATCTCCGCAAAATAAAACGCTTGCGTTAAAATATGAAAGTTTTAATACTAGAGAAAGGTTATTTTTAGACGAATATCTATATGAAGACTCGGGATGGATCGCTTCTAAAGACACGCTCTCGGAAATTTGAATAACTGTTCCGGCGGAAATCGTCTCAAATTTATGGGCATGAGAAAAATATTCCGATACGAAAACTCTATTGATTTTAATTTTGTCGCTAAGAGATTTAAAACCGCCGATATGATCCTCATGCTCATGCGTCAAAAAAACATAATCTAACTCGGAAATTCCCGACTTCAAAAGAAAAGAAGCTATAATTTCTTTTCCGGCGTCTATACCTCCGGATTCCCCGGAAGTTCCGGCGTCTATCAAAATTTTTTTATTTTCAGGAGCGACGACTAAACAAGCGTCCGCAGAACCTACGTCGAAAAAAATAATTTTTAGATTTCCGTCTGATAAATTTCTTGGAAAAATAAATAATAAAATAAACAATACGGGGGGCGCAAACGGAACGAATATGCCCACGATATCTTTAAATTTTTGAAGCGCCAAATATAATACGGCATAATAAGATAATAGAATATGTATAGAAGGAGCGCATACGGGAAAACAGGAAAAAGACAATCCGGCAAGATATTTTAATATTCCAATCAGGCAAAATGAAAGGAAATCCGTTCCATACCCTATAATAAAAGCGATATCTCGAAACAAGACGGAAAAAAGACTTTCAATCATCCCCAAAGAAAGAATTAAAACGGCAATAGGAGCGGCGGCTATATTCGATATAGAAGAAACCGCGCTCCATTGACAAAAATAAAAAGCGCATAGCGGAGCCGTCAAAACTTCGACTGACATAGTCGCTAAAAAAGCTTCTAAAAATATACGGCTAAAATTAGGGAACGCCACGATAGCAGGCTGAAAAAACACGCAGTATAAATAAATTCCAACAACTGCCAAAACGCTCAATTGAAAACCGCAGTCAAGAACTACGGCAGGATCGGCGCAAATCATCACCAAAGCGGCCGCGGAGAGGGACGAAAGAAGATCGTAATCTTTATTGCAAAAAGAAGCGACTACGGAAACGGAAAACATCAAAGCGGCCCTAACAATACTGGCTGACGCATCGGCAATGAATACGTATAAACATATTAAGATTAAAGATACCAAAAAAGACAAAGTTTTTTTTATCTTTAATCTCCCCAGCGCAAAAAAACAAATCGAGGCTATGACCGACACGTTAAAACCCGAAGCGGCAAGCAGATGCATAGCGCCGGTCTTCTTAAATACTTCAGTAAGCTCGTCTGAAAAAAAAGTTTTGTCGCCAAATAAACAGCCTACGATAACGGCGGCAGACCGATCTCCATGCCGAATAAGAAAATATTCTAAAAGTTTAGATTTTATAAAAACGGCACAAGACCTTATCGAATCGATTTTACCTTCAGACGACGATAAAATCTCGGGGCGAGTCAATTTGTAATAAAACCCTTTTAAAGCCATATAATCCGAATAAGAAAAAGACTCCGGATTCTTAAAAGAATTTATCTCCTCCAGCCTGCCTTTAAGCGTTAAAAAAGAATTAACAGATAGTCTTTCTTGTTTTTTTGAAAAATATACGAGGATTTTAAATTTTTTAGCAAAAATCTTATCTCCGCAGGAAGCCTTTAACGATTCAAATTCTAAGGATTCACCGTAATCGAATTCCGTTTTTTTTAAAACTTTGCCTTGAAAAACGGTATCAGAATAAGAGAAACAGGACAATTCGCTCTTTAAAGAATTAGCTTCGGAAATATTCGCGAAAGCGTAAAAATAACCCGGAACGGCAAAAATTGAACAAGAAAAAACTATGCGAAAATTACGGCTTCGCATAAATAAAAATACGATAAATAAAAGAAAAAAAAGGAAAACCGCAGCGTTTAGAGTAAAGCGATAAACGACGCCGATCGCAAAGGCAATTACGCAAGGCGGCAAAAATCTCATAACACCTCCCCGAATTAACTCGGGGATATTTTAACTCAAAAAACTAAATATTTTTATTCTTAAATATTTCTAAATTGTAAAATATAAAATTTTTTTTTCCACAGAATAAGAAAGAAAAAATTATGACAGACGTTTTTTCAAGAACAGAACTTTTGCTTGGGAACGAACTATTTCAAAAATTACGAAATAAAAAAATAGTTATTTTCGGACTAGGAGGCGTAGGCGGAGCCGTCTGCGAAGGAATCGCGAGATTAGGAATAAGCAACCTGGCTCTATTTGATTTTGATATAATTCAACCTAGCAATCTGAACAGACTGATAAGCGCAGATGGGAACGACGTAGGCAAAATGAAAACTCAAGCGGCGAAAGAAAGGACGCTTTCTATAAATCCGGACGCAAAAATAGAAATTTTCAACGAATTTATCGACGGAGAAAACTACGAAGACACTATAGCGCAAATATCGCCCGACTTTATAGTCGACGCAATAGACAGTCTTAACCCAAAAATAAAAACGCTAAAAAAACTGGCTAGGGGCAAAATAAAATTTATCTCGTCTATGGGAGCGGGAGGAAGAATGGATCCAAGCCAAGTTAGAATAGGAGCTCTAAGCGACGTAAAAGGCTGCGGACTAGCCTCAAGAATAAAACGAGTTCTTCGCAACGACGGCATAGATATATCCAAAATAAAAACCGCATATTCTGAAGAAACTCCCGTTAAGCCGTTCCCGGCTCAAAAAAACGACTCTCCGCAAAGAGGAAGAACGAGAGGGACTCAAGCCAGCTGTATTACCGTACCCGTAACTTTCGGTATGTTCATAGCGCACTATATATTAGCTGAACTTATAAAAGACTGCAAAAATACTGCGCAACTATAACCGAGACTACCTTGCAATAGAGCTGAAATCTAGAAATGCGCAAATATGCTTAGCGGGAAACTAAATTAATAACTTTTCCAGTTTATCCGTCAGTTCCTTAAACGAATCTGCCGAGATATCTGAAGACAATTCCCCGGAAGTTCTATATCCGTATGTGACAAGAACAGTTTTAGCTCCCGCGTTTTTACCGGTTTGAAGATCGACGCGTCCGTCTCCTATCATAAAAGTTTTTGAAATAGGAATCCCGGAACTCTTGCTCATCCAAATAACAGCCGCAGGATCAGGCTTCATAGGAAAACCTCCTTCGGCTCCGACAATATAATCAAAATATCGTCTTATATCCAGAATATCTAAAACCTTTTCTGTCAACGCCTGAAGTTTGTTAGTTATAATGCCTGTCGTAAAACCTAATTCATAAAGCTTTTTCAAGCCGTCGCATACCCCGTCATACAACTTTGTTTTATTAACCGGATGTTCGTAATAATAATCTGCCGCAATTTCTCCGGCGGCGCGTTCGTCTATATTTTCCGCTCCCGCTTCTTTTAAAGCGGAAGAAGCCGTTTTAAAAATTCCATGACCTATAATCTCGGCGACTCTTTTTTCAGTTAATTCAGAAAGATTATAAGTTCTAAGCATATGATTCACCGCGGCGGCTATGTCGTTTCTTGAATCGATAAGAGTGCCGTCAAGATCAAAGCATAAAAGATATCCGTTTTTCATTATATCCCTCAAAATACTAAATAAACGACTTGCAGACCGCCCCATAGAGGCGATCTGCAAAATATTAATTTCAATTTCTTAACTTATACGAAAAGATACAAACTTTCGTACCCGTTATTTTTCAGATAAACGGTAAAATTACTCCTCGCGCGGCAGCATAGCTACGATTCGGCACTGAGAAGACTCAAATTCCATTCCGTTTAACGGGAAACAACCTATCCAACAACGTTTATTGCTCAACTTGTCAATTTCTCCGCCAAGATTCTCCGCATGAACTATTCCTTTTGGGAAAAGCTTTAAATGCATAACTTGATAAAATTCCTCCGGCGGAAACATTTCATCCCATGATTTACCATAATTGGCCTTAAGTTTAGCTTCCGCTTCATTAAAGCGTTCAGGATGCCAATTCCTAATAATGGTGTTCATAGGATGATCGGCGCTACCGCATTCTACTCCAATCCACTTAAAATTCATATCTATAGCCCAATCGGCAAAATCGGGACTGGGACCGGGATGTTTAACAAAATATCTTACTTCGTCGCATTCTTTTTCATTCCAAGCGTAACGATGATATCCGGTATTTATAATAATAATATCGCCCTTTCTAATATCCGCTTTTTTCATCAAAAGCTCAGGAGAGTAAAGATCATAATCCCCTACTTCGTCCGAAATATCCACTACGACGCCTCGTCCAATCCATTCGTTTATAGGAACCTGGCCAATAGTCCTTCCCGCGCTGTAAAAATGAATCTCGCCGTCCATATGCGTTCCAACATGGTGACTCATCGTTATTGTCTGACCGTTCGCTCCTTGCCCCATATGAGCTCCGGCAATCCTTTTAAAATACTGAACGGATAAAGGAATATAACTAGGCCACGGAGGAGTATGCACGCTCAAAGGCTGCGTCAAATCATAAACGTTGACATTGTCCATAAAATTCAAAAAATCGTTTGTATTCACTAAAAACCTCCAGCTTAACATAATTTGCCATAAGGAACCGCAAATTACGGAATAATAAAATATAACGACATACAATAAAAATATCTTAATTTCAAATCGATATATTTCATAAATTTTTTCTATATTTCTAGAATTAATCCTTTTAGTTATAATCATAATCGTTTTCAATAAATAATAATCAAATAAATCTCTATATTTCAAGGATTAATAGCGACAAGCTCTCCGGACTAAAGAAGCATAAGCGAGTTATCCCAGCCTCCGCAATATTTCTAAGCTATTATTTTATTTGATTATTTCGATTATTTGAACTTTTTTCATTTCTGACAATTTTTACCGTTGTCTTGCCGACTTTTTCCGTCTCTCGATAATATATCTAACGCGGTTTGTTCCCGTTGCTTTCTTGGCACGCTTTGCGAAAAGATAAATCTGAGTCCGGTGCTTGCGGTTATAAACGCCAAACCCGAATTTCATACTTGAACAGAATGATCGCTTAACGCTTTTCACTTGAAGTTTAAGTTATCGCCAGCATAAATATTTTGGTCTATGCTTGGATTTGACTTTCAAAAAAAACTGTTTGGGGATTATCGAGGACCTTTCCGTAAATTACTTATATTTCTTTTTCAGCAATATTGCTGCCGCGGCTTTTATCAGCGTTTATAAATTTACAAATTTCGCCGTTAATATGCGCTATAAGGAATTTTGCTGCCGAAAAATAAAAAAATGTTGCCATCGGCTAACTAATAAAGTATAATATGAGTATCATATAAGGAGGTATTAAAATTATAAGACTATGAAATTCACAATAATAATAACGTTAATGATATCTGTTCTGACTTTTTGCGCTCCAAGCGCTTTTGCTTGCTGCCATAACCATCATTCATATCCCACAAGAACAGAAAGAACTGAAAGAACGACGCAGAACGAGTATTGCAGACAGTGCGGAACAGACAAATGCGTTTGTTATAAATACGACATAGACTGCAGAGAATGCTGTTCAAATAAATGCGTTTGCGCTAAAAACGGCGTAGACTGCCAAAAACGCTGACAAATGAGATTATAAAATAAACTAAAAGATATTTATATTCATAATTAAAAATCCTGCGGATGCTCAAACATCAACAGGATTTTTAATTATGCTAAAATTTTATAATGCCTCGCGATTATGATATTTATCAAAATTCGTTAGTTTCGTTTTGCTCATCTTGAGGACTGTCTAAAGACGATCCCGATTCGGGAATAAGAAGAGGCTGAGCTCCCTCGGAATCAAGTTTAGGAATTTCTATAGCGTCTACGCGCTTCACGTTTTCCGGAGGTTTAGGTATTTGAATAGTTTTAATTTTAGGCGGAGGAGGAACGGTTTCTTCAGGAGGAAGAGGTATATTTTCCGCCGGTCTGGGTTCTCCTTCGGAGCGTCTTGGAGCTTCTTTCTTAACTTCGGCTTGAATCTCTTCCGCTTTAATCCTCTCTATTTTTCCTGTCTTACTGTTATATTTAACGGGGCCATGTTTATTGCAAAATTTCTGCGGAACAGTTCCCTTGGCAAACGCCTTTTTAACTATATTTTGACAAGTTCCGTTGGCTCTCAGACCTGTCTCGGCGCAAAAAGCGACGTTTATCTTTCCGTTTTCATCTTCTCCAAATTCCATTTTCTTTTCTTTCGCCAGAACCTGTTTCATAAAGTCGGCCCATATTGGAGCCGGCAAATCGCCTCCATAAACGTAATTCATTCTGGTGTTATTGTCGTTTCCCGTCCATACCACGCAGACCAACTGAGGAACGTATCCGGCAAACCAAGCGTCTCTGAATTCATCGGTAGTGCCGGTTTTGCCGGCAGCGGGACGGTCTATTTTAGCGGAAGCGCCGGTACCGCTCTCGATTACGGTTCTAAGCATTTCAGACATTGTAAAAGCGGTAGACTCGGCTATAACTTGCTCGGAAGCAGGCCACCTATGATCCTCAATAATCTGTCCCGAAGAATCGGTTATCAGCTTTACGGCAGTCGGCTCATATTTTACTCCTCCGGAAGCGAATACCGAATAAACGGAAGCAAGTTCCAAAGGCGTAACTTCTCCGCTTCCTAAGGCGACTGATAAATAAGGTTCCAAAGGCTCCGTAATGCCAAGTCTGGCGGCATAATCAAGAACAGTGTCGATTCCAAGTTTATCAGCCATCTTAACAGCCGGAACGTTTCTTGACCATTTTAGATTCTCCCTAAGCGACATATTACCGCGATAAGTTCTGTCGCTATTCTGAGGAGACCATATGACTCCATCCGCCATTCTATAGGATACAGGCGCGTCTGATATAGGAAAATCGGGAGAATAACCTGTGTCTATAGCAGCCGCGTAGATAATAGGTTTAAACGAAGAACCGGGCTGACGCTTTGCCTGCCATGCCCTGTTAAACTGATCGCTTTCCTTATATCCGGCTCCTCCGACCAGAGCTTTAATATAGCCGTTTCTGGGATCTATGGCGACTAACGCCCCTTGAGAAGCGTTCATATATTGACTGGAAGCCAGCTTCATTCCCTTTTTAATAGCGTCCTCTCCGATTTTTTGCATCTTAATGTCGAGAGTCGTATAAATTTTTAAACCGCCCCTATAAAGCAAATCGTCGCTATATTTCTGAGATAACTGTTTCAAAACGTAAGAAGTGAAATAAGGAAATTTCAGCATCTGAAGCTCATTCTTTTTTGGAGCGTAAACCAGTTTTTGTTTTAGCGCTTCTTCTTTTTCCCGCTCGGTAATAAACTCGCATGAAACCATTCTATCAAGAACCATTGCCTGACGTATCAAAGCTGATTCTTCGTCTACGAACGGAGAATAAACGCTCGGAGCCGGAGGGAGCCCCGCTATCATCGCGCTTTCCGCTAAAGTCAATTTCTTAGCCGGCTTACCAAAGTAAGTCTGAGCCGCCGCTTCAATGCCATAAGCTCCGGAGCCAAAATAAATTTGATTTAAATAACGTTCAAGAATTTCGTTTTTAGTAAAACGTCTTTCTATTTGCAGGGAAATAATTATCTCCTGAATTTTCCTGCGTATAGTCTTTTTAGGATGAAGAAAAATTTCCCTCGCCAACTGCATAGTGATGGTGCTTGCTCCCTGAGTCGCAGTTCCTCCTTTTAAATCGACGATAAGCGAACGGGTTATGGCCTTTAAGTCTATTCCGGGATGAGTGTAAAATCTGGAGTCCTCGATAGCGACTATAGCGTTTTTCATATCGGCAGGAATCTCTTCCAACGGAACCCAGTACCTGTTTTCCCTAAAAAGAGTGGCTATAACAGTTCCGTCGGAAGCGTATACTATAGATGTCTCCGAAGGCTCAAATTTAGTGAGTAAATCCACGTTGGGCAAATCTTTCCCGTAGGAATTAATAATAATTATTCCGGCGGCGATCGCGGCTATAAGAAAAAATAAAACTAAATAACAAAGAACGAGAAGAAATTTTATGAAAAATCTTCCGCCCTTCTTTTTTGTTTTTTTACCGGAATTTTTATTATTCTCCATCGTCTGCATCCTCGTTTTGCTTTCCGGAGAAAGAACCATGTTTGTCAGTCTCCTCTTTATGAATCACGGCAAGAATTCCGTTTATAAACTTTCCCGCGTCGTCGGCACAAAGCATTTTAGCTAGAGTAACGGCTTGATCTATGGAAACTATATTTGGAATATTATCCATATACAGCATCTCAAACAACGCAATTTTCAAAATAATCTTTTCAATATTGCCAATTCGATCATATTTCCAATTGATCGATTTATTTTTTATTATTTCGTCGAATTGACCGGAATGTCTCATAACGCCGTCAATCTCTAAATCTATAAATTTGACGAACTCTTCGTCTTCCAAATATCTCATAATGTTGGCCAGTTCATGCGTTACGATATTTTTATCCTTGACGGAGTCTGAATATACGGCTTCTAAAAATTCTCTATCGACGCTTGATAACGCGTTCATTTTAGCGTCGATAGGATTTATTCCGCCGAGTTTCATTTGAAAAAGAGCGTTAATAACAATAATCCGAGCTATAAGACGTTTGTCCATAAAATAAAAATCCTCACCACTTATTTATGCCTGAAACGACTCGATCCAACCCTGCGATGTCTTTCCAGACCGTAACGTCGCTAAAACCTGCGCGGCGAAATCTTTCGGTAATCAATCCGGCTTTAGCGGAATGAATTTCCATAAAAAGAGCCCCTCCGGAATTTAAAAAAAAAGGAGACTTATCGATTATTTCATAAGGTATACGCAAGCCGCCCCAGGGAGAAAACAAAGCCCTGAAAGGTTCGAAATACTTTACCGACGACGGCAAACTTTCTTCAATGTCTATATAAGGCGGATTTGAAACTATAACGTCGAATTTTCTGTTTTCAAAAGGCTTGAAAAGATCTCCTTCGACAAATTCTATATAATCAAAAACGCCGTGGATTTCCGCGTTTTTTTTAGCGACCTCAAGAGCGCTGAGCGATATATCAGACGCAACGACAGATATCCCGGAAGAAAATTTCAGGAGCGAAATAGCAATACACCCGCTTCCGGAACCTAAATCCAAAACGCTTAAACGGCTGCTCCCTATAAATTCTAAAGTCTTTTCGACTAAAAGCTCAGTTTCAGGGCGAGGTATCAAGCAACGATGATCGACGCGGAATTTAAGAGACATAAATTCTTTTTCTCCCATGATATATGCGACAGGTTCTCCAATAGCCCGCCGCTCTACTAAAGAGGCATACTTACTCGCGGCTTCGTCTTCGACGCTCATACGCATATTCATTAAAAGCTCTTCCCTGGAACAGGCAAGAACAGCCCGCATAAGCAGAGAAGCGTCTAGTTCGGGAGAGCGTGAATCGTCTAAAGAACTTTTTAATATATTCTCCGCGCATCGAATCAAAGAATATATTTTAAAATTCGACATTAATTTTCGACCGCCAAGGCCTTCTTCTGGGAATCTAAAGTCAAAGCGTCTATAATAGCGTCAAGCTCTCCCTCCATTACCAACTCTAGATTATGAACGCTAAAACCTATTCTATGATCGGTTAATCTGCTTTGAGGAAAATTATAAGTTCTAATTTTTTCGCTTCTATCCCCAGATCCAACCTGAAGCTTTCTTTCATTAGCAAGCTCGTTAGTTTTCTTCGACTGTTCAATCTCCAAAATTTTAGCTCTTAACAGTCTCATAGCTTTTTCTCTATTTTGATGCTGAGAACGTTCGTCCTGACAAGCTACTACTATTCCCGTAGGAATATGAGTCAATCTTACCGCCGAATCGGTTTTATTAACATGTTGTCCCCCCGCCCCCGAAGAGCGATAAGTATCGATTTTTAAATCGGAAGGATTTATTTCGACGTCTACTGCCTCAGGTTCGACAAGAACGGCTACCGTCACGGTAGAAGTATGAACTCGTCCAGAAGATTCGGTTTCGGGAACTCTCTGTACTCTATGAACTCCGCTCTCATACTTCAGTCTAGAATAAACATTTTTGCCGGAGATAGAAAAAACGACCTCCTTAACTCCGCCTAAGCCGGTCATATTCGAAGTTATTATATCTGTTTTCCAGCCGTTTTTCTCTGCGTATTTGCAGTACATCCTGAAGATCTCGCCCGCGAATAAAGCGGCTTCGTCTCCTCCCGCTCCGCCTCTGATCTCCATAATAATATCTTTTTCGTCATAAGGATCCTTAGGCAGAAGCATAATATAAAGTTTTTCCTTCGTCTTTGACTGAACTTTTAAAAGAGACTCTAACTCCTGATTAATATATTCGCTCAATTCAGGATCTTCTTCATGACGCAACATAGCCTTGGTGTCTTCAATGTCTTTCAAGATTTTTTTATACTCGCCATACAAAGCGACGGTATCTTCAATCGACGTTCTTTCCTTATTCAACTTTTTAAATTTTTCCGGGTCCGAAGCTACTTCAGGATCCGCAAGCTGTTTGTTTAATTCGTTAAAACGAGTTTCTATAAGTTCAAGCTTTTTTTCCATACCGTTTGAAAAGTTACAAAAAACCCCTTAAACTTTATCTTTATAATCGCTTCCGACTTTTCGGCGTTATCAATATTTTACAAACATTATCTTAATCTCGCTCCGACGAACGTTTATTATATGTTAATAGAGAGCTAAAATTAACGCTTTATTGCAGATTCGACTAATCTTCTAAAATATTTCAAAAATTACAAGGGAACGATTGTTTTACAGTAACTGCCTCCATTCGCGTGATATTACTAAAAGCGGAATAATACCGCATTTCACTTAATAAAATCCTACGGATTTATTGTTCGGCGCCAAAAAAACATAAAGGAAGTTCTTCGGCCGACAAGCATGAACCGGATTTATTCGGAAGTTCAAAACAAGCGCGGCACCTCGCTTCATATCCTTCCTTAGAATCGCCTACAAGAATCAAAGGACTGTTGTAGTCGGCGGCTTTTCCGTTAATAATTCGCTGAGAACGGCAGGCGTCTTGACCGCAAACTACGCATATGGCTCTAAGTTTATCGACTATTTCGGCTTTAGCAAGCAGATCCGGCATAGGCCCGAAAGGCTCGCCTCTGAAATCGAGATCAAGTCCGGCGGCTATAACCCTTATGCCCTTATCGGCAAGAGCGTCGCACACTTGAATTATTTCTTTTGAGAAGAACTGAACCTCGTCAATGGCAACTACTTGAACTCCATCTTCAAGACAATCGAAAATATCATATGGATGATCGACGGGCAAAGCGGTAATCTTAACGTTATTGTGAGAGACTACATGCTCTATGCCGAACCTATTGTCAATTATAGGTTTAAACACCTGTACTTTAAGCTTGGCTATAATGGCCCTTCTGACTCTTCTTATCAGCTCTTCGCTCTTCCCGCTGAACATACTTCCGCATATAACTTCCAAACTGCCGTTTCTACTCATGTGTCAAATCCTCTAACCAAATCTTCTGCATTTTTACAAAACATTTCAAATCGCCTTGAGGGCAGCGCTCTAAAGACAGGCATTCCGGACCGGCTTTCTGAAATATCGTAGGAGAAACCTTAACGGATTCGCGCAGCATCTTCCAAGCTAAATTTCTTATTTCCCACTGAGCTTTTTTACAACACCGCAAAGCGAAAAAATGCAATAATTCTCTAGCGTTCATCGTAACTACTATATTAGTGGAACAAGACGAAGGCAGTATATATCTGGCGTCTTCCTGAGAAATTCCTCGGCTCAGAAACTCTTCGTACAGTTTCACGGCGTTTTTTACCGCTTCTATATAAAGTCCCTGAAGTCGCTTGTCTTCCTTAATTCTGATCGGAATGACGAACTCGGTCTCAGGATCCATTCTCACGTATCTCTGACTTTGCTGAGAATATGAAGCTAAGCGATGTCTTACAAGTTGATGACTCGTAATTCTTGATATTCCTTTAATAGAAAAAACGTAAGAAGCATGTTCAAATATGGACATATGCCCTTTAGATAAAGCGTCGCCGATTCTTTTTTTTATTTTTTCTTCCGAAATGTCAGAAAATATTTCGTCGGCAGAACGTTCGCCGTAACATACTCTAGCGGCTGAAGCCACAATACGTTCGGCGTCCGGAGTATATGATAAAAGAGTTACCTTCATTTATTACCTCTTACCGAAGAGAAAATTAAAATAGAATATAATGAAGAGGAGAGCAAATACTCCCCTCTTCATTCCTCTAGAACGAATATAAAAGCTATGCTTCTTTAGTAAGACCGTAACGCTGGCGGAATTTTTCAACCTGTCCTTCTTTAGCGCTGAAACTTTTTTGCTTGCCTGTATAAAACGGATGACAAGCCGAACATACTTCAACTTTTAAAGTTTTCTTAGTGGAATAGCTCTTAAAAGAATTGCCGCAGGAACAAGTAACGGTAACTTCTTCAAAATCAGGATGTATTTTAGCCTTCATTATCAATCACCTCAATAACATAAACAATAAATTTAAACCTGAAAAATTATATCATAAAAAAAATAACTTGGCAATACGGAAAACTACGTTAAACGCGAATAAATTAACAAGCTAAAAAGAATGACATGCTTAAAGGCTTATCGCGATAACGTATAGAATTTTAACGAAATTAATATAAACGCCGCTAATTCTATCCGCCCTTTTCGACTTTTTCCTAAAAATCTACGTTCGGTATATCATAATTCAATAAACCGCATAAAAACGCTATGACTAATATAAACAAAATAAAAACGATTTTTTTCTCAAATCTTTTCATCAGCGCATTTACGTTTGGAGGAGGATACGTTATCGTTCCTATGATGAAGAAAAGATTTTCGGACGAACTAAAATGGGTAGAAGAAAAAGAAATATCCGAAATGATCGCCTTAGCTCAATCGGCTCCCGGGCCTATAGCAATAAACTCGGCCATTTTAATCGGCTACAGGATAGCCGGAGTCTCCGGAGCGATATCGGCGATACTGGGAGCCGTTCTTCCTCCGCTGGCAACTTTATCGATTATCGCTTTTTTTTATGATCAGCTTAAGAACAACGCGACAATATCGGCAATAATGCAAGGTCTTCAAATAAGCGCGGCGGCGGTAATAATAGGCGCGGTATACGACATCTGCGCCAAATCTTTAAAAGAAGATAAAATTTTCTCAGCGTTTATAATAGTTTCGGCTTTTATAGGCGCTGTTATCTTTCGCTTAAATATAGTATATATACTAATTACCGCAGGAATATTAGGTTTTCTAAAAATGACATTTTCGACAAACAATAAAAAGGATTATACTAAATGATTTATTGGCAGCTTTTCGCAGTCTTTTTTCAAATCGGCCTATTTAGTTTTGGCGGAGGCTACGCATCTCTGCCTCTTATAGAGGAACAAATAGTCTATAATCATAAATGGATTACCATGAGCGAATATATGGATCTTGTGGCAATTTCCGGTATGACTCCTGGCCCTATAGCCATAAACGCGTCGACTTTCATAGGCTCAAAACTGGCCGGCATACCAGGGTCTCTGGCGGCTACGGCAGGATGCGTAGCTCCGTCATGCTTAATAGTAGGCCTTATAGCCGCGGTTTATTATAAATACAGAACGCTTAAAACCGCTCAGGGAATCCTTCAGGGCCTTAAACCCGCCTCGGCGGGATTAATAGCATCGGCCGGCCTGTCTCTTACCTTTATGGCGCTTTTGGACAAAAGCGGCTTTAAAAGCGAACACATGATAGACATAACGGCAATTATATTATTTGCCTTAAGCGTTATAGCCGTACAACTCAAAGCAAATCAAATTGCCGTTATGTCTGCATGCGGGATCATATACGCCGTATTAATTAGTTTCAGATGAAGCTTCTTCTTCTTTCTTGTCGTAAAGCTTGAGCGACACTCTTGTTATTCTCATATTGTCGGTTTTCTCTACGGACAACTCATATCCGTCCCCTTCCGCTTTTTGTCCCTGTTGAGGCGGCATTTCTACATGAGCGGAAAGCCATCCGCCTATCGTATCTATATCTTCGTCGTAAAGCGAAAGTCCAAATTGCTCGTTAACGTCTTCCAAAAGCATTCTGCCGTCTATAGAATACGAGTTGTTATCTAATTTCTCAACGGCCGGACGCTCTTCGTCAAACTCATCCTGAATTTCTCCCACTATTTCTTCCAGTATGTCCTCGGCCGTGACTAGTCCGGCAGTTCCTCCGTATTCGTCTATGACCAAAGCGATCTGTTCCTTTTTTTTCTGAAGAAGCTTCAATAAATCGCTTATAGGAATAGATTCGGGAACGACCATCAGGTCCCTTTTTATATCTTTAAGAGAAGGAGATTTGCCTTCAGACAAAAATGAGAGAAGATCTTTAATATGAACGAAACCGATTATATTATCTTTATCGGGATCGCATACCGGATATCTTGTAAATTGTTCCGAAAGAGCGGTATCAATATTTTTCTGAAAAGGAGCGTCGACGTAAAGACATATCATATCGGTTCTTGGAATCATTACGTCTTTGGCATGACGTCCGGTAAAATCGAACACGTTATCTACAAGAGTCAATTCAGTTTTATTTATGTATCCCTGCTTGTGACTTTCTTCCATAAGAATTCTTATTTCTTCTTCAGTATGCGCGGCTTCATGCTCGGTAGCCGAAGGAATGCCTATAAGGTGTATAAATAGATTGGCTACTCCGTTGAGCAACCAAATAAAAGGATACATTGTTTTGTAAAAAAGAACCATGGGAACCGACGTCCAAAGAGTCACAAGGTCAGCTTTCTGAATAGCTACCGATTTAGGGGCAAGTTCGCCAAGAACAATATGCAGAGCCGTAATCAAGGAAAAACCTATGGCAAAAGATATGGTATGAATAATCTCCGGCGAAAAATTCAACTTTAGCAAAAAAGGCTCGATCATTTTAGCTACCGCAGGCTCTCCAATCCATCCGAGGCCAAGAGACGCTAAGGTTATTCCCAATTGGCAAGCCGACAGATAAGCGTCTAAATGATCTACCATCTGTTTAGCAAATTTAGCCCTAGTATTGCCTTCGTGAATAAGAGTATCCAAGCGCGTCGATCGAACCTTAACCATGGCAAATTCCGCCGCTACGAATAAAGCGTTTAGAAAGACTAAAAACAAAACCAGAAAGATATTAAAAAATACTAGCGCAAAGTCCAAAAAATTCCGAATTCTCACAAAACGCGAGAGATCGGTTCACCTCCTTTTTATTAAAAAAAATTTCATACTAATCGCTAAATAAAAGAGAAAGCTTTATTAAAGCCGTCTCAATAGATAATCTTTCGTTATGACCGGACTTAAAAGCCAAATCTGTTTCCAAAATTATTTGAAAAATACGAGAAAATTGCGACGAAGTAAGACCTGAAGATAAATCTAAAGTTTTCCTGACTACAAATTCATGTTTTTTTAAAGCTTGCGCAGTCTGAGAAATAGAACCTGTTCTCTTAAAACTTTCGCGTATTTCAGCCATCTGCAGAAAATAACGTTTAAGATATGACAACACGGACAAAGAAGATCTTCCCAAATTCATTTTGTAAAGGACTCTCAAAGCCCCTCCGGAATTTCCCCTTGTCACCTCGTCCGCAATTTGATATATTTGAGCGGAAAAGCTTACCGAAGAAACCGTTTCGACGTCGGCTGAAGAAATTTTACCCCGTCCGGCAACATAGGCTTTCAATTTATCTAATTCTGCAACTGCGGCCGAATAATCGGAACCTAATCGAATCTTTAATTTAGATAAAGCCGACGGCTCTATGTCAATATTTTTTTTAACGGCCGTCTTTTTGATCCAAGCGTCCCAATTTCTATCGTTTATACGGCAATCTATAAAAGCTCCGGCAGACTTTAAAGAGGACAACGTTCTTTTCTGAGCGGAAGACGTCTTTCCTTGTTTATCGCTAGCGTTAACTAAAAAAATTAAAATAGTTTTCCCAAGTCCCGACTTGACAAAAGCGGCTAATCGGTCTTTTTCCTCGGAAGGAGCTTTTTGAAAATCCGCTATTTCAATCGTTTTAAAAGGCGCCATTATAGGAAGTTCTTCCGCTAAAGCTTCAACTTCTGAAGAAAGAAATTTTTTCGTCGCCGCTACCTTAGCGTAATTAAAATCTGATAAGATTTCCGGAGGAAACGACCCTTTTAATTCCGCTGAACATTCGGAAATTAAAAAATCATCGTCCCCTTCGAGAAAATAAACGGGGAAAATACCGGAAGGCATATTAACTAAAGAATAAGACGAAGGCATAAAACTTTATTTCCGCAACGCCGCCTTTCTGAGTTTTTCGTCATAAGGAGGATAAATTACGCCTTTATCCGTAATAATTCCCGTAATCAATTCAGCGGGAGTCACGTCGAAAGCCGGATTAAATGCCCGGCAAATTTCCGGAGCGACTCTCACGCCTCCGCACCGACATACCTCGTCAGGCTGCCTTTCTTCAATAACTATATCCTTACCCGAAGACACGGCCAAATCTACCGTAGAATAAGGAGCCGCTATATAAAATGGAATTCCATGGTAGGCCGCCGCTATAGCTAAGCCGTACGTCCCTATTTTATTCGCGCTGTCTCCGTTAGAGGCAATTCTATCCGCTCCGGTAATAGCCAACGTTATATTCTTGGTCTTCATAACATGAGCCGCCATATTATCGCAAATCAAAGTGCAGGGAATCCTATCTTCGCAAAGCTCCCAAACGGTAAGTCTTGAACCTTGAAGGAGAGGACGAGTCTCGTCGGCATATACATGTATATTTTTTCCTTGGCGAAACGCATGGCGGATTACCGACAAGGCAGTTCCGGAGCCCGCCGTAGCCAGACTTCCGGTATTGCAATGGGTAATTATGGAAGCGTCCCGAGGAATAAGTTCCGCTCCAAACGCGCCTATTTTATCGCATAAATCTATGTCCTCCGCCCATATTGCCAAAGCTTCTCTTTCAAGAGCTTTTAAATAAGAAGTCAAATCGTCTTCGTCAGAATTTATCAAAGGAAGCATCCGATCCAGAGCCCACATAAGATTGACCGCGGTAGGCCGAGCTGATCTCAATTTTAAAGCGGCTTCCGCCGTATAAGTCTTTATCTTAGAAAGAGGTTCGAATGCCGACTCTTTAGAGGCTAAAACTACACCCATAGCCGCCGCAACGCCTATAAGAGGCGCGCCTCTAACGGCAAGCGTCTTTATAGCGTCGTAAACCTGCATAAAATTAACGCACTTTAAATATTCTACGGAAAGCGGAAGTTTTCGCTGATCCAGCAGCGAAAGTTCTCCGTTAGACCATTCGATCTGTTTCATAACTACATCCTTAAAAACGATACGATAAGCTGAATTTTAAAAAATAAAGATTAAATTAAATATTCTAAAGTATATTTTTTATATAGAGAAATTTTCCTTTTTATTTTTTTTAATAAACGGTCACTCTTTTTTTAATAAAATGAACGCGGCTACTGCGGTAAGCAGAAGAGCCATTACGACGACGTAAACGAAGCCGAAAGCGTCTTTTGTCCAGGGAACGGGAACGTTCATTCCCCAAAAACTCGCCACCATAGTAGGAATAGCCAAAATAATAGTGATTATAGTAAGAGTGCGCATAACCATATTCAAATTATTTGAAATAACCGAGGCGAAAGCGTCCATCATCCCGGTAAGAACTTCTCTATGCATATCGACCATCTCGCCTGCCTGCTCGTTTTCTACGATAGCGTCTTCAAGAATATCTTCGTCTTCCTCAAACACGCACAGCAAATGCTGATAGCTTGGAGACTGCCTCATCCTCAAAAGTTTTTTCTGAACCAAACCGTTATCTTTCAAAGCGGTAGTAAAGTAAACGAGACTTCTTTCCAATTCAAAAAGATGAAACAACATTTTATTTTTCATCGATTTTCTTAAAATCAGCTCGATCCGATCTGATTGACGACTAATATAACGCATATGCTTTAAATATAATTCGGCTATTTTATATTGAATCTGAAAAAGAAATCTTGTCTTTTTAGTCGTGTCAAATAAAGCGGCTTTTTCCGAATTAAAACCGGTCAAAACGTCTGAAGCTTCGCGGCAAACGGTAATAAAATAATCTATAGTTATAATTATTCCTAAAGGCCGAGTATCAAAGTTATTTTCGTCTATAAGGATAGGAGTATTGGCGACGACAAGCAAACTATCTTCCTCTATTTCCAGACGAGATCTTTCTTCGTCGTCAAGAGCAGTGCACATAAAATCGAACGGAACTGAACAAAGTTCCGAAACGTTTCTCAATTCCTCGTTGGTAGGATTTACAAGATGTATCCAAGAACCTTTTTCAAGAGTGTCAAGAGTAAGTTCTTTTAAAGCGTTTTGTTTCGTTTTATAAATAATAATCATAATTTTAACAGACTTTCTCGAAAACCGCGTCAATAAGCTTTAAGCAAAATTAATTTGCAAACTTCGCGAAATCGAATAATATAAAAAAACTATCAAATTTTCTAAAAAGCAAAAGAAACGGCTAAACTGCGCGCAAATCCATTTTCCGTGAAATAACGTTACGCGGGCTCTTCGTTCAAAACGACATACCGAAACTCCCGCCTTATGTATGTATTATACAAACTGCCGCTTATTTATGTCAAATTAAGATACGTTTATACTATAAAACGAACCGCGGCGGCGCAGAAAAACAAAATTAAAGACGCGATCCATAAAAATGCGACGGATTCAAAAGCTCTAGCTGGCTTTAATATGCCGGTCAAAAGAGCGCCCGCAATTAAAACAGACGCTCCGATCGCGACGCCAAAGAAAGAAAAAGGACCATACAGTATCGAAAGAGACGTCGCAAGCGTCGATACAATAAAAACTCTCGCTATTACTACAAAACATCTCGACAACGAAGTTAAAGCTTCGGAAGCGCCATAAAAATCTAATTCTTTCGTTTCCAAAAAGCGCGGAACGCCCAACTTAAACAAGCATACGCCTATTAAAATCAAACATAATTCCGGATTCGTCGATAACAGAGCTAAAGGGCCGATATCTTCTATCATAAAAGACGAAGATAACGAACTGAGAGCGCATACGAACGACAATAAAATCGATCCGAATCCAAAAATTCGAACTAGAATGTCTATTCCATAAAGAACGCCTTTTTCGGAATTAGAAGACAAAAAAGCGGCTCCGGCCATACAGTCGGAAAAAATTATAAATAAATACGCGGAAATAATATCTTGTTTTTGAAACAGCAGCATAGAAGCTATTAAAACAGCCAGCATACTCAAGAAAGAAAAGAAAGTTTCAAACATATTTTCCAAAAACAAACCGTTCGCAATCGCGCCGCGCAACTCGTGCCAAGCTCGAAATCTCTCAATCGTCAAACCGACTAAAAACGATAAGAAATAACATACGAAGATAAAAGATAAATTATTAATTATAATCATTTAAGCATACTTCCCAAGGCGACGCCGGCAATATAAATCATAATAGCGCATGAAACGAAAGAAAAAAAAGCGTTTACGTAACGATAAGAACAAACCACGGCGTATTTTCCGCTAAAAAAACGTTTCAATAAGCAGTTGATAAGACCTAAATCGATAGATATAAAACAAGAAAGCGGCTTCTCTTTTTTTTCAATGAAATAAAATACGAAAAATAACGCCAAAGCTGACGCAAATACGGCAAACGCCGAAAATAGAGGATAAACTCCGAATAAGAAAGTTTCTGAAGCCGAGGAAACCGGCTTAACCGAAGCTAATTCAAAAAATGAAAATATAAGGTTCGGTTCAAAAGAACAGGACGGCAACATATTCAAAACCGCAGATTTAACGTGTATATACAAAATAGGAATATTTAAATTCAAAAATATCGCAAATGCGGCGACAAAAGAAAGAGCGATAGATAATCCGGAAATACGAAAAATTTTAAAAAAGGAAAATCTTGAACAAAGCGCGACTAATCTTTTAACTCCATTAGAAAACGATACGCATACGCCTATTGACGAAAGCATAATAGAAACGAACAGAAAGGCGTTAAACAGCAAAAAAGAAAAATTTGAACTGTCAAAAGGCAAAAAAGAATTAGATACAGATATAAGAAGAATCCAGTAAGATATAAAAACTCCAAAGGGAGGAGCGAATAATGCGTAAACGCCTAACCTTAACGTCCAAAAAGCGACGACGTCGGAGCTTCTCATTAAAGAGCAAATAATAAGAAAAGTAAAAAGAGAATGAAATAACCATAGAAAGATCGCGCCGACCAACGCCGCGGAGGCTCCCAAACCAACGCACAATACGGCTAAAGAGGCCGTTCCGGCAGACGATAAAGAACAGCTGAAGGTCAAGTCGTTCGATATTAAAGATAAATAAGAACAGGCAAAATACGAAAAGGCCCCAAAAACGACGATCGACGATCCAATAGTCAAACCTGAAGAAGAACCGTAAAAAAACATTGGAGAAAACGAAGGCGCAAAGCGAAAAATTAAATAAACGCCCATATTTACGGCAAAGATATTAAACGCGGCAAAACTTAAATAATTGTTTTTGGAAAACTCGCGCATCCAAAAAGCGAACGGAGGCATAGCGCACAAAACGAAAGCGGACACATATGATAAAGCTATGGCTAAAACGAATCTTTTCGAACTTTTCAAAACGCTTCTTTTAAGAAGTTCAGTCATTACAACTCCGTCTTCTCCATAACACAATATGATAATAAAAGAGGCTAACGCGAAAAATAAAGCGGCAGACGTAAAACAGCTCAGCCATTCAGAGGCAGATTTATAGGCGTCTCTCTCGCCGGAAGCGTCAATAACGAGATAACCTGCCAAACCTGCGGCGCTTATCGCCGACGGAAGAAAAAGAATATTGTTTAACATAACAAAAACGTTAAATATAGAAATCAAAATCAATATTAACGAGCCGGAAGATTCATTCTTATTCTTTTTTTTGACGGGAGAATAACGTATCCATAAAAGAGCGAAAACTCCGCCTAAACAAGAGCCGACGCAAAGAATGAGTTTCGATATCGCATCGGCGTAGAAAAGAGGAGTATGGCCAATATCATATCTTTTGATTAAAACCAGCCAAATTAATAAGGCAATTTGAACTACGGCGGATATTATAACGGAATTTTTTTTTGATTTTACGCCTAAAAATAGAACAAAAATACAAAGCAAAAACGCAGCGGAATAAATATAAGCGGAAAGACCGCATGCAGACAGGTAGATATTGCCGGCGAAAAACAAAAGGCAAGAATTCAAAATTATTAACCCGCAAAAAACGGCTACGGAAAACGCTTGAAGAAAAGTCTGTCTAAAAAGCAGAGAAAAACAGCAAGCC
>CASEKF010000020.1 GCA_949288455.1 uncultured bacterium
CGCACTTATTTTAACTTATTCAGCGTTATTCAATTGTCAATATGCAAGCTCCGAAACCGAAACGTTAACGCTCGGAGCCGAAACCTCAAACATAATAACACGAGATATTAACTTTGTCAATACCAATTTTTGTTTTTTTTACGATTCCAAACTAAATAAAAACAATGAGACAAATAATAATATTTTATCTTGCAGTGTTGACATTTTACGGCTTTATCAATATAATTATACGTGTTTTACAGAAATTTAAAAATTAAATTTTTAGCTGCGCTGACTTACTTATGATTATATATATAGAAGATATAAAAAGGGATTTAGGAACGCAAAAATCCTTTTGCATAAATGACACAGTCGAACTATCAGGCGAGATCGGCGCGGATAAAAATACAAAAGCGACTATTTCGGCAAATTTAAAAATTACTAACGCAGGCAAATTCATGTTGCTTACGGGGCAAATGTCATGCACTCTAAACCCGGTATGTTGCAGATGTCTTGAAAATTTCGAATTAAATTTGTCAATAGATATTACGGAAGAATTTCGCTTAAAAAAACAAAGCGCTAAGGAAAAACGTAAACCCGGAGAAACGTCAACCTCTAACGACGATTTTTTTTTCGAGTACAGCGGTTCTCAAATAGATATTTCCGAAGCTCTTAGACAAAATATATTGCTTAACCTTCCTTCCAGATATCTATGCGATTCGGCTTGCAAAGGATTATGCGGTTCTTGCGGAATCAATAAAAATTTATACGCCTGCCAATGTGAAAAAACAGACTAATTGCTAATTGCGTATAATATCTTCAAATTAAAAATAATAAAAGATATTTTTAGGCATATATTTACGATAAAATAAAGACTTTTCAGAAAAGAGGACACATATAAATGGCAAATCCTAAATACAAAACCTCACATTCAAAAACAAGGCGCAGAAGAGCGAATATTAATTTAGAGCTTCCTTCGCTTACTACTTGTCCCAGCTGCAAACAGCCTAAAAGGACTCACCATGTATGTATGGAATGCGGTAAATATAAAGGAAAAACTATTCTAAAGTCAGAAGAGAGCAGTGAAAACTGACATATCTCGCATATAAAAAAGAATTCTATGTCTGCTTCAAGCCGTCATAGAATTTATTTTTATGTTTTTAGTAATTAGCTAAAGCTTATTATCTTAGTTATAATTAAAGAAAGCGCAAGTTAACGTAAAATTATCTTTACGATATTAAGGATATTTTTATATAGAAACCGTTTCGGTTAATTTAATAAAATAGAATTTATTATTTTTCCATTCTTTAGCTTTAGCTATCAACAATATGTTAAAGAAAGGGAAATTTAGGACATGTTCAAAGGCAGATCGGTAGAAATTGCAGGAATAGGGGCCTATGTTCCTGAAAAAATTCTCAGCAACGCTGATTTAGAGAAAATAGTAGACACAAGCGACGAGTGGATAACGACAAGAACGGGCATAAAGGAGCGGAGAATAGCCGCGGAAGGCGAAACAACGTCGTCCATGATGGCTAAAGCGGCCGACCTAGCCATAAAACAGGCGGGAATTTCGCCTTCTGATATCGAGCTTATAATAGGCTGTACGGCAACTCCTGATATGGCTTTTCCCTCTTCCGCTTGTTTAGTTCAAAAACAATTATCTATACCTAACGCGGGAGCTTTTGATCTCGAGTCCGGATGCAGCGGTTTTCTTTACGGATTATCAATCGCCAGTCAATTTATAGCGTCGAACGCAATGGATACGGTTCTAGTTCTAGGCGGAGAAACTCTATCTAGAATTCAAAATTGGTCAGATCGTTCGACATGCGTTTTATTTGGAGACGGAGCTGGAGCGGCGGTTTTAAAACCTGGGAAATCTGGCGGAGGAATACTAAATTTTCACCTCGATTCAGACGGAACATACGGCGGAGCGTTATGTCTACCGGCAGGCGGCTCCGCAATGCCGGCCTCGAAAGAAACCGTTGAAAAGAATCTCCATACAGTTCATATGGACGGAAGAGAAATTTTTAGACAAGCGGTTACTAAAATGACAGAATCCGCTTTAATATCTCTCGGCGAATTGGGGATGTCTCCGAACGATATAGATTATTATATTCCTCACCAGGCTAATATAAGAATAATAGACTCGGTCGCAAAAAAGCTTGGAATTCCAAAAGAAAAAACGATAGTCAACCTTCAAAAATATGGCAATACTTCCTGCGCTTCTCTCCCTATCGCCCTTTACGAAGCCGACAAGGAAGGCAAAATCAAACCTGGAGACACGCTTCTTATGACGGTCGTAGGAGCAGGATTATCATGGGGAACAATGATATTAAAATGGGGGCATGAAAAATGACGAAAAAAGCTTTTGTCTTTCCGGGTCAGGGGGCCCAGAAAATAGGCATGGGTCTTGATCTGTTTAACAATTTTCAATTAGCGAAAGATTTATATGCTCAAGCGGATGAAATTTTAAATTTTAAACTCTCGGAACTGTGCTTTAACGGCAGCGAAGAAGAATTGACAAAAACTATCAACACTCAACCGGCCATTTACGTTATGTCCATAGCCGTATATAAGGTAATGAACGAAATGGGAATCAAGCCGGATATAACGGCGGGCCACAGCATAGGAGAATACGCGGCCTTAACCGCGGCGGGAGTCCTTTCCTTCGAACAGGGACTAAAACTGGTAAGAGAACGCGGAAGACTTATGAACGAAGCGGGAATTCGCCAACCGGGAACAATGGCAGCAGTAATAGGCATGACTTATGAAAACGTAAAGAAGTGCTGCATGGAAGCTTATCAAGCGGGAATAGTAGAAATAGCCAATTTTAACTCTCCGGAACAAATTGTCATATCGGGCGAAATAGCGGCGGTAGAACGAGCAATGGAAATTATAAAACTCAAAGGAGCAAAGCGAGTCATACCTCTTAAAGTAGGAGCCGCGTTCCACTCAAGACTTATGAAAGACGCTGCCGAGGCTTTTGTAAAATCTATAGACGAAGCCGAATTTAATCAACCCGCCATACCCGTCGTAGCCAACGTGAGCGCGGCAATAATGACAGATCCGGAGGAATTGCGGGAAGCTTTGAAAAAACAAATGCTCTCAAGCGTGCTATGGGTAGATTCAATAAAAGCTATGGCTGACTTCGGAACGGATATTTTCATAGAAGCCGGGCCTGGTAAAGCTCTATCCGGTATGATTAAAAAGACAAATTTAAGCCTGAAAACAATAAACGTAGAAGACATGGTTTCGTTAAAAAAATGCGAAGAAGCATTAACCTCTCTGATTTAAGGAGGACTTGATTTATTTATGGAAAATAAGACAGCGATAATTACCGGAGCCGGGAGAGGCATTGGAAGGCAAATAGCAATAAGGCTTGCGGAAGACGGATTTAACTGCGCGTTAAACGATCTCAACGAAACGGATCTTGCTGAAACGAAAGCTATGATAGATAAATACGGCGTAAAATGCGTAACTTACAAAGCGGACGTTTCTTCATATGAAGAAGTAGAGAACATGATCAAATCTATTTCCGACGATTTCGCCACTGTAGACGTACTTGTAAACAACGCCGGAATAACAAGAGATTCGCTTTTAATGAGAATGAAAGAAGAAGATTGGGATAAAGTAATAAATATCAATCTTAAAAGCGTATACAACATGACAAAATCCGTTTCTAAAATAATGATGAAGCAAAGGCAAGGAAGAATAATTTCTATAGCTTCGGTAGTCGGAGTTATAGGAAACGCCGGTCAATGCAACTATTCCGCTTCAAAAGCGGGTATAATAGGCTTCACAAAATCTATAGCCAGGGAACTTGGGTCAAGAGGCATAACCGCTAACGCAATAGCCCCGGGCTATATACAAACCGAGATGACGGAACATCTTCCCGAAGACGCAAAACAAAAACTGTCGTCTCAAATACCGTTAGGTTTTTTAGGAACTCCGGAACATATAGCTTCTTGCGTTTCGTTCCTAGCGGGCAAAGACTCCTCTTACATAACTGGGCAAGTCATACATGTAGACGGCGGAATGGCTATGTAGAATTCTAACCGCGGCTCAAGAAATCTCAATAAAGTTTTTCTTCGGCTTAACAAGGGAATTTGACGGCGACGGCGTACAATTATATAAAATATATTTAAATAGTTCAATTTTTGGAATATTTATAATATTTTAATTTTTTATAATCATAGTCGTAAAAAATAACGACAATCTATTAATTAAAAGCTGTAAAATCTTTATTTTAAGTAACACGGCAAAACAAACAAACCAACATAAAACATCGGAGGTACTTATTAGAATGTCAAACGATATAACAGCAAGAGTTAAAGCGCTTATTATAAATCAGCTGGGAGTAGACGAAGATCAGGTAACCCCTACGGCTTCTTTCACAGACGATCTCGGCGCAGATTCGCTCGACGCCGTAGAACTTGTTATGGCCTTAGAACAGGAATTCCATCTTGAAATTCCCGACGAAGACGCGGAAAAACTGACCAATATACAAGAAACCGTAAAATATATAATGGATAAATCTGAGGAATAGTTCGATTCCGTTTTAACACGCGATCCGAACAGGAGGTTCTCAGATGGTGTCATTAAAAGACTTTGGAAAAAATACAAGTTTTTGCGGAGTTATAAAAAAAATATTGGAAAGCGCAGGAGACATGCCTATATCCTGCGAAGAAATCAACGCTCATATAGCCGATCTCTGGGGCAGAGGTTTTCCTGTAAATCCATATGACGACGTCTGTTTAGTTTACGTATTCATAAGGAAATATTTTAATACCGAAGAATTCTTAGACGAAGTAGATGGAAACATCATAATGGTTCAAACGCTAAACGGCTACAGAATTCCTTTGTCGACGGATATGCTTCCGGTAGAATTGAATTCGGTAAGCGAACAAATCAAAAGAGTTAAATTTAGGCTTTGCAAATGATGATATAGTCTCAAGTGCTTTATTATAATTATAAAAAACCAATAAAAATATGCGAATCGTTTAGAAAAGACTTGTAAAATATAACGCTACGGCTTACCAAGAAACGATTGTTTTAACGATATATCCTGAGAAAAATTAATTCGCAAAACGAGTATGTTCGAAAATCTGTCGAATTGAATTTTTAGCCGATTAGCAGACAATTATTACTATCCTTTCAAGAGAGACGACGAAGCCCCATTCCGTTAGACGCAGCTAATCGTATACGCTTTGTGGAGCAGACAGCAATCTCCAAGAAAAATCATCTCGCAATAATATTGGCATTACGGCGGGATTATATCATAAAAGCGATAAAAGCCCTTAACCTTTAAATTTATTCTACGACGGGTTCAGGGCTTTTATTTTTGCACAAATCATACTTAGTTTACATATAATTTCCAAATTCTCAAAATTTTAGCGAAATCTACCCCATGGGAAAAAATCGTTCTAATATTAAGGCTATATTGAAACGGCAAACAAAAACGGCTATCTGATTTCCGTCTGTATCAATATTTTATTGTCATAAATGAAAAATAGAATATTATCCCTTGAAAAAACAATAGTTCGGAGGTAATAATGGACGACAAAATCAAAACTATTGAAGCTGTTGTAAATCAGTTGGAAAAACAATTCGGCAAAGGCTCTATAATGCGCCTCGGAGATATGAGATCATCGTATGACGCGGACGCTATTTCAACGGGAGCCTTATCTCTAGACATAGCGATCGGCATAGGAGGGATTCCAAGAGGAAGGATTATCGAAATATTTGGGCCGGAATCGTCCGGTAAAACGACTCTAGCTCTGCAAATAATCTCGGAAGCTCAAAAAAAAGGCGGAATTGCGGCGTTTATAGACGTAGAACACGCTCTTGATCCGGAGTATGCCAAAAAAATAGGAGTAGACACAGACAACCTGTATGTGTCTCAGCCAGACACCGGCGAGCAAGCTCTTGAAATAGTGGACACTTTGATAAGAAGCAACGCTATAGATATCGTAGTAATAGACTCCGTAGCGGCTCTAGTTCCTAAAGCCGAAATAGAAGGAGACATGGGCGACGCTCATGTCGGACTACAGGCAAGATTAATGTCTCACGCTCTAAGAAAATTAACCGGAATAATCAATAAAACCAAAACTAGCGCAATCTTTATAAACCAAATAAGAGAAAAAATAGGCGTCTTATACGGAAGTCCCGAAACTACTCCCGGAGGAAGAGCTTTAAAATTTTATAGTTCCCTAAGGCTTGACATAAGAAAATGCGACGGAATAAAGCAAAGCGGAGAACAAATCGGGAATAGAGTCAAAGTCAAAATTGTAAAGAATAAAATGGCTCCTCCTTTCAAACAAGTAGAATTTGACATTATATTCGGTTCAGGCATATCGAGAATAGGCAGCATCATAGATGCGGCTTCAGAACTAGGAATAATCAATAAAAGCGGAGCTTGGTACAATTATAACGGAGATAAACTCGGGCAAGGACTGGAAAACGCCAAGCAATATCTTCAAGATCGCCCTGAGCTCTTGCAAGAAATTACAGAAAAAACTAAAGTAAAAGCGGGGTTAGCGTCGTCGCCAGAAAACTATGATAAGACTTAAAAAAGAACAAAAAAATCAAAATGTCAAAAAAAGAGGTGAATCCAAGATCGAATCATTCAATTTATTTTACGCAATATGCGCTATAGCCGGAATAATAGCCGGAGGCATAGGCGGAGTTTATATCGCAAACAACAAGCGCAGGCAAGAAACTGACAACGCAAAAAGCGAAGCTGAAAAAATTATAGAACAAAGCAAAGTAACCGCCGAAGCTGAAAAAAATAAAATGCTCAACGAAGTCAGAGAACAAATTTATCGCGAACGTTCAGAATTTGACAAGGAGAGGAACGAACGCAGAAATGAAATTCAACGTTCCGAACGCAGACTTCAGCAAAAGGAAGACAATTTAGACAGAAAGATAGACGCTCTCGAAAAAAGAGAAAAAGGTCTGGTATCAAAAGAACAAGATATATCTAAACGTAAAGAACAGATAAGTCAGCTTGAAAATAAACAACGGGAAGAACTTGAAAAAATAGCTCACATGACGTCTGACGAAGCTAAAGAAGTTATATTGAAACGAGTGGAATCGGAACTTCAGCAAGAAATAGCCGTCCGCGTCAAAAATATGGAAGAGCAGATCAAAGAAACGGCCGATTTAAAATCAAAAAGAATCATCTCAACCGCCATACAAAAATTAGCGTCTGAACAGGTTGTCGAGTCTACGGTTTCCGTAGTGCCTCTGCCTAACGACGAAATGAAAGGGCGCATAATAGGACGAGAAGGAAGAAATATACGCATGCTTGAATCGCTAACCGGAGTCGATTTAATTATTGACGACACTCCGGAGGCGGTAGTCCTTTCATGTTTCGATCCTATAAGAAGAGAAACAGCGAGAATCGCTCTCGAAAAATTAATTCTAGACGCTAGAATCCATCCTGCCAGAATAGAAGAAATGGTTGAAAAAGCAAAAAAAGAGATGGATTCAAAAATATGGCAAGAAGGCGAACAGGCAGTATTTGAAGCTGGCGTCACAGGGCTTCATCCGGAGCTCATTAAAGTAATTGGGAAGCTGAAATTCCGTACAAGCTACGGTCAAAACGTACTTTCTCATTCTCTAGAAGTGGCGTTTTTAGCCGGAACGATAGCTTTAGAATTAGGCGCAGACGCCCAAGTAGCCCGCAGAGCCGGACTTCTTCATGATATAGGAAAAGTATTAAACATGGAGATTGAAGGACCTCATGCCGTCTTAGGAGCGAAATACGCCGAAAAATATAACGAGTCGCCAGACGTAGTCCATGCTATAATGGCACACCATGAAGACGAAGAGCAAAGAACTATAGAAGCGGTTCTGATTCAAGCTTGCGACGCTATTTCGGCGGCTAGGCCAGGAGCTAGACGCGAATCTCTCGAAGCTTACGTAAAACGCCTTGAAAAATTAGAGCAAGTAGCAAATAATTTTGACGGCGTAGAAAAATCATATGCGATACAAGCCGGCAGAGAAATAAGGATCATAGTGAAACCGGAAGTGGTAGACGACGATAAATCGATTATCCTAGCCAGAGACATTGTCAACCAAATAGAAGAAGAGCTGGAATATCCAGGACAAATAAAAGTAACCGTTATAAGAGAAACCAGAGCCGTAGACTTTGCAAAATAAAGTAAAAAAAAGATCCGCAGTCGAGGACGTTTTGCGGATCTTTTTTTTACTTTATTCAATATCGGCGCGACCATTTTTCCGAAGGCAATTTTGTAACCGCTCCGTTAGAAACATAGTAATAGACTTTATCGTATATAGCGCAAGGAGCAACGGTTTCATTATTAGCGAAATTAGCGTTAAACCAAGCGTCCACAGGCTTTTGCCCGGACAAAAAATATTTTAAAAAAGCTTTGGCGACTCGAGTGTCAAAAGCGTTGGGCGGTTTTCCTTCAAACGTCGACCAGTTATAGCCCAAAAGCGATACGGACGGGCCGGAAGCCTGTTCCCAATATTCTCCGGGAGAATAATTGGAAACTCCTAAATCGGTAAATTTTCTTTTATGTAAATTCATAATATCAAACGCCGAGCAAGACGAAAAAACGACGACTTCAAGACCTTCGTTCCAATCGCCTTTTTCCATATAAACGTCAGGATAAAAATAATCGTTCCCCGTATATATGCTTCCGTCTCCCCACCCATGGCCTGAATAATAAAAAAGAGAGGCTTGATTTTTCATCATACATTTAGCCGAAAGGCCCGCAGCTGAAAAAATAAGTTTTTCCATTCCTCCGCTTATAATGAAATCTCTGAAAAATAGATCTTTGCCCGGAAACTCTTCGTCGTAATAATTAAACTCTCCCCTTGGCCGCCAGCCTCTTCGCTTCAAAATAGCCGACAAATTTTCAGAGTCTTCAGGATAAGTCACGTCGAAAAAAGCAAAACTTTTAACTCCGTCGATCTCAGGACCGAACGCTAAAAAAGCGTCGGGAGACGAAACTGTAGAAACTCCGGCTTTGATATGTCCTTCAAATTCGCCCGATTTATTTTTAAAAAGAGAAACTTTAACCGGATTTCTTATATCTGAAGAGATAAAAGCCTCTCTTACCTCAGCATTGCCTTCCGGAATAACAAAAATCTTAAAAGTATCTTCTCCGCGCCTCATATAAATTCTATTTAAAGCGTAAGATAAAGCTATTGGAAAAGAGACATGTTCGTAAGGAAGATTCAACTTTTCATCCTGAGATTTCTTATTAAATTTTTGAACTCTAGAATCGGCTATAATCTCTCCGGACGAATTTGCCACGTAAAGTCTAGGATAGGGTTTGACTATCGTTTCATGTTTAAAGGTCGGAAGACGCACTCCCCCGTCGCCGGAGAAGATTAAAACATCTGTCTCAGTCGTATAAGTTCCGGGTTCCGAAAGGATTCCAAGACTATTGATTCCGTCCCATTCCAAAAAATTTTTGCCGCTGTCAGACGAACCGTAGATAATTTTTTCGACTATTTTCTTGTCTCCCCTATCCTTTATAAAAGCCGTGCGCCAACAATAACGCAAACTAGAAATATTGAAAAATGATTCCTTAAATCGATTAAAAATTTCCCGTACATTTTGAAAATCGTCAGAAAAAACGACGTAAGGAATATTTAAAGACATATCGGCTCCGGATACCGAAACCATATCTATATTCGTTCCCTTATGCAGAAAAGACAATGGGATCACGCTAATTATACCGGCAGAATCCAAAGGTTCTCCGTCGTAAACGCCTTTATTAGGGCCTTTGCTAATTTTTCTGGAGAATCGCGAATAACCGTCTGAAAACGTTCTGTATTCCCAATCAATAAAAACCGCCAGCTCATCGCCGGACGCAGATACCGAATGAGTCAAAATCGTTTTCCCTTCTTCGTTGCTAAAGCGCGCCTTTTCCGCGATAACCACGGCGATATCTGTCGAATATATCTTTCCTGAAGCCGTTAGAGGAATATATTCGAGATCAGGCTTATCCCGAAAAGACGTTCTTGAATCTCTAAGAACAAATATGCCCGGTCCGGGATAATCTAAATTGTCAAGTTGAACTAAATCGTCGGCATACATAGACTGGGATTTGAAATTAAACCTTGCCCTTTCTCCGTTCTCAAGATAAGAATCAGCCGTAACCGAATATGGAAAGACCGAAGCGACAGATACGCCAACAAAGCCTATGACTAGAAATAAACGCAAAATATACAAAAAAGGACGCGATTTAAAATATTTATTAAACTCTCTTTTCATTGAAACGGTTCCTTCCATATCTCTTAGCAGAATTAACTTAAACGAAGATTATCTATATTAAACATAAATTTTGCGCATAAATCGCAACTTTACGACTCAAAAATATAAAAATACTTTATGCGCCGCATAATTTTTTCCTGTTATAACGAACGATAAACGGTTAAACCTAAAAAAAAACGCCTGGTAAAATTTACCGGACGTTTTTTTATGTTATATCTATTTATTTACGGCGTAATCGTTCGCCTCTATATCTTCTCCGCCTGAAATTATTTGACATTCGGCAGCCGAATCGTCGATATTTAATACCTTAACCTCTCCTACGGTCTGAGAAATAGTTCTCATCTGTCCGCTCCTTGGGTCCTTGATTTGTTTCTGTTTAAATATTTTAAATATCATATTCCTTGATACTCTGTCTTTAGACGTAAAATTTAAAAATACTTTATCTCCATCCTTATATAATACGTATCCCTCAAGCTTAGGCTTGGGAGCCGTCTCCTTAAATTGCGCGCTAGATAAATTACTGGCCAATTCGCCCGCGACGTCATAAATGCCCTTTCCTAATCCGGAGCTAGGAAGTTCTCCTCCTTGTCCGCCGATAGCGTAACCTTTATAAAATCCTTCTAGTCCGCTTGAACCCGTTCCAATTTCTTTTCTTGCCGAAGAAGTATAGACTATCAAGCCGGTATCGGTATCGACTACCCTAATCTCGCAAGAAATTCTCACTACGTCGCTCGACTTGCCTCCCAAGCCAAGTCTGGAACCGCTTATGGGAAGTCTAATAGATCCTCTTGAACCGACGCTGGTAAGGTTAAACTCAGTTACTGTCCCAAGAACAATATATTTGGCTCCTATTAGCTTTCCCACCTCTGCCGCAGTTTCGGGAGTAACGTCGCCTGAAGCTCCTAAATTTTGTTCCTGAAGAACTACGTCTAAACTTTCACGCTCAACGACAAGAAACTTCGACGAGTTGGCAAGCCTCGAAGTTAATGCCGCCGAAATGGCGTCTCCAGGCTGAAAATTAGACCCCCAAGAATAAGACGACCACCAATTAGAAACGTTCCTTGCGGAATCAAAATTCATAATAGCGATCCGTTTTTCAGAACCTGACTGAGCTAAAATCTGCATTGGAATGCAAACTAAAGCCGTCAGTAAAAAGATAGAGAAAAACTTTCGTATCATAACAGATATGCCTCCACAATTATCTTTTTAAAAATTATCAATCTTTAATTGTACTTTGACGAAAACAATTTAATACCTTTAATTTTTTTTTCATTATTCAAAATAAAAGAATTCGAAAGCATATGAAAATTTTTAAATATAGATAAAGCCTCTTTCTAAACATAAAAGGGAAGGATTTTTATTAAGTCGCGAAAAACACTTTAGTATATGCAGACCAAAGGAAAATAGAAAAAATGAAATGTAATTTTGAACCTATTTTAATAGGCAGCTTTCCTCATACAAATTCAAAACAAATTACGAGCCTAATCATCCGAACGCTGACAAAATATCCTATGTGGGCTCAGCTCCCCAATAAAAGCTTTAAAGAAAGCATGTACGTTCAATATTCCGAAGGCATTCCGTTTTTCAGTATCAACGAGAGCGAAACACATATAAGTTTCTCAAATCCTGAGAACGATCCTGAAACGTTAATGGAATTTATTGAAAGTGCGGAAAATAAAAATAAAAATAAATTTGCTATATCCGAATCGTTCGCTTCCGGATTATACGAATTTTACCAAAACAAAAATAACCTCTCTTCTGAAATAGAAGCCGTAAAAGGACATATAACAGGCCCTTTCAGCTTTGCTCTTGCCGTTCCGGACGAAAACAAAAGAGCTTCTTGGTTTGATCTAAACCTGAGAGACATAATTAAAACCGGCTTAACTATGAAGGCGTTATGGCAGATAGAATTTTTAAAGCAAATATACGACGAAGTCGTACTATTTATTGACGAACCTTACCTGGCAAGCGTAGGTTCCGGTATGACGGCTATAGATAAAAATGAAGTTAAAGAAGAAATCGCTTCATTTATAACAAATATAAAAAGCGAATACCCCGATATAACTGCGGGCGTTCATTGTTGCGGAAACACCGACTGGTCTATTATTCTTGATTCTCCCGCCGATATTTTAAGTTACGACGCGTATACGTATGGAGAGTCCATACTAAGTTACAAAGAAGACCTAATGAAATTTATAAAACGCGGAGGAAAAATCGCCTGGGGAATTATTCCGACGTCGCAGATTATAAACGGTTTAAGCGAAGCGGATATCATCTCTCAATTGACGATATTGCTAAAAGAGATGGAAAAGGCAGGATTCGGCAAAGAAGAAATTAGAAATTTCTCTTTAATATCTCCGGCATGCGGAACAGGCAGTCTAACCGAATCAGAGGCTGAAAAAATTTTACTTATAACGAAAAAAACGTCGCAAATTATGCAAACGTCGGTATAAAAACAATTTTAAAGATACGATTTATCGATTTCAAAACGCGAGTCCGCGAGAGGAAAGCGAGATTCCCAACTTTCCTAAACTTCGCGTAGGTTTATTTTAAACAAAATGCGCTTGTTTGCCGCTACGCGAAAAAATTTTTGAACAAAGCCGATAGATTTTTACTAATACGAACTTACTCGGGACATTTTAGTCGATTAAATTTAACGGGCGGCTAAAATATATTGAAGCGTCTTAAGGACTTCTCATGAAAATTGAGAAACGTCGCAAGATTTATATCCTCTATATCGGGGACCTAAAACGCAACAAATCAGTTTATTCTTAGGCGTCATTTTAACGCTCCCGGAAGAGGAACCCGAAAAACGTAACCGTTAACGTTTAATATATACTCTTCCGCGGAATCTGATTTTGCATTATCCTTTCCGGTCGACCTTGCTCCGGCAAGATTTGTTTTTCCGGTCGCGTAATCTATGTCTACTCCCGGCTGAACATTATAGCAATAAACGTTAAAAGACAAAGACTTCCCTTCGTCCTCCACGCTGGCCGCCTCTATCTGAACTCCGGATGCGACCAGATTTGTCCCTTGAAAAACAGGAGTAGCCCTATAGAGCACATGTCCTCCGGTTTCCTTTACATAATCCGCCACCATATTCTCAAATGAAAGCATACCTTCTATGTTCATATAACGAGTTCCGGTAATCAAGTTTTTTTCATTGGCATTTTCTCCTGTCAATTGAAAACCTATTAAATGACATCTATTATACATATATTTGCCGTCTACGAAATCATATTTTACCGTTTGCCAGCCGCTTGGCTTAATCATGCCTATAGACTCCCGCTTTTTTACAGGCATAAGCTCTCTGCATATATTTGCCGAAGCTACTCCGCAACGTCCTAATTCGTCGAGAGGACTGTAAAACTCGTATGTTTCCCTCTCGAAATCCTCTTCTGAAAACGAGGGCTTATTATTATTCAAAACGACGTAAGGATAACCGGAAAAAGGAGGTATGTCATTTACGCTTATATTATTTTGCCTGGTTCCCGATCCAAATTCCCGTACGCTCTGAAACGAAGGGAAACGGGAAATGTCTGAAGATCTGGAAGTTAAGAATAAATAGGCAATCAAGCATGCCGATAAGACGGCGAACAACTTTTTTAACGAAATCACAAAAGATAGACCTCCTCCGTAATATGGTCATGCGAATAGCCTCTAAACTCTCGCATGTCAACTCTTTTCCATCCTGATTTTTTAAGTTCTATCGAAAAAAACACGTCGGCAGGATACAGTCTATTCCACTTAAATAAAATAATCTTCCGAATCTTATCTTCAAACGAACGCGGGTCTGAAAGCTCTACGAAACAAAAATCGTCTCGTTCGGCTTTAAACAAAAAATCGTCCCCGGCGATTATATTTACATTTGCTTCGGTAAACTGCGATTTTGAATAATAGCTCATCCTCAATATACTATTTCGGGATATTTCGCAAATACGTTTCCTTACTTCTCGATCTTGACTCTGCCGCCTTCGATTAAAAGCCATGCCGTTTTTATCGTCTACGCAAACTATCAAATTCATATTTTTAGATCTCAAGGATTTTTTTTTAACGATTGTTTCTATATACTTCCTATGTTTAAGAATATATAATTGCCTTTCTGAATAATCTTTTTCTATTTCAAAGGAAAAGACTTGATTTCCTTGTTTATGTAAAAACGAACGGATCGTCTAAAACAAAACCTTTCGTTAACAAAAAAAGTTTTCTTTCAACATAATTTAAATATTTCCGCAATATTTGAGCAATATAATAACGGTAAAGTATTTTCAGGAGGATAAAAATGATCTCTTTTATCCGAAGCTTAGGGCTTATGGGAATAGAGGCTCACAAAATCAGAATAGAAGCGGATTTATCCCCCGGACTTCCCAGAACGACTATAGTAGGCTTGCCGGATAAAGCCGTCAGCGAATCTAAAGAACGTATTTTTTCGGCGATCAAAAATTCAGGATTCGAATATCCCATAAAAAGAGTAACGATAAACCTATCTCCCGGAGATATAAAGAAAGAAGGAGCGCTATACGATCTTCCGATAGCCTTAGCCGTATTATCGGCAGCCGAAGAAATAGAAGGAGCGGCGGACGCTAATTTTTATATAGTCGGCGAATTATCTCTTGACGGCTTAGTAAGACGGGCTAACGGAATATTGGCTATGGCTATGGAAGTTTCTAAAACGGGAGGGGCTTTTATCGTTCCGCTGGATAACGCTCAAGAAGCGGCTCTTGCTAAAAACGTTCGCGTTTATCCCGTAAGAACGTTATACGAAGCCGTAAAAGTTCTGAAAGGAGAAAACGAACCTCTAGAAAATAAACCGAACGATTTGATTAATATTACAAATTCCTGTACTTATGATTTTTCGGATATAAAAGGACAGCAATCGGCCAAAAGGGCAATGGAAATCGCCGCGGCAGGGAATCATAATATTTTAACAATAGGGCCGCCCGGCTCCGGGAAAACTATGTTAGCCAGACGTCTTCCCTCTATTCTGCCTCCATTATCTTTTGAAGAAGCTCTTGAAGTTACAAAAATCTACAGTCTAAAAGGGCTTCTAAAAGAGCCGGGCATAATAACGGAAAGGCCTTTCAGATCTCCGCATCACTCTATTTCATACGCGGGGCTTATAGGAGGAGGAGCCGTTCCAGGCCCAGGAGAAATCAGCCTTGCTCATAGAGGGGTCCTATTTCTAGACGAACTTACGGAATTTGGAAGAAATACGCTCGAAATGCTCAGACAACCGATGGAAGACGACGAAGTTTTAATATCTAGAGCAAAGCAATCGATAACTTATCCGGCATCTTTTATGTTGGCGGCGGCAATGAACCCATGTCCATGCGGTTTTCTGGGAGACTCAAGAAACAAATGCGACTGCTCTCCTTACGCCGTCAACAAATACGTATCTAAAATTTCAGGCCCAATTCTTGACAGGATAGACATACAAATAGAAGTTTCAAGGCTTCAAGTTGCGGAATTTACGGATTTGAAAGACGAGGAAAGCTCCCGATCTATAAGAGAACGAGTAATTAGATGCAGAGAATTTCAAAAACAACGAATGAAAAATCGACCT
>CASEKF010000021.1 GCA_949288455.1 uncultured bacterium
TCCGCAAAGGCGGCGATGGACAGGCTGGCGGCGTAGTAGTAAGCCGCCGTTTCTACTACGGTTTTACTACTTTTCAACGCCAAGTGAGGCTCCGAAATGCCATGATATGCGGGGTATCTTCCGAAACGCAAAATGCCGGAAATGCTTGATATAACAAGCCTTTCCAGCATTTGCGGAGATTTGAAAAGATAATCAGAAAATCGGTAGAACTTTTAACTTAAAAAAATAGAAGTTTTATTTTTAGCCGTTAAAAAACCGTAAATAGTGACAGCCGCGGTAATTTTAAAATTACCGCGGCTGTTCCTTGAAGATAAATAATAAAAAAAACTTGACAATATTGAAATTTGTGATATAATACATTAAGCGTTCAGAAAAACGCTTGATATCGCGGGGTGGAGCAGTTCGGTAGCTCGTCGGGCTCATAACCCGGAGGTCACAGGTTCAAATCCTGTCCCCGCAACCATTCTAATTGTAAACCGAAAATTCAAATGTTTCGGTTTTTTTTATTTGTCATTGAAATAGAGGAAGTTTGGAAATGATAAAAAGATTGGAAACTGAGAGCATTGCTAAGCTGCTGGTTGAGTTTTCATGGCCCGCTATCGCAGGCATGATAATTCATTCCTGTTATAATATTGTTTCGAGAATATATATAGGAAATATAGGAGACGACGGAGTTAACGGATTAGCCGCGTTGACGGTTTGTTTCCCTATTATGTTGATTTTTTTCTCTATCGCCGCTATGTGCGGTTTAGGAGGTTCTTCTTTATATTCCATTAAGCTTGGAGAAAAAAAGTATGAAGAGGCCGGTAAAGTTCTTGGAATTTCTATAATTCTAGTTTCTATTTTAACGGTTATTTTAGTCGTATTCGCTTTTTTTAATTTAAATTCTTTGCTGACGCATTTTGGAGCCAGCGAGACTATTCTTCCCTATGCTCATGATTATATAGTAGTTATTCTTCTGGGAAGCGTTTGCGGAGGGATTAGCTTTACCGTAAACTCTTTTGTCAGAGCGGACGGAAAACCTTCGGTAGCAATGTATACGATGATTATAGGCGCCGCTTTTAATATCATTTTTACTCCTGTTTTTCTATATGTTTTTCATTGGGGAATGACAGGAGCCGCTTTAGCTACGATAGGCGGCCAGACAATGACGATGATTTGGGTTCTCGTTTTTTTTTGTAGCGAAAAGGCTACCGTAAGGATTTCAAAAAAGATATTTGTCGTCGATATTGGGCTTATGAAAAGAATTTTGGCTATGGGAACTCCTCCTTTTGCAATGCAGCTTATAAATAGCGTTATAATGCTGATTATAAATAAGTCTCTTATAGTATATGGAGGAGATTTAGCGATGTCCGCCATGGGTATAACGCAGAGCATACAAACTATTATGATTATGCCGATCGTGGGAATAAGTCAAGGAGCTCAGCCGATTATAGGATATAATTACGGCGCAGGTATGTTTGACAGAGTTGCAGAAACTGTTAAAAAATCTATTGTAGCGGCTACGTGTTTCGTATTGATAGTTTATTTCTTGATTAAGCTCTTGCCATGGCAGTTTATTTCTATGTTCAGCTCTAACGAAGATTTAAAATCTATGGGAGTTCATTGTATAAGTATTTGGTTTACGGCTCTTCCCGTAGTCGGTCTGCAAATTATAGGTTCCTGCTATTTTCAGTCTATAGGCAAAGTTATTCCTTCGTTGATATTAACTTCGACAAGACAGTTGATTTTTCTTATACCGGCTATTTTGATATTTCCTTTGTTTTGGAAATTTGACGGTTTGTTATACTCCGCTCCGACTTCCGATCTTTTGTCGGCTTTAGTTACCGGAATATGTTTATATTTAGATATGAAAAAAGAGTTGAAAGCTAGGCAAGCTTAATAAAAGAGAGTCGTTTTGCGTATTTTTATATAAGGAGACTTAAATGAGTTTTTTTGAAATTATAATGCTTATTTGTTTCGGGTTTGCATGGCCTGCGGCAATTTATAAATCTTGGAGCTCTCGTACTAATAAAGGGAAAAGTTTATTTTTTCTTATAATAGTTATAATGGGATACGCGGCAGGCATGCTTCATAAATATTTTTATAATATGGATGTTGTTTTTTATCTTTATCTGATCAATATGATTATGGTTTGTATAGATTTATGCATATACGTAAGAAATCATATCTTGGAGACGAGCGTTAGAAGACCGGGAAAATTCGCCGGAGCTCACTAGTCACAGTCTCGTTTAAACGGCGGAAGATCCGCCAGAGATAATCCTATAAGTCCGCCTGCGAAGGCCGCGGCCGCCGCAATGAAAGAAAATGCGGAGACTACCGTTTTTAGCTGCGAAGGAGATAGATTTATAATTAAAGGAAGCATAAAATAAACGGAAATCAGTAATGACAAGCTTTTAATGCATGCGGCGATCAGAGCTCCTAAAGCGGTCGAAAATGTCTTTTTTATTCCGTCGTTCGAAAATTTTGCGGAAAGATATAAGCCTGCGTAAATTAAACTTACAAAGATGCCGTTAGATATGGCTATAAAAGGAATTAGCGGAGGCAGTTTAGGCCCTATTCCAAGAATAAACGCGCTTAGAGGCGATATTGCGGCTATAAAAAGAGAGGTTTTTAAGCCGGTTTTCAAAACCGATACGGTTAAAATTAAGTTGACTAAAAGGCCCGTTAAAAATTGATTGGCGAAAAAGGCCGTAAAGTATTGAGTTATAAGAAGAAGAGCTATAAAAATAGACGCGTAAGCTATATGTTTTGAAGTTTTCATAATTATAACGTTTCTATAATAAAGTCGCTATATTTTTGAAAGGATAGTTAAAGTATGAACGTATTGTACTTGTCTCCTCATTTTCCTCCTAACTTTCAAGCTTTTTCGGTAAATTTAAATAAACGCGGAGCTAAGGTTTTGGGTATAGCGGACGTTCCGTATGAGCAACTTGGCGGGTCTCTTCAATCGGCTTTAACCGAATATTATAAAGTCGGAAATATGGAAAATTACGACGAAGTATATAGAGCCGTTGGATTTTTTATACATAAATATGGCAGAATAGACGCGGTAGAATCCTTTAACGAGTATTGGCTGGAAACGGAAGCGAAGATTAGGACTGATTTTAATATTCCGGGAAGAAAAAATGACGATATAGAGTATATACGTCGAAAATCTCTTATGAAGCTTAAATTTATGCATGCCGGAATTCCGGTAGCCAAGGGAAAAGTCGTAAGAAATTTAGACGAAGCGGAGGCCTTAGCTAAAGAATTGGGATATCCTTTGGTTATTAAGCCTGATAAAGGAGTAGGAGCCGCCAACACGTCTAAAATTAATTCTCCGGAAGATTTTAAGCGTTATTTCCGGAATATGCCTAATGATGATTATATAGCCGAAGAATTTATAGACGGAGATATTTTTACTTTTGACGGTTTGGCGGACGCGGAAGGAAATATCGTTTTTTACGCTTCTCACACTTATGAAAGCGTTATGGATCTTGTTAACGATAAGAAGAGCGTGTATATTCTTTCTCAAAAGAATATACACGCGGATCTTACGGAAATCGGTTTTAAAACCGCCAAGGAATTTGGAGTTAAGAGACAGTTCTTTCATTTTGAATTTTTTAGAACTTCATACGGCAAGTTGATAGCTCTTGAAGTAAATATGCGTCCTCCGGGCGGATTTATGCTGGATATGTGCAATTACGCCGATGATATCGATTTATATGACGGATGGGCCGCTATAATGACAGGCGGAAGTTTTTACGTCGAGCCTAAAAAAAAGTATTATTGCGTTTTTGCCAGCAGAAGAAAAGAAATGCGGAAATATGTTCATTCCAAAGAAGACATATTGAAAAAATACGGAGAAATTATAGTGTTTGAAGATTCTATGCCAGGTATTTTGGCGAGCGCTATGGGAGATTACGTATATATAGCTCGCCATGAAGACGTAAACGTACTCAGGGAATTTATACGTTACGCTCATATGGAGGAATAAATGAACTTTAAATATTGTCCATTCTGTAAAAGCGATATGACGGTAAAAAACATAGAAGGCAGAGATAGGAATATATGTTTGTCCTGCGGTTATATCCATTATGTAAATCCTTTGCCTTCTGTCGGTATAATAGCCGTAAAAGACGGGAAATGTCTTTTAATAAAAAGAGGAAAGGAGCCCGGCAAAGGTCATTGGGCTCCGCCTTCCGGTTTTGTAGAAATAGGCGAGACGCTTGAAGACGCCGCGGCAAGGGAACTTCTCGAAGAAACCGGTCTTAAAGGTCATGCAATAGATTTAATCGGAGCATACTGCGAGCCTAATGAAGTGTACGGCTACGTCATAACTGTCGTTTATCTTTTTAGTATTGACGAAGGCGAGCCCGTGGCCGGAGACGACGCCGACGACGTTAAATTTATAGACTTAAACGAGATGCCAAGGATGTTTTTTCCATGTTTTGAGAGAGCTCTTGAAAAATATAAAGATATGTTATGATAGCGGATATTCATTGTCACATAGCGCGTTTTACGCCTGAAGAGCTTGAAAAGATCTTTTCTCATGACGATTGCCCTAATCTTATAATTGGGACTGCGGCTTCAGTTTCAGAGTATGACGTTTTGGGGTTCGTAGCAAATAACCGCAAATTCGTTAAAACTGCCGTCGGAATACATCCCTGGCAAGCCGACGCTTCGAGACGGGAACTTTATGATTTTCTGGATATGTTTCCTGACATTCTCCAAAAATCTTGCGCCGTCGGGGAGATAGGATATGATTTTCATCCTTCGTTCGGAAATTTACAAGACCAGAAATATTTTTTTAGAGAACAACTTAAAATAGCCGCTAAATTTAAAAAACCGGTGATAATACATTGTAGGAACGCTTTTGGCGAATTGTTCGGCGAACTGGAAAATTTTAAGCGCGATTTGCCTTTGATCGTTTTTCATGGCTATAGCGGCGGATTTAAATATATTCCCGATATTTTGAAAAACAGATGCATGATCTCTTTCGGTTCGCCTTTGACATATCCTATTTCAAGGAGGTTGAGACTTATGGCCGGAGAAATTCCCATGGAATATATTTTGACTGAAACGGACGCGCCTTACGGATTGAAAAAGGATAGTTCTACGAAAAATTTTCCTTTTCTTGTAAAAAATGTAGTCGAAGTTATAGCTAAGGTTAAAAATATGAACTTTGAGGAAGCGTCGGCGATTTTGTTTAATAACGCTAAACTTCTAGTCGGAACTTTTTAGCTTTTAGAGTTTTACATATGAAAAGAGAAGTATTATGGAAAATAGAGTAGCTTTAATCGCCATAACGGTTTCAGATAAATCTACGGTCGAAAAGTTAAACGCTTTGCTTCATGAATATTCCGATTTTATTATAGGTAGAATGGGATTGCCTTATAGAAAAATCGGAGTGTCTTTGATAAGTATAGCCGTAGACGCCCCTCAGGACGTAATAAACGCTTTATCGGGGAAACTTGGGGCTATTAAAGGCGTTAATTCAAAAACTGTTATTCATAGGATTTAACAAATTTGAACGGTCAAATTATTTTTTCTGACGATGAAATATTTCTTAAGAAGCTTGTCAACGAAGATTTTTTAACGAGTTTGATAAGTTCCGACGATAAGACATTGCAATCTAAATTTATAGAGAGAGCCGACGATAAAAGAAGAGAGTTTTTTTCTAACAGGATTTATATTAGAGGTTTGATAGAATTTTCAAACTACTGTAAAAACGATTGTTTTTATTGCGGAATCAGGAAATCTTCAAAGATTGCGAGATATAGGCTGACAAAAGACGAAATTATGGAAACTTGTTCGGAAGCTTATTCCGCCGGAATACGTACTTTCGTTCTTCAGAGCGGGGAAGATCTTTTTTTTTCGAAGGAAAAAATAGTCGATTTGGTATCTTCTTTAAAAAACGAATTTCCGGGAAGCGCCTTGACTTTGTCTATAGGCGAAAAACCGAAGGACGAGTATAAAGCTTATAAGATTGCCGGAGCAGACAGGTTTCTTTTAAGACATGAAACTATAAATAAAGAGCATTACGAAAAACTTCATCCGATTTCGATGTCTTTTGAAAATAGATTGAGATCTTTGAAAGACCTTAAAGATCTGGGATTTCAAGTAGGCTCCGGTTTTATGGTAGGCTCTCCTTGGCAAACGGCTCGTAATCTCGCCGAAGATTTGCGATTTTTAAGGTTAATTCAGCCGCACATGGTAGGCATAGGTCCTTTTATTCCCCAAAAATTGTCTCCTTTTAAGGATTTTCCGCCCGGCAGCGCAGATTTAACCGTTTTTCTTATAGCTCTTATCAGGCTTTTAATTCCAGACGCTTTGATACCTTCTACCACGGCTCTTGAAACTATGAATAGGAGAGAAGAAGGAATAAAAGCCGGGGCTAACGTTATAATGATCAATATATCTCCCGATAAGGCCAGAGGAAAATATATTATCTATGACGGCAAGCCTCGTTCTGTTCTCAGCGTATCGGACGAACTGGAAAAGATCGACGGAAAACTTGCAAAAGCCGGGTTTAGTATGAGTCTTGATATTGGCGATAGTCCTAGAGTCCTTTAGCGGAAAGGTCGGCAGAATTATGAAGTCCTCTAACGGATATAAAGAAGATTGCGATTTTATATGTAAATATAAGTCGGGTTTTACGAAATCTAAAGAGCTTTGTTTTTTCTTAAAGATCTTTAGAAAAGAAATAAGCAAGTCATGCGAATTTAGTTTTAAAAGTTTGTCTGAGAACGTCTTGGAGCTGACGATTGAGGAATGCGACAGTCTTTTTCGCTGCAGAATTATGAAGTTTTTAAGCGAGATAAAAAGACGTAAGAAAGCCGAATTATATAAAAAAATCGCCTCGTCTTTTTTGCATGCTTCGCTGGCAAAAGCTTCTTTTTCGTCTTTAGGTCTTAAATCTTTTTCCGTTTACAGTCAGACTCCTATAACTCTTGCAGATTTGCGCCGCAGGAAATTTTTAGCGCGCAGGCTTGACGAGCATGAGCTCGCAGAGTATATGCGCGCTTTTGAAAGCGACTGTGTTTTTATAGGAATAGATCTTTTTCCGTTTAGAGTTATCCCTTATTTTATACTGTCCGCAAGAACTTTTTCACGGTCGGAATATCTTAGCGTATTGATGTCAGGCGGAAAATATTCTTCCGCAGCTCTTAAAAAATCTATTGAATTTCTCGTAGAGCGGGCTAAAAGAGATATTTTTATAAGCTTAGACGTACGACAAAATAAAATTAAGGCTGATTTTGCAAATATACCTGTGACTTGCGCGTTTGAAATAGTGAAATTTCTGGGGTTTTCGACGGACGATTTTAAGCAGGCCGTCGAATTCGCCGTTTTTTCGAATTTAAAACGGTTTTCATACTTTTCGTTAGCTTCCAAGAACTGCGCTTTATACGTTAAATATTATTTTAAAAAATATTATTTTGAAGGTTTGGACGAGTCCGATATATTAGCGGATCAGTTGAGGAGAATTAAATTTTTGCGTTAATATGCGGAGTTAAAATTACGGTGTCAGAAATGAAGCTGAAAAAAAAATATGGCCAGAATTTTTTAAACGACGGATTTTACGTCGATAAAATAAGAGATTTCGTAAAATTGTATAAAGGTCGAAATATGTTTGAGATAGGCCCCGGAAGCGGGGCGTTAACGAGAGTTCTGCTTGAGAACGGCGAATATGTCGACGCCGTGGAAATAGACGAAGAGCTCAAGCCCGCGTTGATTTCTCTTAAAAAAAAATTCAATCGTCTTAACGTGACGTTTGGCGACGCGCTTAAAATTCCTTTCGATCGCCTGCTAACGCAACCCGGCCGCTATATCGTTTTTGCAAATATACCTTACTATATTACGACAGAGATTATAGAATCGCTGGTTCTTAATAAAGAGAGGTTTGAGCAAGCGTTTTTGACTATTCAGCAAGAAGCTGCCGAAAGGATATGCGCTCCCGCGGGCGCCAGAGCTTCCGGAGCCATCAGTTTTTTCGTTGAGTACCATGCTTGGAGAAAGCTTTTGTTTAAAATACCCAGAACGGCTTTTACTCCCGTTCCTAAGGTAGATTCGGCTTTTATTTGCCTTTCTTTTAGGGACCGTCCGCCGATAGAAACTCCTTACCATAAAATAGAGCCTATCGTGAAAACGGCTTTTAAACAGAGGAGAAAAACGTTAAAAAATTCTTTAAAAGAACTTTTTAAAGATCCGGAGACGATTTTGAAAAAGGCCGGACTATCGGTAAATTCGAGGCCGGAGTCTCTTTCGTTGCGGGATTTTGAAAAAATATTTTTAATGTCTTTGGAATGAAAAAATTGCGTCTGCTTAGACGTTAAGCGTTCTTCTTCTTCTTCTTTTTCTCCGAAGCTTTTTTGTTCGAGCCTTCTTTATCTACGCCTCTATAAAAATATAAGAACGTAGATAAAGCGCATAAAAAAAGACTTAAGCATATGCCGAGATAAGCGGGAGCGACCCAAGGGGACGGGCAATAAAATACGATGTCTTTTTCCGTCAGCGAAGTTGGAATTCTAATCATAATAAATAGGAAAATATATCTAAATAGTTTCCATAAACCTAAAATAAGCAGGAAAAAAATAGCCTTATTTTTTCTGTCTTTTCCGACGACGCAGGCAAATATTGTTATTAGAATTAATATCGAGATTTCTCTAGTTTGTTCAGGCCACAGGATAAACTTTCCATGAAGGTAAGCGTAGAGAGCTCTCGCGTTAGTTATATTGGCAATCAGTTCTTCTCCGGGTATAATCATTTTTATATACGCCGAGTTGAGAGCCTCTATAAGACCGAACGATATTCCCGTTATAGCGGCGTATGAAATAGAAAATAATTCTTCTTTTTTCATTTATTTTCTGCTTTCGGGTCCCCAGATAAATTTATGTATTTGTACGTTTAGCCTGGCGTCGATTGAATCTTCAGTCATCCAGTCCGCTAAATCAGACAGCGGAAGAGATTCGAAAACCGCGGAGATTAAAATTTTGTATTTTCTATCTTTGCCAATTTTTGCAATCAGGTTTTTTGCCCATATATAGTCGTTTCTGTCGGCCAAAACTAATTTTAACTGATCTTTTTCCGTCATTAAAGATAGATTGGATTCGTCGTGTTTTCCGAACATTCCGCTTCCGGGGCTTTTGACGTCTATGATTTTAATTACTTCCCCGGGAACGTCGGCGACTGAGAAAGTTCCGTTTGTTTCTAGAAGAACCGTAAATCCTTTTTGAATAAATTTTTTCATAAGATCGGAAGAGTTCGGTTGCAGGAGAGGTTCTCCGCCTGTTATTTCGACTATCTTAGTATTATGAGACTCAACTTTTTTTACGATATCGTCTAATGAAAGGGACGTCCCTTTTTTATGAGAATACATAGTATCGCAGTAAGAACAACGCAGATTGCAGCCGCTTAATCTGACAAAACTGCATATTTCTCCTTGGTATGTAGATTCGCCTTGAACGCTTTTGAAAATTTCAGTTATAAAGAGGTTTTTCATGAAAGATAATATATTAAAACGGCTGGAAAATTTAGAAAAAGCCGTTTCTTTCGACATGGTTTCCGGAATAGGTTTTGACAGTCATAGGTTTAATCCTGCAAAAAAGGATATAATTCTGGGAGGCGTAAAGATTCCTTATCATAAAGGAATCGATAGCCATTCTGACGGAGACGCGCTTTATCATGCCTTGACGGACGCGATTTTTGGAGCCGCCGCTCTTAATGATATAGGAGATTATTTTCCCGATTCCGATCCTTCGCATAAAAATTTGGACAGCTCGATTTTTCTATTAGCGGCGCTGCGAATGGCGGAAAAAGAAAATATATTTTTGACTTCCATCGATATAATCATAATACTTGAAAAGCCTTCTTTAAGTCCTTTTAAGCAGGCGATAAAAGAAAATATCGCGCGTTTATGCGGTTTGGATTTAAAAAACGTCGGCTTGAAAGCTAAAACTAACGAGTCTTTGGGATTTATAGGCAGAGGCGAAGGCCTTGCGGTCATAGTTTCGGTTTTGGGTAAAAGAATGCGGCGGGCAGCGATATCATGAAGTGGAATTGGATTTTAGAAGCTAAGAAGATATGCTCTAGAGAGCGATTTATAGACAGGCCGTCTAACGGAGGCAGTTTGTCTGCCGTTATAGTATATCCCGACCGTTATTTTACCGGAATGTCTAACCTGGGTTTTCAGTCCGTATGGCATGTTTTGAACGGAGTCCTTTCCATAAGCTGTGAACGCGCTTTTTATCCTGATAAAAAGTATGTTGATTTTTTTAGAAAAAATAAAAATCTGCGTTCTCTCGAAACTCAGAAACCGCTGCAGGAATTTGATCTCGTATGTTTTTCAATCTCGTACGAGATGAATTATCCTTTGGTCGCGGATATTTTAAACATGACTCCTATACCCTTATTCAGCGAGGAAAGAAAGGAAAGAGATCCTTTAGTGATCCTTGGAGGAGCGGTTTCTTATCTCAACGCAGAGCCTATAGCCGATTTTATCGACGCGGTTTTTATGGGGAGGGCCGAGGACGTATGGCCATATGCTTTAAAAGCTTTTGAGACTGGGCTTTCGCGCGGGGAGATTTTGCGAGAACTTTCTTCTATGAAAAATATTTATGTGCCGTCTATAAATACCCGCGCTGAAAAACAAATGGAGCCGTATTCTTCGAGCCGTTTTTTTTCTTCTTCGATTCTTACGGCCGACACGGAATTTTCCGATATGCTTTTAACCGAAATAATGCGCGGATGTCCTTTTATGTGTAAATTTTGCGCCGTTTCCAATTGTTTTGGAAAGTGTGTCTTTAGGCCTTTTGAAGATATCGTTTCGACTCTTCGCCCTTTAAAAGGCATAGTTGAAAAAGTAGGCCTTATCGGAGGAAGCATAAACGCTCATCCGGAATTTTATAAGATTTTGGAATACTTAAGACGCGAAGGTTTTAAAGTCGGTTTTTCATCTTTACGAGCAGATAGACTAACTCCCGAACTGCTAGACTTTATAAAGCAGGAAGGCGGCGGATCGCTTACTCTAGCTCCTGAAAGCGCCAATGAAAAATTAAGATTTTTTATTGGCAAAAAGATTTCCGACGAGTCGTTTTTTCATTCCATAGAAATGGCTTTTAGATCCGGGATACGCAAACTGAGGCTATATTTTATGATAGGTCTTCCCGGCGAATCTCTCGACGACGCCGCGCTGCTTTCCGAGACGCTTAAGAAAATTAAAACTTTGAAATTTTCAGAATCTGTAAGAATAACTGTTTCTATATCTCAATTTATACCTAAGCCTTTTACTCCTCTGGAAAGGTTCGAGCAGACCGACGAGTCTGAAATTTTGAAGCGCTTGGAATTAATAAAGAAGACGTCTCCGTCAGGATTTAAAATAACTTATGAAACGCCTTCCGCGGCGGCTATTCAGGGAATTTTGGCAAGGGGAGACAGAAAATTGAGCGTTATGACATCCGATCGCGAGCTTGGTTTTTCCTACGGCAAATGGAAAAGGGCCGCGAATAAGCATGGTATAGATTTAGACTTTTACTTGAGAGGGAAAGAAGACGGGGAACCTTTGCCTTGGAGGTAAATAATCGTTAAAATCGACTTTTTGTCCGTTTTTAAAATGCCTATAGGAGAAATACAAATTGAAGATAGCCTTTTATATTACGGGTCATGGTTTTGGGCATGCGTTCAGATCTTGCGAGATAATATCTTCGTTGTTTCGTATAGACGACTCTATTCAATTTAACATTAGGACTTCGGCTCCGGCCTGGATTTTTGAAGATTCGCTTCCAGCTAATTTGACTTATGATTTAGATTATGTTGAAACAGACGTCGGAACGGTTCAGAAGGACGCTTTAAATATAGACGAAGAGGAGACCCTTAGACGTTTTTCCGGTTTTTGGCGTAATTCGGATAGGCTCGCCGAAGAGGAAGCCGAACGTCTTCGGGGAATAAACGCGATTATCTCGGATATTTCTCCGGTAGCTTTTAAAACGGCGTCAATTTTAGGCGTGCCTTCTGTCGCTTCCGGGAATTTTATATGGAGCGACATATACAAAGATTATATTAGGGAAAGGTTAGAATATGCGTCTATTATTGACGATTGTCAAAGAGAGTATTCGAAAGCGTCTTTAGCTTTAAGGCATCCTTTTTATCTCGGTTTCTCCAATTTTGCCAAAACGGTAGATATAGGCTTGGCCGTAAGAAAATCCTCAAAAGATCCTGAGCTGTTAAAGCGCAGATTAAATATTCCGAAAGATAAAAAAATGGTTTTGATAGCTTTCGGAGGTTTTAAGGCAAGACGACTTCCCGACGAATACGATTGTAAGGACATGGTTGTTTTTAAAATTGATTCGGCTCGTTTCCCTCTCGGATCGCCCGATATTTCTATGCCGGATCTGATCTCTGCGGCCGACGTTCTGATTGGCAAACCGGGTTATGGCATTACGGGGGAATGTATAGCCGCAGGAAAACCTTTCGTTTATACCGATCGCGGAAATTTTGCGGAATATCAGGTTTTCGTTAAGGAAATGGGCAAATATTTAAGAAATAAGTTTATTCCGCAATCAGATTTATTTGAAGGAAGGATAGTTAAAGCTATTGAAGAAGTTTTATCTATGCCTGAGCCTTCCGGAAAGTTATCCTGTAAAGGGGCTTATGAAGCCGCCGGAGCGATTTTGAATTTTTTGAAGACTTAATATAGGCTAGCCTGAAACATAAAGGCGCATTTTTGAAAGAGGAGAGTTATATGTTAAAAAGAGTTTTTGCGGCCGCGTTAGTTTTTTTATTTATGTCCGCTGTGGGAAACTGTGAAATAACATGGACCGACACGTCGCCTATGACTATCTTTTTAGCCGAACATTACGCCGTCGATCCGATAGTAGTCATATCTCTTGGCCAGAGAATGAGCAAGTATGACGACGACGCGTCTACCGCTATATATCTTGCTAAATTGGCTAATATCGACCCGATGAAAATGCTAGATCCCAGGATTGAAGGTAAGAGCTGGAATCAAATCATGAAACGTTTAGAGATCGATCCTAAAGATCTTTTTATCAAGCTGGACTCCAAAGTTATTCCAGGTAAATTTCGATATGAATTCAGACAATATGAGAAAACTTTGGAAGACCCTGAGTATCAAATGGTTTTATACGACGACAATATAAGAAATTTAGTGCAGTTAAGACTGATGAAAGAAGCTTTTGGAAAGAATCCTATCGAAGTTATGAACTCTATATCTCAAGGTTATTCTTTTACGGAGCTGATAGAAGAAGAATTGAATAAAAATTTGGATAAAAATATTGAATAAAAATATAAACATATGATATTGCGCCGAAAACGGAGTATATCATATGTTTTCCCAACTTAGTCCCGGAACGGCGTCTAGAGACAGATCGCTCTTTATTCCTTTCATATGTTTATAATGAGCCAGGCACGCTGCCATAGCGGCGTTGTCCGTGCATAGAACTGGAGGAGGTATAAAAAGCTTCGCGTCTCTTTTTTTGCATTCTTCTTGAAATCTTTCTCTTAATCGCGAGTTGCAGGCTACTCCCCCGGCGATAAGAAGAGTTTTTAAATTATATTCTTTTAAAGCCTGAACAGTTTTTCTTGCGAGAACGTCTGAGACGGCTTCTTGCAGCGAGGCGCATGCGTCGTTTATATTGAAGTCCGGATTTTTTTTGCAATATTGCAAAACCGCCGTTTTAAGGCCGCTGAAACTGAATTCGTAAGGATATTCTTTAAGATACGGACGCGGAAAAGCGACGGCTTTTCTATTTCCGATTTTTGCAAGTTTATCGATTTCAGGCCCTCCGGGATAAGGCAGTCCCATAATTCTGGCCGCCTTATCGAAGCATTCCCCCACAGCGTCGTCTCTCGTTTCGCCTAAAAGCTGAAAATCGCAGTGATCTTTCATAATGGCAAGACATGTGTGTCCTCCGGAAATAAGCAGAGCTAAAGCGGGAAGTTCAGGCGTTTCGTCAGATAGAAAATTTGCGTATATATGCGCCGGCAGATGATTAACGCCAACGAGAGGTATATCCAAAAGAGCCGATATAGTTTTTGCAGCCGCTATTCCTACGAGCAGAGAACCGGTTAAGCCCGGGCCGTAACTGACTGCCGCGGCGTCTATGTCTTTCCAGGAAAGTCCGCCGCGTTTCAGGGCTTCTTCAATAAGAGGATTAATCGTTTCCAAATGCTTTCTGCTGGCTATTTCCGGAACTACCCCCCCGTAAAGGCTATGTATATTCGTCTGAGACGAGATTAAATTTACAAGGATTTCAGCTCCGTTGTTAACTATGGCTATTGACGTATCGTCGCAGCTAGTTTCTATTCCCAACCAAATCATTTTTTTACCCTTCCGGAGATATTTCTTCTTCTATGTCGTCAAGTTTTTCGGAGAATGATTTAAGCTGCATGTTTCCAACCCACATAAGCAGCGCGTTTTCGTTTTCTCCATAATAGTTTTTTCGTATGTTTACGGTTTTGTATCCAAATTTTGCGTATAGTTTTATCGCGGGAACGTTTTTTTCGCTTACTTCAAGAGTAGACCATTTGATTCCTCTTTTTACTGCTTCTCTCATAAAGCAAAGCATTAAAGTAGACGCTACTTTCCTGCCTCTGTAGTTTGGATCGACTCCGAATGTCGTCACATGAGCTTCTTCAAGGATAAGCCAGGCGCCCATGTATCCTATTACTGAATCAGAGAGCTTGGCGGTAAGATAAAGCGCCACTTTTTCATTTTCAAGTTCTCTTTGAAAACCGTCTTCCGGCCATATGTCCGTAAAACATTGCTTTTCTATTTCTTTTATTCTTGGAATATCGCTTGGAGTCATAAGCTCGACGGTTAAAATTTCATTTTTCATGTTAATTTAATTTGCTTTCCAAGATTTTTTTTCCCTGGTTTCTTCCGCTTCCGGACGCCTCATATAAAAAGGACGCACTTTAAAGAAAGGCTTCGTTTCTCCGGATTTAAGCAGTTTTAAACTTACCGTCGCTATTCCCGAGCCATGCGGATACCAAAAAAAATCGCCGTACGTTTTGATATTCGGAACGGAAGAAGTTATCATAGAACGGTATTTCCCCAAAGCGTTTCCCGTAATATTTTTTACGTTTGCGTCTTTTATGAAATTTACGAATTTTTCAGGCGATAACGCGAGGTAATCGGAAAGTCTATCGCTTTCGTTATAAATAGCGGTAAAAATTTCTCCTTTACGGGCGTCGAACGCAACCGCGGTAATTCCGTCGAAAGAATTAGACGCGTATACGGCGTCGAGGGTATTTACCGGAGCTATAGGCAGGGAAAGTATTTGAGCCGCCGTCATAGCGGTGGTTTCGGCTATTCTTATGCCGGTAAACGAGCCCGGGCCGCTAGTAGCTCCTATTAGTTCTATTTCTTCTTTTTTTATATTCGCAAGTTGAAAAATCTGCTTTAGAGCGTCTGATAAACGTTTAAGTTGAACTCTTGGAAGTTTTATAAATATTTCCGATATGACAGATTCGTCTTCCGTTATGGCTACGCATAGAGAATCGAGAGCGGAATCTATAGATAAAATTTTCATATTATTTCCTTTGTAAGATCTTCGAATCGTTTGCCTGACGGAGTTATTTTTATAATTCTTCTTAGAAACGATTCGTCTTGTTCGTCGTACTGTATTTCAACTGATAAAAAATCTGATCCTATAAGATTTTCTAATTTTTCCGGCCATTCTATAAGAGACACTCCGTTTGAAAATAGAAATTCGTCGTAGCCTATATCAATAAGTTCTTCTTCATTTTCAAGTCTGTAAAGATCAAAGTGATATACCGGAATGTCTCCTTCCATAACTCGCATTATAACGAAACTTGAACTCGTTACTCTATCTTTAATGCCCAATCCTTTAGCGATGCCTCTTATCATACAGGTTTTTCCGGCTCCAAGTTCGCCCTTAAACGTAAGAATATCTCCTCTTTGAAGCCTGCGCCCTATCTTTTCTCCTAAAGCTTCCGTTTCTTCCGGAGAACTAGTCGTGAAAGTAACATCAGTATTTTGCATAGAGTAAAAAAACGCCTCTTAATTATTGAATTAGTTAGTGTAAACTTTTAACTAATTATTTATAAACTTGAAAAAACCTTTTTATTTTAGACTCTAGCTTGCCGGGACGTTTTGGAACCGCAAAAATTACGCGGCAGCAATTTGCCTTATTAACGGAATATATGATACAATAAATTAGTTGTCTATTATAAATTACGGAGAAATATTAGAAACGCTAATGTTAGTCGATTTACATACTCATACGGTTTCTTCAGACGGAACGTCGACTATTTCAGAGTTAATCGATTGCGCTTTATCAAATGGTTTGACCCATTTGGCGGTTACGGATCATGACTCTATAGGTTCTTTGAAAGAGTTTATGCGCTTAGCTCCCTTAAAAGGTATTTTCCCTATTTCGGGAATAGAATTCGGGTGTCCTTACGGAGCAAATAGAGAAGTTCATATTTTAGGATATGGTTTTGATTTTGAAAATTCTGCTCTTAACGACGTTTTGGAAAATTTAAGGCGTAGCAGAAAAGAACGATTTGCAAAAATATTGGATCGCTTATCGAAGTTTGGAATAGAAATATCTAAAGAAGAAGCTTTTTCGTCGGCAAAAGGCGCGTTAGGCAGAATGCATATAGCTAGACTTATGCGCGAAAAAGGATACGTCGCGTCGGAATCGGAAGCTTTTAACCTTTATATCGGCGACGGAAAACCGGCTTATATAACGAGGGAATCTCTTTCTATAGGCGAGACGGTAAGTCTTATTCGAAATGCGGGAGGAGTTTGCGTCTTAGCTCATCCCGGTCCCAGAGGATTATCGGAAGACGACGTTAAAAGTATTTTTTTGCAAGGAGTAGAAGGATTAGAGGTATTTTATCCTGAACATTCGCATGACGAGAGAAAATTTTTTCTTTCCATAGCGCTAAAATTCGGGAAATTAGTTACCGGGGGAAGCGATTTCCATGGCTCAAGAAACGGCGTAGCGCAATCTATCGGCATGGGAGATTACCCTGAAAAGTATTTTAAGGAATTTTTGAGCCGAATCAGGAGTTAGAAACATTTTATGAGAGGTTGTTTACTGTTCTCAGATTCAAAATACGATCGAAGAGTAATATGGTCATGTCCTTATTACGCTTGTCCCGCCGCGATATCGCGAATGCGGTTTTCCGGAGCAAGATTGATGTTCGTATGCGCCAGACCGGAGTTTAACGAGGTTAAAATAGACTATTTTTTTGAAATTAACTCTAAAATTTGTTCTATTTCCGTAATTACTAAAAACAGATCTATATTTTCAGCCGGATGCATGTTTGCTTCGGCGTTATTTTTTGAACGAGAAATTTCTACTGTTTTCTCAGTAACTTTTTATACGGAAATATAGTTATTAAATTGCGTTTTATAATTTGGGAGGTTTTGATATGCGTCGTTTTGCCGTAGTTTTTATTTTAGTCGTTATTTTTTTGTCGTCTTCGTTAAGCGTTTTCGCTCAACAGAGCGTAGCCGCGAAAAACAGGTATAAAGTAGCTAAAAATATGTTTACTTCAGGACAATACGAGTCTGCGGAAAAAGAATTGGAAGAAGCTTTGAAATTAGACGCTCATTATGGAGACGCCCTTTATTTGGCCGGTCTTACCAAACTTAATTTAAAAAAATATTCCGAGTCCGAGACGTTTTTTAAACGTTTAATTTCCGAACAACCGAAATTTTATACGGCTCGTCTTTATTTAGCTTCGGTTTATCTTGCCTTAGACGATATAAAAAAGGCTGAGGAACAGGTAGAGTATTACATAACAAATATGTCCGCCGATCCGGCCGGACATTATTCCAAGGGAGTTTTAAAGTATAAGGAAGGCAAGCTGAACGAAGCTTTGCAGGCTTGGGAAAAAGCTCTTTCGCTAGATAAAGATCATGTTTATTCCCTTTATAATAAAGGCGTCGTTCTTTTTTTGCAAGATAAAACGGAAGAGGCTCTAAAATTTATAGAGAAAGCTCTTTCCCTGCGATCTAACAATTATCCTCCTTATCGTTTTACTATTGCTCATATCAAGTATTTAACGGGAAAGATCGACGAGGCTTTGAAAGAGTTTAAATATTTATCGGAATCCGATCCTTCCTCTGTCATAGGTTTGACTTCAAGCGGTTTTGCAAAGCTGTGCGAAAAAAAATACGACGAGGCCCTTACTGACGTTGAAGACGCTTTAAAGCTTGAAAAATTTTCTCCGGCTTTAGAGTTAAAATCTTATATTTTGGAAGAAAAGAAAGAATATTTGGAAGCTTTGAAGTGCTGCGAAGAAATTTTGGAAAAAGATCAGAATAATAAAATCGCCCGAAATAGGATAGATATATTAAAAGAAAAAGCAGAGATTGAAGCTAAAAAAGGCGAAGCTACAGGCGAAATAAAGACTGAAGATAACCCCGATAGCGGCAAATGACGAAAGGTTTAGTTTTAAATGCAGACAGTTTCTTCCCCGTATCCCGAGCGAGCTACCGGCTCATGTTCTGATGTCTCCGACGAATTTTTAGCTAGGAAAACGGCCGAATCTGATATGTCGGCTTTTGAGGAACTTATGAAAAAATATGAAAAATCCATATTTTCCCTCGCTTTAAAAATCACCGGCAATCGCGAAAATGCTGAGGAAGTCGCTCAGGACGTTTTTATTAACGTATTTAGACATATAAAAAATTTTAAATATAATTCTTCCTTTAAGACCTGGTTATACAGAATAGCCGTTAACGCAGCTCTTATGAAACTAAGAGAAAATAAGAAAGATTCGGATAACATTTCAGAGGATGCGTTAGACGATAATTTTAATATTTCGGCGGTTTCATTGCCTGACACTCCGGAATCTACTTACGAAAAAGAGGAGTTTTCGGCGTTTGTACGCAAAGCCGTTGAAAATTTGCCGGAAAAATATAAGACTACTTTTATACTTAAAGATATAGAAGGTTTCTCTTACCAGGAAATTGCGGATATATTGGGTTTGTCTTTGCCTGCGGTTAAATCCCGCGGATTGAGAGCGAGATTTAAGGTAAGAGATTTTCTTGGCGGTTATATGAAGGAGGCGGGTCGTGAATAATTTTAAATGCGAGAGCCAGGCGGAAAGAATCAGTCTTTTCGTGTATACGAAAAGCTTTGAGAATACATGCCCGCATCAGAATTCAGTTTCCGAAATTTGCTTAAACTGCGACGTTTTGTTGAGGAGTTTTCATAAAGCCATATGGTTATGTAGAGAATACGGCTTTGAGGAGCCGTCTGACGATTCGCTTGAAAGAATACGAAACGGCGTTATATCTGAAATTAAATCTCTTAACACGGAGGAATCGGAATGACAATATCTGAACGGGTTAACAGTATAGGGGAAAGCATAACTCTTGCAATAACTTCAAACGCTAAGAAAATGAAGGCTTTGGGCGAAGACGTTATAGTTATGGCGTCCGGAGAACCTGATTTCGATACGCCTGAACATATAAAAGAAGCCGCTGTAAAAGCCATTTATTCGGGCTTTACAAAATATACCGCCGCCGCAGGGACCGAGGAGTTAAGGAACGCCGTCGCCGGGAAGCTGAAGAGAGATTCCGGGTTAGATTATTCTTTAAAGGAGATAATCGTAACCGCAGGAGGAAAACAGGCTCTGTTTAACGCTTTTTTGTCTATACTCAATGACGGCGACGAAGTAATCGTTTTTAGGCCTTACTGGGTTAGTTATATCGAACAAATAAAGCTTGCGGGAGGAAAGCCCGTTCTTGCGGATTTATCTTCCTGTATTCAAAATCCTGATAATTTTGAAAAATATTTTTCTCATAAAACTAAAGCGGTCGTTTTTAATTCGCCTTCTAACCCGTCCGGGGAGATAATACCTGAAAACGCTTTTAGGCTATTTTCCCATATATGCGCTGAAAAGAGGGTTTATATAATTTCTGACGAAGTATACGAAAAATTCATTTACGACGGAACTTATTCAGTTTCTCCCGCGTCTTTTTCAGAACAAGCCAAATCGATAACTATTATAATAAACGCTTTTTCAAAGACATATTCTATGACAGGTTGGCGAGTCGGTTTCGCCGCCGGGCCTGAGTCCGTTATAAAAGCGATGTCGGCAATACAGGGGCACCAAACGTCAAACGCTTGTTCCATAGCTCAAAAAGCCGCGCTTGCGGCTTTGGAGTCGTCTCAGGATTGCGTAACTAAAATGGTCGAAGCATTTAAGGCTAGACGAGATTATATGTTAGAAAGGTTATCGCGCGTCCCGGGCGTAGTATGCGGGAAACCTCAAGGAGCTTTTTATTTATTTCCCAAAGTTTCGGCTCTATATAGCGATCGCATAACTGATAGTTTGGACTTTTGCGGGAAACTTTTAGAAGAAGAGAAGCTGGCGGTGATTCCGGGAGTCGGTTTCGGAATGGATTCTCATATTAGATTTACTTATTCCGCTTCTATGGAAGATATTGAAAAAGGTATGGATAGATTCGAGCGTTTTTGCAATAAATATAGTAATTCCAAATAAATCGATATTTATGTTTTATATTATTGAAAAACGGCGTAAATTGCAACTTAGGAGGAAATATGTCATCTTTAAAAGGTACTAAAACTGAGAAAAATTTATTGACGGCGTTTTGTGGAGAATCTCAGGCGAGAAATCGTTATACTTATTTTGCCGGTCAGGCTAAAAAAGACGGTTTTGTACAGATTTCTTTAGCTTTTGAAGAAACTGCCAATCAAGAAAAGGAGCATGCTAAACGTTTCTTTAAATTTCTTGAAGGAGGAGCTTCTGCTATTAATGCCGAAGCTTGTTTCCCCGCGGGAACAATCGGAACTACGGCCGAGAACCTTAAAGCTGCGGCAGACGGAGAACATGAAGAATGGTCGAAAGATTATCCGGAATTTGCGCGCGTAGCTAGAGAAGAAGGCTTTGAGGCTATAGCTCTGGTTTTTGAAAAAGTTTCCATAGCTGAAAAGCAACATGAAAAACGTTATCGCGATTTTCTAAAAAATATAGAAGAGGGCAAGGTCTTTAAGAGAGACGGTAAGACTACCGTGTGGCGTTGTCTGAACTGCGGTTATGTGCATGAAGGACCGGAAGCTCCGGCAATGTGCCCGGCTTGCGCTCATCCTCAGTCGTATTTTGAGCTTTTAGGAGAAAATTGGTAATTTTTCATATTGTTATATAAATTAAAAACGGGATCAATTCAACTAGTAATCGATCCCGTTTTTTTTCTGGTTTCTCGCGATTTTTATTAAGATTTCTATTGGCGCATTTTATAAGTAAATAGTCTATGACTTTTTGGCGTTATACGGCTAAAAGCTTATATTTTATGTAGTTTATACTCTTTTTAGATATTGCCCCGTTCTAGTATCTATCTGAAGCTTATCGTCTATATTGACGAAAAGAGGAACTTGTATAGTCGTCCCGGTTTCTAATGTGGCGGGCTTAGATCCTCCGGTCGCGGTGTCGCCTTTAAAACCTGGATCGGTAGAGGTGACCGTTAATTCTACGAAATTTGGAACTTCTACGCCTAAAGGAGTCGTTTCGTGAAATAATATATGAACGTCCATACCGTCGGTCATCCATTTTTTTGCGTCGCCGACAAAATCTTCGCTTAGAGTAATTTGATCGTACGTTTCGTTATCCATAAAAGTATATTCGCCGTCGTTCACATATAGAAACTGCATCGGCTTTTTTTCGATATGCGCTTTTACTAGTTTTTCGCCCGCTTTGAACGTTTTTTCTACGCAAAAGCCCGTTTTAAGGTCTTTTAGTTTAGTCCTTACGAATGCCGAACCTTTTCCGGGCTTTACGTGAAGAAATTCTACTACCGTCATTAGTTTGCCGTCCAGCTCTATTGTCATTCCGTTTTTGAAATCGTTTGATGTTATCATAAGTCCCGCCTTTCAAGTTTTAAGAAAATGTTATCGCAAATTTTAAAGTAGTTAAAATATTATTTGTTAGACAATTGTTTACAATTCCCTTTTTGTATAATTATTCCTTTTATAAAGGGAAAAGACGCTTAAAAGGGAATTTATTAACCTAGAATTTTTTGCGTTTCGGAGCCTGTAGATGGATAAGATAAAAGATAGGACCAAGCTTAGAATAAAAATAGAAAGTAAGACTAGCGGTATCCCTGAACATCTCTCTTCAGGTAAAACTTTAAGTTATCTTGATATGACAAATTCTCCCGATAGATGGGCTCATTCTATAATTTCTATCGCGGAATCTAAAGATAAGAACCCTAGAATTTGTAGCGAAGTTTTATCTACGGTTAAATCGTCGTTTAACGCGGGAGTTTTTTCACAGCCGCCTGCGGATATCACGGAATCCGAATTTTTTCACGCTAGAGTTTCCGGAGTATTTACTGAGATAAATAGTAAATTAATTTCTATGCGAAATCAGGGTAAGTCGGCCGAAGCTTCGCTGTCAGTAGCTCTTCAGCGTAAAAATACGCTTTATATTTCCATTGCCGGAAATATAAACGCGCTTCTGATAAGAAATTCAATATTATATAATTTGTTAAGCGGAGATTCGATATTTTCTCCTATTAAAGTAAATCCTTATAAAAAAAATATGAATTTTGTAAATTTGGGCACTACGATTATTCCTCTGGTCAATACTTATAAGCTGCAGCTTGAGCCTGGGGATATCGTGGTTTTTACCTCAAGCGCTCTTTCTGAAGTAATGAAGGATCGGGAAATTCTGTTGAATTTTTGTATGTCGGAGAATTTTGACGATAATTTTAATAATCTTTTGGAGAAGGCGGTAGGACGAAATCCCGGAAGAAATATAACTATGGTCTCTTTGTTGGCCGAGCCGATCGAACAATCCGATAAGCTTGCCTCCTCTTCCTCCCGGCCTTCGGCCGCATTGTCTCTCAGTTCTGATCGGAGTTTATTGGCTGAGCTTCCTCCCGTATATCCTCCGTCAATGGAGAATTCGGGAGAAATAGAACTCTATAGAGATAAGAATGATTTTTACAACGCTTCTAACGGCGGAGAATCGAGAGAAATAGAACAGGAAGAGAAGAGCGATTTTCATGCGGCGGAGCCTTCCGGGTTATTGAAAGTTGTCGTCGGGATTCTGGCTCTATTAGTTACCGTTTCCGCAGGCTTCCTTATTATGTCCGGACATACGTATTTTTCCGAGCCTATATATAATACTAACTGGTCTCTTTCGTCAAGCGTCAAATCTTCGGTAATATGGAATCGAATGCCTTCTGAAAACATCGATTCAAATAATCCTATTAAGTTTAATTATCGTTCGGATAAACAGGGCGAACTGGAAATTATTCCTGAAGATATTTTTTATGACTGCGATCTTACCGTGTATACCGGTCGTCCTATTTCAGTTCAGTCTGAGCAAAGTTTTGGAAGCGTCTCGGAAAGTAAAATAATTTTTCAAAAAGATAAAATATATATTCATACTAACTTATGTACTACGATGCATAGAGGAGTTATATCCGAAGAATCAAGAGACAGCGAAGGAATTATATATTATAAAATGTCTTTAAAGCTGAATAAAGTCAAGGGCCCTCTTAGAATTATGTCTGAACCTATGAGGACTTTAAGGGAAATTAACTTGAGATTGTACCCCAGCGATAAGTAATCGTTTATTTTTCAAATGCTTTTACGGCGTTTTCCTGCGCGTCGAAAATTTTTATATATTCGTCTAGACCGGTTATGTCAAAAATTTTTCGTATGGAAGAGTTTGAACAGACAATTAGCGCGTCCCCGTTTTTTTCGTTAGATTTCTCTTTTATATTCGCGATGGCGGTTAGTCCGGAACTGTCTATATACCGAACGTTTTCCAAATTTATAATTACGTTTATTTTTCCTTCGTCTATCGTTTGGTTTACGTTTTTTTGCAGATCCGCCGCATTCTTTAAATCTAAGTCGCTTTCAATGTTGACCGCTATAGTTTTATCGGATATCGCTTCCATACTGGCTATACTCATTATTTTCTCCTTTTTGATCTATACTATAAGTTTTAAATGTTTTCGTCGCTTTTATAGACATTAGCTTTAATATTCTAAATTTAAAGATGTTGTTAAATATGGATATATTAAAATCCTTCATCATATATTTTAAAGTTTCTGATTTTATTGTTAAAGGTTTTATATGTTTTTTGTGGAAAGCGCTAATTTTTAGATATTGATAAGCGGGGCGAATATGAGAATAACGTCTGAATTTATTAGAGATTTTTCCAAGGTTCCTTTTTCTGAAAATCCTGTTTTTTTAAACGAATATGACGGACAAAAAGTGAATTTTGAATGTTTGACTTCTTTTGAAACGGCTTGGAACGATTTTGGCTTTTTCTTAAGGTTTAAAGCGGGCGATCCGTTTTCAAAAGATTCTGAACTTATAGAGTCGACTTCTTATTATAGAACTAAAGAATTATGGAAGATAAGTCAGGTATGCGAAGCTTTTATTGCCTGGGGATCGCCAGATAAATATAGAGAGTTTCAGTTTGCCCCTGACGGTAGGTTTCTCGATATATCGATAGACGCTTCGACGACTCCGAGACATGCTGATTTTGATTGGAGATCTCGCCTTCAATATAGAGCTTATACTTTATCCCGCGTTCATATTTGCGAAGCCGTAATTCCTTGGACAGCTTTCCCGGCTCTTCCGCCTAGCTCCGGAGATATATGGCATGGCAATTTTTTTCGTATTTTTAGTTATGGAGACAGAAGCATTTATATGTCTTGGTCGCCGACGTTTAAGGTTGATTTTCATCAACCTATCTGTTTTGGAGAAATTTTATTTAGGTAGAAAAATATTTTTGTCAGGAGTTCAAAATATGGCTTTTTGCGAGTCGGAAGCCGATTTCAAAAAACAATTAGTTTCTAAAAAAGCGTCTGATTTATATCTTTTGCCTTGCGTGAATTATATCGGACAGGCTAAAGATTCTCAGCGGGATTATGCCGATATCGCCGCAGAAATGATAATAAAAGGGGAGCTTGAGTTTTCTCCCGCGGAGCTGTCAGGTATGGAATTTTTATTGTCGTGTCCTGTTCGAGCGAAAGGAGAATCGATCCCTCTTTATTCTTCGGGAAGATTTATCAGCCTCGGCGAGCGGATTGCGGCCCGTATGTTTGAAACTGAGCTTGAAGCTCAGATTTACGGCGAGAATTGCGTCGTGTCAGATTATAGCGTTCCGGTTGGAAATTCAGGAAAATTTATAGACCTTGTTTTTACCTCCACTGGATATAAGCTCCCTGATTTTTTACGCTTAGACGACATAGATCTTGAATCGAAGAACGATCCGGTATGGCGTTACATGTCAAGAATAAGACACAATTTAAAAAAAGAACCTAGAAGTCTTGTAATTTCGTCTCTTAAAACGTCCGATTCTGAGGATGGACTTTTAAAGTCTGCTATTGAAATCGAAACGTTCTACCGTAAAATATCTCATGACGTTTTTAAAAAGCGCTATTCTAAGAAAAATATAGAAAAAGCGGTCGTTTTATTTGAAGATTCAAGAGCGGCTAGGGAATATTTTTCTTCTGATTTTAAACATGTCAGAGGTCTTATGTCGAGTTGGAAAATAGCCGTCTTATTTGCCAAAGAATTTTACGTCGACGTAGAACCGCGTTTTAACGAGTATCATATAAGTTCCGTAACTCATATTTTTAAAGATTACTACGCTCAGTTAGACTCTATATAGCTCCCTGATTCGGTAAATTTTTATTTTATTTAGGTAATTGCGATATGAAAAGAACGATATTTATTTATTTGTTTGTTTTTATTTTCTTAACGGTTCCGGTTTTTGGCTTTTCTTCTCAGAGTTCCGTATCGTTAAGGTCGTTGTCTCAGATTTGTTCCGCTATACGGACTGAATTTTATGCGCCGGTATCGGAACGGCGTTTAATACAAGGAGCTATCGATGAAATTTCAAAAAAATATAATTTGAAAGACGTCGGGATAAGCGAATCTTCAGAGCCTTTCGCTATTTTAACCGATATTTTTAGAAAATATCCAGACGACTCGCAAAAGTTATGGGAACTTTCGGTAAGAGGCATGTTGAAAAGTCTGGACGATCCCTATTCGTTATTTTTGGACAGCGCTCAATGGACGTATTTTAGACAAGTTTCATCAGGAAAAGAAGTGGTAGGCATCGGAGTTGAGATCGCCGTTAAAAACGGAGAATTTACGATCGTGTCGCCGATAGAAGGAGGAAATGCGGAGAAATCGGGGGTTCTTCCCGGAGATATAATATTAAAAGTAGCGGGACAAAATATAGCCGGTATGGACGAAACCGACGTTCTAAATTTATTCGACGGTTCGCCGGGAACTTTTCTTGAACTTACGGTTCGCCGGGGAAACCAGATCAAAAATTTTAAAATAAAAAGGGCCGAGATTTCCCTTAAGCCTCCTAAAGCTTCTCTTTTAAAATCCGGGATTACCGCGGGATATTTAAAAATTTCTTATTTTTCCGAAAATACGGACGAAGAAGTTAAGTCGTCTCTTCAGAAAATAAAGAATGCCGGCATTAAAAATTTGATAATAGATTTGAGAAATAATCCCGGCGGAGATTTTATGGCGTCGGTTAGACTCGCGTCTTTGTTTGTAGGCAGAAAAGATATCGTAATATCGATGAAAAAGGGAGGGAATTCGGAGTATATCAAAGGGACGTGCGATTCTCTTTTTAGCTTTAATACGATAATTCTTATAAATAACGGTTCGGCAAGCGCTTCGGAAATATTTGCCGGAGCTTTGCAGGATTATAAGCAAGCCGTTTTAATAGGCGAGTCCAGTTTTGGAAAGGCTTTGATACAATCTGTATATTCTTTTCCCGGAAATACCGGTTGCAAGATTACTACCGCAAGATATTATACGGCTAAAGGACAGGATATTTTAAATAAGGGGTTGAGGCCGGACATACGCTTAGTAGATTCAAGTCCGTCTAAAGATATTTCAAAAGACGAAGGAATTAAAGCGGCGTTAAAGGAATTGTCTCGTAGCCGTTAAGTTTATAAGATAATCCCCCGATTTTAGAAGTCGGGGGACGGTTTGAAATCGTAAAGATTTAAGCGCATGCGGCCGATTTTTCCGCGCTTTTAGGCGCAGACGATTGAGATCCGCTTGAAGCGGCGGTTGGCGAAGAAGCTGATTGATTATTCGAAGACGAATCGACTTTTAAATTCTTTTTATCATGTTCGGCGGGTTTGGAAGAGGAATTATTGCCATGAGCATAGTCGTTTATATAAAATCCGCTTCCTTTAAAAATTACGGAAACAGGAGCGATAATTTTTTCTAGCGCTTCGCCGCAAGTTTCGCATAAATATATTTTGCCGGTATTTTCTGTTCGTTGGAAAATTTCGGTATGTTCGCCGCATTTAGGACATTTGTAACAGTAAATAGGCATAGAAGCTCACCTCTTTTTTCTTAATTGCCATATAATTGAACGAGCGTTGGCAAGCAACGCCCGTAAGTTTTATTTAGTGTCAAAAAATAATATAATTTTATTTCTATATCTTGTCAAGCTTTTATCAGAAGATTTTCCCCGGTCATATCGGCGGGTTGAGGGATTTTAAGGATATGTAGAAGCGTCGGAGCGACGTCGGCAAGTCTTCCGTTTTTCAGTTTATATCCGGGATAATTTATTAGAGAGCAAGTCACGTCAAACGTTGTGTGGGCGGTAAACGGGAGTTCGCCGTCTTTCATTTTTTCGCAGTTGCCATGATCTGATGTCACTAGGGCGACTCCTCCCTTTTTTACTATAGCGTCTACGACTTTTCCAAGACATTCGTCAACTACTTTTACGGCTTCTATCGCAGCGCTCAGAACTCCGGTATGTCCTACCATGTCTCCGTTGGCAAAATTTAAGATTATGACGTCATAGTTATCCATCGCTTGAAGGAATTTTTCAGTGACTTCATAAGCGCTCATAGACGGCTTTAAATCGTATGTAGCGACTTTCGGAGACGGCACTAGAATTCTATCTTCTCCCTCAAAAGGAGTCTCGTTTTGCCCGTTAAAGAAAAACGTTACGTGAGCGTATTTTTCCGTTTCGGCTATTCTTAGCTGTTTTAAGCCCGCTTTAGATATGACTTCTCCAAAAATATTTTTATTTTTGATTTCGTCGAAGGCTACGTTGAAATTACCGTTTGCATAATATCGGGAAAATGCCGTATATTCTATATTTATTTTTTTACGAGGGAATTCCGTAAAGTTTTCCTCGGTAAAAGCTCTGGTTAATTCTCTGGCTCTATCTAATCTATAGTTAAAATGAATGAAGGCGTCGCCGTCTTTTATTCCTGAAAAATTTCCTATTACGCATGGTATTACAAATTCGTCGGTTACTCCGTTGTCATATGACGCTTGCAGAGCTTTGAAAATATTGTCAAATTTTTCTCCTGTTCCTTCCGCTAAACAATCATACGACTTTTTTATTCTACCCCATCTGTTGTCGCGATCCATAGCGTAATATCTTCCATGGAGGGAAGATATTTTCCCGATATCCAGTTCAGTTATTTTTTCTTGTAGTTCTCTAATGAATTTTTCCGCGCTTTGGGGAGGAGTGTCTCTTCCGTCGGAAAAAATGTGGATATGCGCTTGTTCTTTTTTTATTCCATATTGTTTAGCCATTTTTAGAAGCGCATACAGGTGAGTATTCATCGCATGCACGCCCTGATTTTGTAAAAGCCCGGCTATGTGAAGATTGGAATTATTTTTTAAAGCAGTCTCTATAGCTGTTTTAAACGCCTGATTTGAAAAAAAAGAATTGTCTTCTATGGATTTGTTAATCCTTACCATCATTTCGTCGATTACTCTTCCTGAGCCTAAATTGATATGGCCTACTTCTGAATTACCCTGGAAACCGGGAGCTAAACCTACGTCAAGTCCGCTGCATTTTAGCATGGAATAAGGATATTTTCGCAGTATTGAGGTCATAACCGGGGTTTTTGCAATTTTTGTCGCGTCTCCTTCTTTTTCATAATCTTCGCATGGATTTATTCCCCAGCCGTCTCTTATTATAAGGCAAACAGGTTTCATGGTAACCTCCAAATATTATTATGTAAAATATATTTTTGGCTTAAATTTAGGTATACGTTCAGATAATATATTATAGTTATTCCTTTCGCAAAATGCAAATTATTCTTTATCGCGCGCCGTTTAATAAATATTATTATTTTCGACTATGTAAAATTTGTAAGCAAATAGATTGTTTTTTGTATTTTTTTATGAAAATTTCATAAAAAAATACGACGTTTTAATAGAATTTTAAGAAGTTATTTGCTAAAATGAAAAGAGCTTTACAAATATTAAAATAATTTGAAAGGGGTAAAATAGTATGAAAATTAATTTGTCTTTACTTTCGCTTTCTGTCGCGGCGTTTTTATGCTTGAATATACTTTCCGCCGAAAGTCAGGAAGCGGAACCTGCGCCTTCTCCTTCAGAACAGGTTCAGAGCAATTTCTGCCCTTATAAAGGAGGCCCTTGTCATAACCATCATAGACATCATGGGAAAAAGGATTTTTTAAAGCTTACCGACGAACAGAAAGAACAAGCGAGAGAAATTTTTTCTAAAGCCCGCGAGGAGAAAGAAAAGCTTCTTACCGCCGAACAGAAAGAGCAAATAAAAGCTAATAGACCCGCTAGGGACAAGAAGCCGGACAGAAAAAATAGACTTGATTTGACTGACGAACAGAAGAGACAGTTTAGAGAGATCGATCGACAGGCCCGCGAGGAGAAAGAAAAGCTTCTTACCGCCGAGCAGAAAGAGCAGATGAAGGCAAATAGACTCGCTAGGGACAAGAAGCCGGACAGAAAAAATAGACTTGATTTGACTGACGAACAGAAGAGACAATTTAGAGAGATCGATAGGCAGGCCCGCGAGGAGAAAGAAAAGCTTCTTACCGCCGAGCAGAAA
>CASEKF010000022.1 GCA_949288455.1 uncultured bacterium
CGCACTTATTTTAACTTATTCAGCGTTATTCAATTGTCAATATGCAAGCTCCGAAACCGAAACGTTAACGCTCGGAGCCGAAACCTCAAACATAATAACACGAGATATTAACTTTGTCAATACCAATTTTTGTTTTTTTTAATACCGTACAACTTTACATAAAGAAAAAGAGAAGAAAGATAAACAGGATAGACACGTCTTTCAGAACAAGCCGAACTTCTGTTATTACGAAAGGAGAATTTAAAAAAATTTCGCGAGAGCAGGATATAAAGATATATATTTAGAGTAAATTCTGTCGTATACGTCTCTATGAGCATCGTTCGGACAAACGATATCTTTAAATTTCACAATTTTTTTCGACGCTTCAATAAAATTGCCGTATAAACCCGAAGCAACCGCAGTAATTAAAGATAATCCTAAAAGTTCAGTCTCAGGTTCGCAAACCGGCTGAAACGGAATGTTTAAAATATCGGCTTTTATTGAATTCCAAACGGAATTTCTCGAAGGACTTCCGCCGACCCTGATTATTTTCGGCGAGATTCCGTGCTTTCTAAATACGTCCACGATCTGCCTAAGAGCGAAGCCGATTCCTTCCATAACGGCTCTAGCCAAGTCTCTCCTGGAATGAGACAGCCTTAGGCCAAAAAATACTCCTTTTGCGTCAGGATCTCCAATCGGTCCTCTCTCCCCCGCCAGATACGGCAAAAATACAAGATCGCCGCTTCCGGCAGGAACGCCTGCGGCTTCGTTCGTCATCAAATCAAAGGACGAATTTTCTCCGTAAAACGAGCGTAAAAACCATTCGAAAGCTTTTCCGCTAGAAGCTATAACCGCTCCCGCATGCCACTTCCCTTTCAAAAACGGATGAAGAACGCTAAAAACGCCTTTGTCTTCAACCTTTTTTATTGATACGGCTTCAAGACCTTCCGAAGTGCCAGTTTTATCGCATAAAATATCACAGTCGAAACATGACGTTCCCAGCAGAGTTTCAATGACGTCGGCTCCTCCGCTTCCGGCGTAAACCGGAATACCTGCGGGCAAACTGAGAAGCGAAGCGAAACGGTCCTTAAGATTGCCTATCAGCTCTCCAAAAAAAATTTTTTCAGGCAGGATCGAGTCGGGCAAAGACGCGGCTTTCCAAGCGGACTCAGGAAAAGCCGTGAAAGAATCGGAAACGCAAGAGCGGCAAATGCGGCCGGTCAACATGAAAGAAAAATAATCAAGAGGCTGACATACGTAAGCGATTTGTTCGTAACTGCGCTGTTCATGATACTTCAACCATAATGCCAAAGAAACAGGAAAAGCCGGAGGTATGTAACGCGCGATTTTATCAGACAGGAAAGCCGACTCTGCGACCGCTCTGGAATCCATCCATAAAATGCCTTTGCGCACGGGATTCAAATTTTTATCCAAAAAAACGGATGCGGGACCGCAAGAGGAAACGCATATTCCGTCTACTGACGTTGCTTGCGCCCGCTCAAGCGCCCCCTTCATAACTTTTATAAGTTCGGAAAACCATAAATCACAGTCAAATTCGGCATAAGCTTTATTAAACTCAAAGCGCGTAGTTACAGACGCCAACGACTTTTTATTTCCGCATGCGTCAAAAATAGCGGCCCTGATTCTAGAAGAGCCGATTTCTGCGACAAGAGTTCGAAATTCACGCATTTTCAGATTCCAGTTCCTTTATATTTTGATATGAAATCATTTCGCATTTTTCAAGATACTGCATAAATGAAAACAATCTGTCGAAAACGTCTGACTCGCCAAAACGCTCTATAAATGACTCGGCTATTTCGTTCATAGAATGACGTCCGTCGCATAAATTCCAAACAAAAGAACCTCTCTCGTCTAAAGTCACTTTTACGTCCGGCTTCTTCAAAATCAAATCCGCGTATTTCTTTACAAAACTATTGAAAAACCGAGGCTGAATAACTGAAATCCTACCGTCCGGCAATACTTCGTACCGACGCATACGAATAGGAACAAGTTTAGAAAAATCTATTTTTTTACTTTTTTTAAACATATTGTAAAACTCATCCAAAAAACTAAAATCTAACAGCCTATGACAGCTTTTACAATACCTCCGGCAGTCAAACCGCACTCCTCCAAAATTTCTTCTTGGCAAGCATGTTTGATAAAATGATCGGGAAGTCCAAGCATAGTGACTTTAGCAGAAATATTATTCATATGCAAAAGCTCGGAGACAGCCGATCCAAAACCTCCCGCAAGCGTATTTTCCTCAACCGTCACAATTTTTCTGAATTTTTCCGCCGCTTTTAAAAATAATTCGGAATCAAGAGGCTTCAAAGTTCTAGCGTTAATGAGCATGGCAGAAATATTATTGGTAGATAAAGTTTTAACGGCCAACATAGCCGGAAATACCATACTGCCGACGGCGATAATCGCAAGATCCCTGCCGTCGCATATAATCTCAGACTCTCCAATCTTTACTATAGGCTCTAACGACGATTCAGGCAGTCCGACGCACTGTCTTCTAGGATACCTAATAGCCACCGGACCGTCATGCAATACCGCGGCGCGCATCATCGCTTGTAATTCAAGCTCGTCTCCCGGAGCTAGAATAGTCATATTGGGAATCAATCGAAGATAAGATATATCGAAAGCGCCCTGATGCGTCACTCCGTCCTCCCCCACTATGCCTGCTCTATCGACGCAAAAAACTACCGGCAAACGCTGAATAGCTACGTCATGAACGATCTGATCAAAAGCCCTTTGCAAAAACGTGGAATATATAGGGACAAACGGTTTTAACCCCTGTTTTGCCATAGCCGCCGCAAAAGTGACGGCATGCTGCTCGGCTATCCCAACGTCGAAAAATCTATCGGGATATAACTTGGAAAATTCGTCTAGGCCGGTGCCGTTAGCCATCGCGGCCGTTATCGCTATAATATTTTTATATTCCGAGCCTAACTTGACGATAAACTTGCCAAAACATTGAGTATACGTCGGAACGCTTGAACCGGAATGTTTAGGTTTTCCCGTATCGATATGAAAAGGAGCGGCCCCATGGAATAACGAGGGATTCTCTTCGCTAAACGAATATCCTTTGCCCTTTTTCGTAATAACATGCACTACTTTGTTGCCTTCTATACGTTTAGCTTTTTTTAAAACTGAGATCAACAGATTCAAGTCATGACCGTCGAACGGCCCCAAATATGAAAAACCCATAGATTCGAAAAAAACGCCAGGACATAAGAAATATGTCAAATGATCTTCCAGTTTCTCCGCGGCCGTCAGCATAGTCCGACCGATAGTCGGAATACTTCTTACAAGCGTCCTTAAATCTTTTCTCAATTTAATAAAACCCGGGCTTAGCCTTATATTCGACAAATACGACGCAAAAGCTCCGACGTTACGGCCTATTGACATATTATTGTCGTTTAAAATTATCGTAAGATCGTCCGCGACTGACGACGCGTTATTCAAGGCTTCAAAAATCATACCTCCGGTCATGGCGCCGTCGCCTATTACGGCGACCGTCTCAAAATCTTCGCGCTTTATCTTTTTCGCGGCGGCAAATCCTAAAGCCGCCGATATAGACGAACTAGCATGACCTGCTATAAACGCGTCGCAATCGCTCTCTTCAGGATTTGTAAAACCGCTTAATCCGCCTTTTGTCCTAAGAGAAGGGAAAGAATCTTTTCTGCCGTTTATAATTTTATGAGCGTAAGCTTGGTGACCTACGTCATACACTATTTTATCCTTAGGAGGGCTATAAACGGTATTTAAAGCGATAATCAGCTCCACGGCTCCCAAACTCGAAGCTAAATGACCTCCGTTGTTGGAAACTACGTCTATAATCAGCCGTCTAATTTCTTTTGCCAATTCCCTAAGCTCGGAAATTTTCATATTTTTTAAATCTTTATTAGAATGAATTAAATCAAGAAGAGCCATGATTGATAAATTAAAGAGCGCCTGCGAAATACGGCAGCGAATGAAACTCTGACGTTTCCGCTCAAGCGCTAAAATAAAAATAAAAATTACGCTAGTTAGTATTACTAGTCAATTTTTACAAAAAAAATCAAATATTAAGCGACGTTATTTAAAATACAAATTATTTGATTCTAGATAAAAGAAAATCTGCGGCCTGAGTCATAAGATCAGTATGTTTTTTAAATTCTACGGCCGCTTCGCATGCCTGTTTATGAAAATTTAACGCTAATTTAAAAGATTCTTCTTTTCCCATAAAATCGACTAAATTTCCGCTTCCTTCGTCTGAGTCCAGATAATCGTCGACAATTTGGAATAATACTCCCAAAGATTCGGAATAACGCAAAAGAGAATCGACATCGCAAGCTCCGTAAGACGCATAAGCTCCGGATAAAACGGCGCAAGTAATTAAAGCTCCGGTTTTTAGTTTATGAATGGAAATAATATCCGCTTCACAAGAGATCTTGGACTTTAATTCCAGAAATTGGCCTTCAATCATATTCATAGCTTTCTTAGCTAATAATTTAGCTATAAGAATAGCGCGTTCTCCGTTTGAAATAGAAAAAATCATATCAAACGCCGATTCGGCCAGCCAATCCCCGCAAAGCAAAGCTTCAGGATGGCCAAATTTAACATGACAAGAAGGTTTTCCTCGCCTGCATAAATCGTTGTCCATCTCCGGAAGATCGTCATGCACAAGAGAAAAAGAATGCGTAAGTTCCACCGCGCATGCGGCTTTCAGGACATCGCTTGTCACAGGTTCTTCAGTTCCGTCCGCAAATATCATGGTCAAAGCCGGCCTAAATCTTTTACCGCCTCCTACAACGGAGTATAACAGCTCTTCTTTCATCAAAATACGATCTTTCAGAAAAGCAATAAGCGTATTGTCGACAAGCTCGGCAGTTTTTTTCATGTGCAAAGCGAAATCACTCATTACGGGACGAATCTCCCGAAAATTGTTCTTCGACGATAGTTCCGTCTTGACTTTTGCTTATCTTAACAAGGAAGCTCTCCATGTCCGTCAAGCGGCGTCGGCATTCCTTATACAGATCTACGGCTTCTTCATATATTTTCACGGACTCTTCAAGCTCAATATTAGGATTATCAAGACTTTTAATTTTAGACTCAAGCTTATTTGACAAATCTTTAAAAGACAATTCTTTAGATTCCATAGACATTACATTTCCTCAAAGCTTATTTTTATCTAGCGGCGATATTTTATCTACTGTCCCTTCTATAATTCCGTCGTATAAAGTCATAAAAACTTTATCGCCTAAATTGAATTTGTTTGCGCTTGTAATTATAGTTCCGGTTTTATCGCTGATATAAGCGTAACCTTTCCGCAAAGCGTTTTTAGGATTTCTACCGGACAATCTCGCTTCGTAAATATTTAACTTATCGCGGAAAGACGAGAAAACTCTGCCTATAGAATTTTCTAAACGTTCATAAAGCATATCTATCAGCATCTGCCTTTGACGCAATCTATTTTCAGGATGCATGGCCCTAAGAAGTTGAGCTTTAGCCTTTAAAGAAGATTTAAGAATGTGCATTTTCTTTTCGACTAAACTTTGAGCGAAGGCGATTTTTTGAGAGTAAAACTTCAAAATGGACTCTACGTCCGGCACGGCAGCTTGAGCCGCCGCCGTAGGAGTCGCCGCCCTCATATCGGCGGCTAAATCGGTAAGAGTGACGTTGGTCTCATGACCTACGGCAGAAATTATAGGAATATCATAAGAAACGATTTCCCGCACTAAAGACTCGTCGTTAAAACAATTTAAATCTTCAAAAGAGCCGCCGCCTCTGCCTATTATAACTACGTCTATGCCGCCGTATTCTCTCAAAAGCCTCAAGGCCTCAATCATTGAAGACGGAGCGGCTTCTCCTTGTACAAAAGCCGGGGCAAGCGCGATAGAGACGCCGGGAGAACGCTTCTTTACCGTCGTTATTATATCATGAATGACAGCTCCTTCGGCAGACGTAACTACTCCTACTACGGAAGGATATTTCGGGATAGACTTTTTCCGTTCTAAAGCGAAAAGTCCCTCTCTCTCAAGTTTTTCCTTGAGCTTAATATAGTTTTCATACATTCTGCCAAGTCCGGATTCTTTTACTACGGACGCGGTAAGAGAATAAGATCCCGTAGTTTCGTAAAGATTAATTTTTCCAACGCACAAAACTGACACGCCGGGCTTTAGCGTTACCTCAGACTTATCCCTATAATTTTTAAAAAAATTAACTTTTATTTGACAGGCGGCATCTTTTAACACAAAATAAGCATGACCGGCTTGAGAAAAAGAAACTTCTCCAATTTCTCCCTCAACCTCTACGTTTCGCCCAAGAATTAAATCGTTTTTTATCAAACGCGAAGCATATTTATTTATTTCGGAAACAGTAAAAACTTTTGCCATAACTTACAAGAAATTTCTCTAAACTAAATAAAAATCCTTTGATAAATAATAATGCATAAAGCAAAAACGCATGCAAGAAAGATAAACGTTATAAAGCGACTAGCAAATTTAAAATAAAACGATAAAAAGCCTCGCCGGATCTTCTTCTAAAAAACGATCGGACCCGATAAGGCTCTCTACATGATTCTCTTTTATATTCAATCTCAATTGATAAAGCAGAAGTAATAAAAGCGCTAATTATTACGGCTGCTAACTAACAAAATAATCTCTGAGAAATTCGGCTGACCTTACTTACTTATAGTTTTAATCTATGAAATTAATCGCTTCGGCTTTTCTGGGAGCAGGCTCTCCAACCGGAGAAGCGGCGTATCCTAAAGCGGCGACGGCAGAGACTATTTTATCTTTGCCGATTCCAAAAGACTCCAACAAACTTCTAACTCCGGGGTCATCGTAAGTATCGCAAAGCTGATTAATCCAACATGAAGCTATGCCCAAAGAATGCGCCGCGAGCATTATATTTTCCATAGCGGCTCCGCAATCTTGCTTAGCGTATTTGTAATTTCTGTCATTAGCTATTATTACTATAGCGGTAGCGTTATAGAAATTATAAACGGCGTCCCGAGGCATATTCAAAGCTTTTTTAACCGCGTCGGCCAAGTCTAGAATTTTAACTTTATCCGCAGTCGCCGTAAACGTCCAATCTTGAGATCCTCTTCCGGTAGGCGCGTAAACCGCGGCTTTCAAAATCTGTTCCAATTCCTTCCTGTCTATCTGCTTATCTGAAAAATTACGGCAGCTGCGCCTCGTCAAAATATTTTTTATAACTTCGTTCATAACAAACCTCCGCAAAAAGAATCAAACTCAATATTATCTAGCCAAATCTTTACGATTCGACTTCTCGATTGTCTTGCTTATTGCAGTAAAATAAACTTTGTTATGCGTAAAATTACGCGGGCGCAAATCTATTTTACTTTAAATTTTGCTTAGCTATTTCAGCATATTTGGCGAAAGTAGAAGGATCAACTACGGCCATCTCGGCAAGCATTTTCCTGTTAATAATAACTTCGGCATTTTTTAATCCGGCTATCAGACGACTGTAAGATATGCCGTTAATCCTAGCTGCAGCGTTAATTCTTAAAATCCAAAGCTGCCTGAAATTTCTTTTCCTAACGCGTCTGTCTCTGTGAGCGTAAGCCATTGCGTGAATAACGGCCTCGCGAGCGCTTTTTATATGTTTGCGCCTCGCTCCTCTGTAGCCTTTTGCAAGACGCATAACTTTTATTCTTTTCTTTAAAGCTATAATACCTCTTTTAACTCTTGGCATTTTTTACCTCCAGATAAATTTCAACGGAATCTATTCAATTTCAAACCATATAAGGAACGCATTTGCTGATCATAGTCATATCCGACTCGGCTACGAAAGCTGCCTTACGGAAACCTCTAGTCCTCTTGGGGCTCTTTTTTTCACGAATATGCTTACATCCGCTGAATTGCTTCATTCTGCGAATTTTACCGGAACCTGTAACTTTTATTCTTTTAGCTACGGATCTTCTTGTTTTAATCTTCGGCATAAAAACACACCCTTCCACTTATGTTATATTAACTCTGTTCGCTTCTAAGCGAATACTCCGAAGCTAAACGCATTTAATATCGTTTGCTTCTATTTTTCGGCCATTATCTCCGCGCGTCTGACATATCAAAATCGAACGAAACGACGCGAAAGAACACGTTCAAACCTAAAATTGCTATTATCCTAAAAAACAAACTCAAATCAAGCTGACTTAGGGGTAAGAATCATAATCATATTTCTCCCCTCCAGTTTTGGAACTCTCTCGACAGAAGAACACGAGTCCAATTCTTCGGCCAATCTATTCATAAGCTTTTTGCCAAGCTCAGTATAGACGACCTCTCTGCCTCTAAACATCAAAGTCACCTTAACTTTGTTCCCGCTTTTGAGAATTCTTTCAGCAGTATTTTTCTTTACCAAAAAATCGTTTTCGTCTATCTTAGGCCTAAGTTTAACTTCCTTTACGTCAAGGGTTTTCCTCTTAATTTTAGCGTCTTTTTCCTTTTTAGCCTGCTCATATTTAAATTTGCCGTAATCCATAAGCTTGCATACCGGCGGATCGGTAGACGGCGATACTTCCACTAAATCGAAATTCGTTTCTTCCGCTATCCTCAAGGCGTCTCTAATATATAAAATGCCCAGCTGTTCGCCGGAATTTCCTATAACTCTTACTTGTCTCGCCCTGATTTCCTTATTGACTTTAATCTCCTTTGAAATACTGCACCTCCGAAAAATTAAAAGTTAACTCTTATCCCCCTACGCTATCGCAAAGCGTCCAAAATTCAACGCCGATAGACGACATGCCGCTTTATACGGGCAAATGTTTAGATCGATATTCTGACGTCTTATCAATTTTTAAATCTAAATAACTCAAGCTAAGAAAAAAAAAGCGGCCTAAAAGCCGCTTAAAAACAAAGGTAAATAATAACCACCTTACGAAAGACAAAAAAGAAAACTCTCGTATAATTCGTAACCTTGCCGATACGATAACCGCAAGGTGAGAAGCGGACTTCTTCTTAATAATTAGCGGATAGATGCGGTTTGAATTCTAAAACCGCCGTCCATATCCTTATTATTCGCACAGTCTACGCAACGATTGCGCGATATCTTTACTCGAAAGTATAGCAAAGACTTTTTTTTATGTCAATATGTTAGAAAAATAAAAAGTATATAATACTAGTTAGTTTGCCGCTATTCATGTTATAATCTTTCCTAAAGAACAGACGATATTTAACGCCGCCGAAACGCTATGTTACAAAAACGCAAAGGAGAATTTTTGATATGGTTTCTACGACGCATAAAAGTATTCTTCTCCTATTTATATGTCTATCGCTTCTAATTAGCGTATCGTATGCAGCCGAAACCTCAGGAGACATATATTCCAAGGCAAAACTCCTACTAAATCAAGGAAGACAAAAAGAAGCTCTAAAATACGCCGATAAATATATAAAAATAAAACCTCGCAATCATGAAGGATATCAACTAAAAGGATTAATTTTTTATAGTATGGGGAAAAACGACGAAGCGCTGAAAAATTTTACGACGTCTAAAAAACTTTTCAGCGGAGATTACGTAAGCGAAACTTACATAGGTTTTACCCTCATACGAAAAAATAAATTTAACGACGCGGCAAAACGTTTTCAAGAAGCAATAAAACTAAACGAAGATTACCCTGACGCCAAAATCGGCATGGGATACGTTTTATTAAAAGAAAAAAAATATAAGCCTGCCGTTATGTATATGAAACAAGCGATCAAAGTCTGCCATGATCATAATCCGGAAGTATATAAACGAATTGCCGACATATATATAAAAGAAAATAAAATTAACGACGCTATATACGTTTATAATCAGTATATTAAATTAGAAGACGCGAACGCCGATATTTATTTTCGCTTGGGAAAAGCGTATGCGGCCAAAGACAATAAAAGAGCGGAAAAGGCTTATCTCAAAGCGATAGAGCTAGACGGCAAAAACCCTCGTTATAAAGAAGAACTAGCCGATTATCTTTCTAAACGGAAACGCGCCGACGAAGCGGCTAAATATTATGAACAAGCCGCCGAACAGGGCTCCAAAAATTGGAGAGCTTACTATCAGGCCGGACTGACGGCTTTTAGCAAAGAAGATTATCTCGCAGTCGTAAAACATATGAAAAAAGCTTTAAGCCTAAATAAAAATATTCCAAACGCTCAAATGGCTCTGTCCGCATCTTATCTCAGATTGAAAAAATATGAAGAATCAATTAAAGTAAATAACGATATTATAAAAAGAAATAATAAAAGCGAAGGAGCATGGTTTAACAATGCATGCGCTTATGCAATGCTGGGAAAAACGGAACAGGCTTTAACCGCTCTGGCAAAATCGATAGAATTAGAAAACGGCAATAAAGAAATAGCCAAACAATCTAAAATGTTCGACAAAATTAAAAATCACCCCGATTTTATAAAATTAACTAAATAAAGGATTATAATAAAAAACTTAAAATTATAAACGCATGAAGAGGAAACATACCGGATTCACAATGATAGAACTTCTAGTCTCTATAGCTATTTTGGCTTTGGCTACCGCCGCGTTAAGCAGAATGCAGATAAATTCGATTTCTCTTGCGGCCGAAAATAATCTTACGATCAGAGCGTTAGCTTACGGTTCGGCGGAAATGGACGAAATTACGGCGTATAAAGACATAGACGCAATAGATTTAGACTATACGAGCGAACAGCGAGATCCGGAAACGGAAGAATTATCGGGTTTTACCGCGAAAGGCGACAAATCTTCGGTTTCATACTCTCAAATTCCAGCGACTGAATTTAACCTGAAAATCAAATACGGAAACAAGGAATATGTCAACCTTAAAACGTTCAAAATCAAAGCGATGCGATAAAGGCTTCACGCTGCTTGAATTGATAATAGCAATAGCCGTCTCAATAATAGCGGCAGGCTTGACGTTTCTTATATTCGCATATTCCGTAAGAGGAATAAAAGAGGCTCGTACAATCTCTGAAAACGATTTCGAATTGGCTAAAGCGTATATTCAAATGAGAAGGCAGATTATATCAGCTTATGAGCCGGACTCATTTGAACAAACTTTTCAGTTTGAAAAATCAAACGACGAGCGAAGCGATTTTTTCCGTTTTATAACTGAAGCTTCAGAGACGGGCGACGGAACGGTAGAAGCCTGTTATTTCGTCGCTTCTAAAAACGATAATAAATATTTAGCGTATAGCGAATATCCTTTTCCAAGAAAATTCACGGACGAAAATAAAGAAGAAGCTCAAAATAAAGCTAGATGTCTTTCGGAAAAAATTACCGGTATGAAAGTCCGTTTTAAACAAGACGGCAACATTCTTGAAGAAGCCCCCGACAACTTACCTGAAATTATCATTATAACGCTCTATTATAAAGAGGGAGAAAATGAAAAATCAATGGAATTTTCCGCCAGGCCGGGCATAAGATAAACTATGGTTCTTATAGGAATACTATCTATTATAATAATATTGACGGTTATGAATCTTCAACTGTCGTCAGATACTCTTTACACGGCAAAATATGTCGCCGTAGCTCAAAACAGAGACGTTGCGTATTACCAGGCTTCGGCGGCCTGCAAAAGCATAATAGAGTACATAAAGGCATATTATTCGGACGATCCGAAAGATTTATACGCCAACATGCAATACCTAAACGCTCTGACGCTTACTTCTATCAAAACAGACGACGCTGATATACAAGTAGAAATAGAAGATTTAGAAAAACGATTCGCCATAAATTCCATAATTGAAAGCGAAGAACATTTAAACCAACTTAACAGAATTTTTCAAATACTAGATATAAACGCGCCTCATGGAGCCGAAGCTATAGCGGACTGGATAGATGCAGATTCTGAAACAAGAGTCGGCGGGAACGAATCACATAGTATATACGGGGAACCTAAAAACGCTTATATCGATTCTATAAAAGAATTAGAATATATAGAAGGAATTAAAGACGCCGTAAAAGATTACAAGCGATCCGCAACCGACGGCAATTTGGAAAAATATATATACGCGTCGAAATGCAAATATACAAAAATAAATATAAACACGGCCTCAAAAGAAATTCTTCAAAGTCTAAGCGAAGACATGACGGAACAGGAAGTCAACAATATCATAGAAAACAGGCCTATTCAAAATAACGAAGAATTGCGTAAGGCTCTGGCTACGGCAAGCGAATCGAAAATAAACGAAATAATAAAGCTAGCCGGCTATACGAGCGAATTTTTTCAAATAAAAATAACGGCGACGCATAACGAAGAAATTTTAATATTAACGGCTTTAATAGATAAAAATGGAAAAATTATCAGCTGGAAGGCAAAATAAATGAAAATCTCTTCAGGCATAGATCCGGCATCTTCCGGAACCAAGCAAGTAACTTTGGAAGCGTCTTGGAAGCAAATCAAGGCTACGTCGAAAGAAACGTCGAACATTATAGTAGCGACGCCTTCCGGAAAACTTACTTTCAGAAAGCTCTCTCTCCCCTTTGGAGACAAAAAAAAATGTGAGGAAATGGTGCGGGAAGAGTTAGAGTATTCCTTAGCGTTCGATTTAAAAAAAGCCGCATGGGATTTTACGGTTAATCCTCAGGGAGAAGCGTACGCCTACGCAGCTAAAAATAAAATCGAAGACGAAGATAAAAAAATTTTAGACTGCGAAATTACTTCTCTAGCAAGAACATGTCTATGGTGCGGTTTTTCGAACGCCTTAATTTTAGATATAGGAGCTTCGAAAACTGCCGCTGTAGGATTAAAAAACGGATACGTTAACTTCATAAGCGTAATTTTAACGGGAGGAAGACATATAGACGAAAAAATAGCGGAAGAATACGGCGTAAGCATTGACGAAGCGATAAATTTAAAAGAAAAGGAAGGGCTTGACAACTTAATTTTTAAAAACGAAATAGTCAAACTTTTCAAAACTCTTAAAACTAGAATAAACAGCGGGAGCGAATTCTGTTACGATACTATTATAACCTCAGGCGGATGTTCTCAAGCGAAAAAGATAGGGGAACTAGCGGAACAGATTTTCAAATGCAAAGCTCTTCCCTTTACGCTTCCGGACAATATTTCTCCATATACTCACGCGGTAGCTTTCGGGGCCGCTATCAGAGATAAATATCCTCATTTAGCGGTGAACTTTGGGCATGAAGAAAAAGATAAGGATCAAATACCGTATTTTTATATTGCGGCCGCTTTAATTCCATTGATATTAGCCGTCGTGTACGCAAATATTCAATCCGCTTATTACAAAGCTCAAGTCGCAAATTATTCAAATCTTATTTCGACGGAAATCAAAAAAGAATTTCCAAATAAGAAAATTCTGAAGCCCGTACAGCAATTGGAACAGGAAATAAAAGAACGAAAGCGTAATTCATCAAAAAACGATCTCCAAATACTGGAAATTCTTCAAGCGCTTCAGAAGGCCTCTTTAAATATAAGCCGTCCTAATTCTCTGACAGTTTACGACGTTGAAATATCAAAATCGACGGCGAATATCTCCGGAGAAATAGATTCTATTCTGGATGCCGAAAAAATAAGGGAAACGCTAAGCGAACATTTTAGAAACGTAAAATTAACCGAAGGCAAAACTTTACAGTCAAAAAAAGTAAAATTTACGCTCAGAATTGACACGGCGAAACCGCTGCGGCAATCAAGCGGAGGTCAAAATGATAAACCTTAACTCTCTTCCCGAAAGCTCTCAAAAATTGCTTACGGGAATATTATGCCTAATCACCGTATTGATAATTATATCCGTTCTAGTCATAACGCCTCTTAAAAACGCCGAAGAAAATAAAAACAGACTAATAAAGCTAAAAGGCGAAGTTTCTCAAATTGAAAAACTTTTATCGGAATATAAAGCTCTTCCCAAACCGTTAAAAAAAGTCGGCGGAAACGTATCGCTTCTGGCCTCTATAGAAACGATAACTCTGGAATTGTCAATAAAGAAAAAAATGGGACAAATTAAATCTCTTTCAGCGGAAAAAAACAAAGAAGGAGCAGACGTAAAATTCAATAATTTAAGCGGCTCGGAACTTACAAAACTACTTTTAAGATTACGACAAGAAAATATAGCCGTAATCAAGGCAAGATTCAGAGATAACGATCTGGACGGATTATGGAACGTTAGCCTGATTCTGGAGGGATAAATGAAAAAAATAATAATCTCGGCAGGAATTTTCGTTATAATATTCGCAATAGTCTTAATTCTAACATTTCCATATGCCGACTATATGGAAAAAACTATCCAAGAACTAAACGACTCGAATGAAGTTAAAATCTTTTGGCAGAACAGCGAAAATAAATTTTTAGCTACGGAATTACAAAATTTAACGGTAACGTCTAAACAGGGAGAGCTTTTAAAATTAGACAAATTAATTATAAAGCCCAGCGTTATAGGCGGAATTAGCTTATCGGGAGAAGGAACGGACAATCTGGCCTTAAAAGGAGACATACGCGGCGGCAAGATAAACTTAGACATTACGGAATACCCTATTCCGCCTTCAATCGCGACAATGACAGGAGACGGAAAATTCAAGATAACAGGAAATTATCACTTTAAAAAGAAAACGGGAAATATAGATTTTAGCGGAACGCTCAAAAAAATTCCCAATCCTCTAATTAAAGAATCCTTATCGGTAGCAGGTCGCGCGGATCTTTACGGAAACGAGGCCGAAATCAATTTCGACGCTAAAGGGCAAATTATATCCGGCGCTGGCAAAATAAACGTCAAGGGGAAGCAAATAGGCGGAAACGTAAAACTCGATACGGGCATTATACCGATCAACGTGCAACTAAGCGGCGAACTAAACAATATAAAAATCAAACTATAATAAAATAGGTATTAAGATAATATGCATAATTTAGCCAAATGTCTTATATTTTTATGTCTAGTATTTGCCTTCTCCGGAATGGCTGAGGCTCAAATGTCCGCCGTATCCAAATCAAGAACGGCTTCGGGGACTCAGGGTTCTATAACCGGAGAAGTGCAAGCGGAACAACCCGATCAGGCCGAATTAGACTCGACTATAACCGAAGCTATGAGGACTGGAAATATCATATTAAACTTTGATAATATAGATATAAAAACCGTGACTAAAATTATGGCCGATATTACGAAAAAAACGATTATACTGGACAGCGGAGTAAAAGGCAATATAACGATACTTTCCTCCCGACGCGTCGGCATTTCAGAAGCTTGGGATTTATATCTATCAGCGCTTGAAGCCTCAGGATATGGAATCACGTCTAAAGGCGAAGCATATAAAGTAGTGGAACTGAGCCAATCCCAAAAAGAAAACGCCAGCTATGTAGGCACAGGAGTTATAAAGCCGAAGTCCGGATACGTGGTAGCCCTAGCTCTATTGTCCAACGCCGACGCCGATATAATGAAAACCGCTCTTACTCCTCTTGTTACTCCGCCGGGCGTCATATCTTCATACGCTCCTTCCAACGCGGTTATTATTACCGATACTTCCGAAAATGTTTCTAGAATAATAAAAATAGTAAAACAGTTAGACGAAAAATACAAAGGCTCCGCTATCAGAGTTTTTCAGCCAAAATATATAAGAGTAAAAGAATTGGCTACGGCGCTGACGTCAGTTTATCAAACTTCCGGACACGCTAACGCGAATAATATGCAGCAAGTAAAAATCGCCGCTTACGAACCGACCAATACCCTTTTAGTAATGGCTCCAAGAAAAGACTTTCTTGAAATTGAAGCGGCAATCGCAGAGATAGACGTCGAAGAGAGAATAGTACAAACGGAGGAAAGAAACTTTAAAGTTTATTATCTTCAAAACGCAAACGCCGAAGACGTAACGGCAAGTATTTCAGGACTTCTTGAAGAGAAAAAAAGGATCCTGGAATCTATCAAAAGCGAGCAAGAAGGCACCGCTAAGGCTAAAGACCAAAAAGATATAGTATCAACGAAAGTCGCAGCCGACGCCGCGACAAACGCGATTATATTTTATGCAACGGAAAAGGAATACCAAGAACTTCTTCCAATGATTCAGAAGCTGGACGCTCCTCAAAAGCAAGTGCTCATATCGGCTATAATCGCAGAGACACAGTTAAGCAATAGTCTTGACGCAGGCATAGCATGGCAAGCTATCTCAAATCCGGGAATTATAGCTTCGTTTAGAGGAGGACTGGATGAAACCGGACTTATTCAGAGTTTAAGCGGAGGAAACTTTGTAGCCGGAGCCATAGGAAGCGAAAGTATAGAATTGGAAGTAAACGGAACGACTATGAAAGTTCCGAAACTTTACGGAGTCATCAAAGCCCTTGAAACGAAAGGAAACTTTAATTTATTATCGACTCCGCGAGTAGTAACCCATGATCATAAAACAGCCAAACTTTCAGCATCTAAAAACTATCCTTTCGCTACCGGAACAAAATACGACACTAATAACAATCCCATCATATCCTACGAATATAAAGATATAGGCTTAAAGCTGGAAGTCACTCCTCATGTAGGTCAAAACAATCAAGTTAGGCTGGAGTTAGACTTAAAACTGGCCGATTTAGTCGAATGGATCAGTCAAGGCAACGGAGCTTCAGAGACTCAAGTTCCGGTTACAAGCGAAAGAAGCATAAACAACATAATTACTCTAAATAATGGCGAAACTATAGTCATAGGAGGACTTATAGACGAAAATACTACGGAAACAATAAGACAAGTGCCTGTTTTAAGCAAGATACCGTTAATCGGAGGCTTATTTAAAGACAAATCCAAAACTAAAACCTCCAGAACCTTATTCGTATTTCTTACGCCTCATATAATTAACGACTCTGAAGATATGAAATTTATAACCGATAAATACGGAAGAAGCTTGCTAAATGAACAGAGCGTGAATAAGACCTCCCCTTTTAAAGTCTATAAAGGCACGGATCAAGCGGATAAATGACAAAAAAAGATATTCTAGAACATATAGCTATCGATTTTTTTCAAAGAAATCAAATCCTTATTTTTTCGGAAAATCCTCTAACTATAGGAATATGCGCCGACTCAAATCTGGAAGCTCTTGAAGATATACGTTTAATAACGGGGCAAAATTTTGAAGCCGTTACGATAGATAAAGAGCAGATGGAATCCGGTTTGCGGGATCTTGCTATAGAAGAGGCAAAAAACGAAGCTTCGGCGTCGGACGATTCTTTAGATCTTGGACATGACGAAACTTTAGATCTATCCTCCTCAGGTATGGACGCCCCTATTATAAAACTTGTAAATACGCTTTTCATACAGGCAATACAGCAAAGAGGAACAGACATACATATCGAGCCCTATGAAAAAGAAGCTCTGGTTAGAATAAGAACCGACGGAGAGCTGCATGAAACTCTAAGAATTCACAAACAGCAGTATATCGGCGTAATCGCAAGAATAAAAGTCATGTCTAAATTGAATCTGGCCGAAAACAGATTGCCTCAAGACGGAAGAATGAGAGTAAGAAGCGGAGCAAGGATAATAGACGTCAGAGTTTCGCTGCTTCCAACGCAGTTTGGGGAACGAATAGTCTTAAGAATACTTGACAGAAGTTCCAAATTGATCACCCTGGAAGAACTGGGACTTTTAAAATACGATTTTTTACGACTAGAAGAACTTATAACGCGCCCTTACGGTTCGATACTAGTAACAGGCCCTACCGGAAGCGGTAAGTCGACTACGCTGTACGCGATAATCGAAAAAATAAAATCTCCTTCCAGAAACGTAATAACGGTAGAAGACCCTGTGGAATACCAGATCGAGGGAATAGGACAAATGCCTGTCAATTCTAAGATAGGGCTTACTTTCGCAAACGGTCTTAGATCTATTTTAAGACAGGATCCTGAC
>CASEKF010000023.1 GCA_949288455.1 uncultured bacterium
TCGCAAGGGTCGGTCTTTGAGACGGCAGCCTCTGCGTAAGAGACGGATGGCTCGGAGTAAGTCTCGGAAGGCTCGGAGTAAGACTCGGAAGGCTCGGAGTATGACTCGGAAGGCTCGGAGTAAGACTCGGAAGGATCGGAGTATGACTCGGAAGGCTCGGAGCATGGCTCGGAAGGCTCGGAGTAGGACTCGGAAGGCTCGGAGTAAGACTCGGAAGGCTCGGAATAAGACTCGGATGGCTCGGAGTAAGACTCGGAAGGCTCGGAGCAAGGCTCGGAAGGCTCGACCGAAGGTTCCTCTTCGGGAATAGCTCCCGCAACGGGTTTACGGCTCAACAGTCCCTTTTTTACTTTAACTTTAGATTTAGAAGGCCTGAACAATCCGGTTCTTACTTGAACAGTTTTGTCCGCGGAATCTTCGAACATCTGCGAATTGCCGTCTAATTCGTTTACTATAGCGCCGTCTCCGTCGCCTTCGGAGGCTGATTCGGCGGAAGACGATGACTGTATGTCGAAAAGGCGATCTAAAGCTTCTTGAGCGTACTCGGTTCCGGGAAGGAAAGAAATTATCTGTTTATATAATTCCAAAGATTTTTCGGAATTTCCGGTTTTATTCAAACGGGCCGCATCCAGAAGAATAGCGGGAACAAAATAAGGAGCTTCGGCTCTTACTTCGTCAAGCAGTTCTTCGTCTACGGCCAAACCGTTGTCAATCTGAAATTTATATAACGTATACTTAAAGCAGTAATGATTCCTGTTTTTAAGACATTTTTCTAAAAGCTCCGCAACGGAAGAGACGTTTCCCCTTTCAATATAAGAACAGGCGAGATAATAACTTGACCATGCAAAAGAAGGATTAGCCTTAACGCAAGCTTTTAAAAGTTTTTCCGCTTCCTTATGCTTTCCGCCGGACAAAGCTTCTCTTGCTTTGCGGTAAGAAGCGAACCAAGCCTTAGAATTTTTCAGTTTCACGTAAATTTGGGAGGCCAAAACTTCCGAATGTTGAAATTCAGGGAAAAGGCCGATATAGTCTTTATAATAAACAAGCGATTTCTGCTTTTCGTTAAGCTTTTGGTATATTTTGGCCAGATTTATATAGACCTTGCCTACCTCGCTCGCGTCATTTTTTAAAGTATAGTCGATATTCGCCGCGTTTGATAAACTTTGTATGGCATCCGAATATCTTTCCTGCTTATAATAATAATTACCAAGAAGAATATGAGGTCTAAAATTAAAGGGATTTAACTCTATAGCCTCTGAAAGACATTCGACATACTCTTCTCCCGATTCCGCAGTATCCAGGCGTAATGCTTTTTCAATTAACTCTTCGGCTTTTTTGTTTACACTTGACGTCATGGCGCTTATCCATCCTTCAGATTAATTGGCGTTCATAATTACATGAGGGAAATAACTCTCCAGATCCTTCTTAAAAATTCGCGTTAGTAAGATAAGCCTCCTTCAAACATTTCAAAACATTTTAAGAGACGCCTAACAGGATTTAAGAAAAAAGAAAAGAAAACAAGGAAATGGCAAAAGAAAATCGAGTTGTCAAAAAACTCTAATTTATGAAAACTTTTAAAGGAAGCAAGTTATACTTATGAATATAAACGCATCTAACGAAAAAGAACCGGATACCGAACGACAAGAACGATCGAAAGAAGAAGTATCCTTTATTCAGTCGCATATAGATACAAAAGAAGCTCACGAATGCTTATTTCAATGGCTGGAAAAACAAAGCGAAGACAAATTCGCAAGAGACCATTTTTACATAAATAAAATAACTAAGAAATATTACGGATGTATCGGATTCTGGTTTAGAATACCGGACGAAACCAAAGGCGGGACAAAAGTCGACGAAGTGGTCATAGTCCCGAGATGTTCTCAAGTTCCTCAAGAACTCATTAAACTCTCGGTCTACTATAAATATTATCGAACGGCCGATCAGACAAAAAAAGATTTTACTCCGATAAATATTACGGAAGACGAAGCCGAACCGAAAGCGTACGAATTGTTAAAAGCGCAGAATCCCTCTGCTTTTGATGAAAACGGAAACTTCAAGCCTACGGGAGAATTGATCGGAACTTTTCTCGCGGCCGTTCCGTTATGGGAAGGAACTTATAACAGCAAATACGGAAAAGAACATAAATTTTATATCGACGCTCAAACCGGCGAAACGATAGGAGATTTATATATAGAAAAAGCGAAGGGCAAAAAGAAAAACAAAGACGAAGAACAAAAGGCCCCCGCTCAGCAAACGCAGACTTCCGAAGAAATAAAAAACGAAAAAAACGCATTCGTAAGAAATAACGAACGGAAAGAAAATAACGACGACAACGACGACGAAGAAGAAGAAAACGGAGAAAGAAAGAGATATATCTTGCTAACGTTAATAATAATCGCGGCAGGAATACTGTGCGTAGTCTTGTCAAAGATTTTTTCCCCGCCTCCTTCGACCCCTCCCCCTAACTTTCCCGTTTCTCAAACGACAGAGCAAATAACAGCCCCGGCAAAGCCTAAGCCGACGCCGCTTCAGATACGAAAAGAAGAAAACGAAACGGAAAAGCCGGAAGAAACGACGGATAAAATTCTTAAACTTTTAGCGGGCAAAAAATATGAAGAAGTTGCCGGTATGATATCTTCTTCCCCCGATTTTTCCGATCAATCGGGCGACAGAACGAAAGATTTTTCAGACGCAAAATTGCTGGCCGATTACTATAGCAAAACGTCTAACTTGATACCGGAAAAAACTTCAAAACTTACGACGGAAGAAAACTCGGACAACTCTGGAACAACTCCCGGAGCTACCGAAGAAAAAAACGAAACCGAAGTTAAAGTTCAAACTTCTTACGTTGAATCGGGAAGCTGGAACGACAGCGGAGAAGAAAGAACGTATAGAGGACTGTGCGTTTTTACGCTGGTAAAAGAAGACGGAACTTGGAAAATTAAAAACGTCAATATACAAAGCGAACAAATCGAAGAAAAAGCGGACGAAGAAACAAGCAAAACTTCTTCTCAAAGCGGCCAAGAACAAAACTACTCGGAGTCTTCCGACTACTCTTCGGGAGACACGGCAGCTCAAGGTCAAGGACAGGATAAAACGGCCGATTCACCGCAGATTATATTATCTCCGCAGCCTATTCCAGACTTGCAGCCGTCGGCCTCGGGAACCGAATCGGGATCCGCGGGAGGATCCGTGGAATAACATCAACAAAAGTTTAAAGAGGTGAAAATATGCCTATATATTGTTATAGAAAAACCGACGACTCCGAAGGATGCGAATATTGTTCAAACGCCTTCGAAATAAAACAAAAAATGTCTGACGAAGCCCTGTCTTCATGCCCTAAATGCGGAGGAAGCGTAGAAAGAATCATAGCTCCGTACGGAGTTTATTTCTATACCGATCGAGAAAAACAAATGCTCAGCGACAAAAATTTGAGCAGAATGGGATTTACGAAACTGGTTAGAGAAGAAAAAGGAGTCTACAGAAGGACGACGACAGATCCGGAAAAAGCTTGGTAAAATACGGCGAAGCCTCAAAGCCATAAGAATGAATTTAAAGAAAGAATCAACAGACCGCTTGACATAATCAAAAAAAACTGATATACTTTCTCATTGGAGAGATGGCAGAGCGGTCGATTGCGGCGGTCTTGAAAACCGTTGATGGGGCAACTCATCCGGGGGTTCGAATCCCTCTCTCTCCGCTTAAAAGCTAAGCCGCAAGCCGAAAATGATTTCAGGCTTGCGGCTTATTTATTTATGCGGCAAATATGCGCGCAACAAATAACAATTTTCGTATAACTCCGGAATTTCATTTCAGACAACACTAAAAAATAAAAATCGATTGCCGAAAAGCCGCCGAATAAAAATATTGACATACATAATTATACATTTTATAATTATTCTTAGTCTGCGCCCTTACATAAAAGCTGTTGAAACTAATTAGGCATCCTTTTCAAAAGAGGAAGAGGTTCGAACCCTCAGTTGAATAAAAAAGAGCTTTTATTACTTGCGCAGATTTTTTTCTATGTAGAGTAAAGCCGGAGAATTAGGCAAATATGAAACTGCAACAAACAAACCGTTCGTATTTTTTGGTAAACAAGAGAGAAATAAATAGACCTTATTCTTTTGAATCCGCAGACGAAAACGATCCGGATTTTCAAACGATCGTAACGAGCGTGTTCGCTATGTATTTCCTTCAAAGACTCGAACTTCTTGAAGAGATACATAAAAAATTGTGTCTGACGTCTCAGGATATATACAGAATCACGGCATGCTTCTTCGTATTTGAGAATATCGCCATGGATAAACTTTCCGAAGTCGATTTTTTTCACGGACTTTACAAACAGGCGGGAATAACCGAACTGCACATGCAAATTCTTCTCTCTCATCTCCTTACCTCGGAACATTTGGAACTAAGAAAAACGGGCGCTTTGCTGATACCGCACATCCCGATAAAATCGCTGTCAAATATTATCAACTATTGTAAAAGAATGTACGATAAATTTCCGAGATGCGCTCGAACGGCTATAAAAACATATTTGAGAACTTTGGAAGAGAACGAAACAAAATTCGACAAACTTTTATTCTACGATAAAAAAAGCCTTAAATCCATTTACGCGTCTTTGCATATAAAGCCTTCGAAAAGAACTCAAGATATACTCTTTAAAAACGAACCGCCTAAAGGAAGCCTGGCTGAAGCTATTAAAATATTAAGAACCAAATTCGACTCCGATCTCATATGCGGCACGGTCGATAAATTTTCTATAAGCGGAGAAGACGCGATAAAAAATATTAACTATATTTCCGCCAAGACCGTAAAAAAATTAGTCTATAAAATGAGCGTCGATGAAATAATCAAATGTCTGCCTATCCTAAAAAGAATAAAAGCCTTCAAAAACGAAGACATAAGAATTTACGTGCGAGACAGACTTCAACCGGCTCGAAATAAAAAGAACTCCAGCGATCTTAGAAGAATAAAGAAATACGTTCAAAAACAAGAGATCCATTTCAAAAGCCAAGTCTACAGAGCCATTCTCTCTCTTATTGAGAAAAAATATTCTATAAAAAAACATATAGCTCTGCTTATAGACGTATCAGGAAGCATGTACGCGCACCAAGAAATCGGCAAGGCTTTTATAAATATATTCTCGTCTATGCTTGACAAAAAAGGCAAGCTCTCGGTTTGGTTTTTCGCGGAAAACGCGGCGCAACTTGATATAAAAGACAAAGAATGGGAAACTAATTACGATAAATACTCCGGAACGGCGCAAGGCTCGGCTCCCGGAGCGCCGTTAATAAAAATGGCGGAACAAGGGCAGAAACCGGACGTTCTTGTCATTATCAGCGACGGCAACGAAAACGCGTCCCCAACGTTTGCCGAAGCGTATAAAACTTACGTAGACAAAATAAAAAAAATGCCGTACATAATACTTGTAAAAGCCGGATATTTATCGGATAAATTCGAAACGAATCTTTCGGACAGCGGACTAACTTGTTTTGTCACTGAATTTACCAATTATGAAGAAGCTATGTCAGATATCGGCAGCTTCGTATTTTCATATTCCTACGAAGATATCATGTCTAATATCCTAAAAATATTCGACAACGCTAAAACGGAATCGGATATCGACAAACAAGCGATAATAGAAGCGATAAAGAAACGTTATTAAAATAAGCCTCTTAACTTCGGCGGTAGCAGATCATGAAAAAAAAACATATAATCACTATAGTCTCTATATTGGCTTTGGCGGCTTTATTTTTTTTCCTATTAATGAGGATAAACGAAGCGAAAACGATAATAGAAGCTCAAAAGTTTCAGAGAAACGGAGATTATAAAAAAGCGGCTGATCTGTATGCGGAAGCGCTGAAAAAAGATCCTGAAAATTTTAATTTTTACGCCGCTCTTGCCTCTATCTATACCTTTTTAGGCGACGAGGCGAAGCTTAAGGAAATTTTTGAAAACGGACTCAAAATAGATCCCAAAAATAAATATTTTTTGATAAATTCAGGTTGGATAGCCTTTAACGCCAAAGATTACGCAAAAGCGGCCGATCGATTTAAACAAGCCTCTGAAATTCCTCCAATCGATCCTAAAGTAATATTTATGCTGGGACGAGCTCTTCAGGAAGAAGGAAAACACCGGGAAGCCGTCGACGCCTTCCAAAAAGCGGCGGAAAAAGGATTCGACAACAAAAGATGCAGCCTAAACATGGGATTAACGTACGAATACGGCGAAAGGGATTATGAAAAAGCGATAAAATATTACGAGCTCGCCATAAGACAGGGGCTTTCAGATCCGGCGGTGCAAGAAAAAATAAAAGAATATAACCAATGGGCAAAGGGCGAAAATCTCGAAAAAAAAGGACTTTACAAAGAAGCCGCCGCAGAATATGAAAAACGGCTAAAAGAAAACCCTGCCAGCATAGCCCTTTATTCCAGATTAGGAAGAGCATATCGCAAAAATTATGAATTTACTAAAAGCGAAAAGGTATATTTAAAAGCTCTGAGACTAGCCCCTAACGACTACTATATAACGAATAATCTCGGATCTCTATATTACGAAATAGAGCTTTACGACGAAGCGGAAGCGTCATGGAAAGAAGCGGTAAAAATAAATCCGAACCTGCCCAACGCATATTATAATCTCGGATCCCTTTACGCTAAAAAAGGCTTATACGCGGAATCTGAAAAAAATTATCTGAAAGCTATTGAGCTTGGCTATGATAAAACTCTAACGTATCTACAGCTTTACTGGATAAATTCGCGTTTCACTAAAGACTCCAAAAAAGCCGCCGAATACGCGTCTAAAATATCCGGAGATCCAAGATATAAGAACGCTCTTTTAGAGAATCGGGAAAAAGACAATCAGGGAAAAGAGAAAAAAGACGTTTCTAAAAACGAGAAAAACAAAGCGAAAAACTCAAAATCCGGACAGCCTGATATTAAACAAAAAACGCAGGAAAAAAATCGACTAAATTCGACTAAAGACGGCAAAGAAGAAACTACGCCCGCAGCATCGGTTCCGAAGGGAAATACAGAAAATAAAAAAGAAACTAAAGAAAAACCCGCTTCAAAAACGGAGATAACAACGACGAACGAAGAGTCAAAAGAAACGACTAAAAACAAATCTGCTTCAAGCGGGCAAGATACTCCCCCCCTAAAAGAACAAAAAAAAGAAAATTCAAACATAAAACCTATCGAAATGCCGGCTTATTCCGAACCTCCGGGATAAAAACCCGTCTATGGGAGGAATAATAAAAAAAAAAAAGAATTACATCTGATTATCTTTTAAGGGTATTATGAAAAAATACAGACATACAGACAAAAAAGGGAGCGGAAAACCGTCATGGGTAAGCAAGTCGTAGTCGTAGGAGCGGCTAACTTAGATATAAAAGGAAGAAGCAGAATAAAAACTTTCTCTAAAACTAAAAATCCGGGAACAGTTGAATTCTCTCCGGGTGGCGTAGGAAGAAACGTAGCTGAAAATCTCGCAAGGCTGGGAGTTTCTACGACGCTTCTGAGCGCGGTAGGAAACAAAGGTTTTGCCGAAATGATCGAAAACGCTACGAGAGAAGCCGGGGTAGACGTTTCAAGGCTGCTACGATGCGATCACACGTCAGGCGTTTTTCTTGCCGTAGTCAATTCTAGAGGAGAACTGGACGCAAGCATATCGGATATGTCGGTGATGTCTTACATTACGCCGGAATATATTAGCGAAAATCTGGACGTAATAGAAAAAGCGTCTTATTTAATGACTGACGCGGATATACCGGACGAAACGCTTATTTATCTGCTTTCGATAGCCAAAAAAAATTATATTCCGATATGCGTAGAGCCCGTATCCCCAAGCAGAGCGCAAGCGTTGACGGGATATCTGGACGGGGTGACTCTGACGACTCCCAACAAAGAAGAATTGGAAGCTATGGTCAACCGTCCGATAATATCCGAAAGCGATATAAAAGAAGCCGGAAACGAGTTAATAAAACTAGGATTAAAAAATGCGATAATAACGCTCGGTTCGGAAGGCGCGTACTGCGTTTCAAAAACGTTCAGCGGATTTATACCGTCAATAAGAACTATGACGGTCAATTCCGTAGGAGCCGGAGACGCCCTGGTGGCCGGAACTATAGCCGGAATATTGGACGGAAGCTCTTTCAAAGAGTCGGTAAAGCTCGGAATAGCATGCGCTACGATAACTTTAATGGATGAAAAAGCCGTTTCCGAATCCCTGACAAGGGAAAAAGCTTTAGAGCTTACAAAAAAGATATCTTGCTGACCGAAAAAAAACGCGACTGCGCGCAAAAAACAGTAAAAAGCGGAGGAGTCGCGTTATAATCTTTTATAATTATAAAAGGAATTTGCCCGTTTTAGGTGAATTCCTAAAATTATGAATAATTTAACAAACGGAATATCAGGTTCTCTAAATTTACAAAACGCCTCGGAAGATCATTCTGCCCTATTTAAAGAAGGGTACTTTGTCATGCATCCGGTTTACGGAATAGGCTTAGTTGAAACAATTGAAGACAAAGCCCTTAACGGACGAACTAATCGCTTCGCCACCGTATCGTTTCAAAACGATAAACTGAGAATCATGGTGAACCTCGATTTAAAAGACAGCTTAATAAGGCGCTTGATAAATAAAGACGATATACCGTCCGTCATATCTTACCTTAAAGAATACCAAAGCGATATACCCGTAAAATCGTCCGATAGATACAACGTTAATATGAAAAAAATCAAAAGCTCGGACATAACTAAACTTGTTCAGGTTATAAAAGATCTAGTCGTTCTATCCAAGTCTAAAAAATTAACCCCAAAAGAACAAAATATGCTCAAACAATCTAAAAAAATGCTGTCTGCCGAATTTGCCTTTGTTTCCGGAACCAATTCGGACGAAGCAGACGAGATAATAGAATCGGCTTGCAGAAATTTATAAAGAAATTTATAATTATTATAAAATATTTCTTTAAAGGAAAGTAGTAATCAGGAGTTAAATTTATGCTTGAAAAAAAGAATCTATCGTCAAAGACGTCGTCGGCAAAACCTATGATGTCTGACAAAGGCTCCGGAGATAAAGGCTATCTTCTCAAAAAAGCGACTAAGAAAAAAGATCAGAGCGGCGAAGAGGAACAGTTAGCGCCGCAAAAGCGGATTTTAGGCGACAGTATCGGAGAAGATCCCGAAAGAGCGCTGGAAGAAGTAAGGCTTAAAATACAGGAAGAGCCAAATAACGACGAACATTACGTTCTCGAGTACCAGATACTAAAAAAACTGGACAATCAAGAAGAACTCGTAGCCTGTCTGGAAAAGGCAAGCTCTCTCTTCCAAAATCCTTACTTTCCTTTAAAATTAGCCGAATATTACGAAGAGCATTTCGGACATGAAAAAGCTATTCAGCATAGGCTTAATCTGGCGAATTTGAAGCCCGACGATATAATAAACTATAAAAAACTCGCCGTAGATTACGTAAAAGCGGGCAATTACCCCGAAGCCGAATTAATTTACGATAAAATATTCCAACTGCAGCCGGACAGTTTAGATCCGCTGGGACATACGTTCTTTCAAGAAATGCAAGGAGCGTATTTTCATAAAGACGTAAGATATAAAATGATGCGATTCGGCATTAAAATAGCCGTGAAAGCCTTAGCGATTCATCCGGAAAGCGTCTCGCTTCTGGAAGGTCTGGCCAGATTGTGCAAGCTTGCCAACGAATACCTGATGTCTATAGAGTATTACGAAAAGCTTCTGGCTCTCTCCGAAGCTCAAACAAATACGAATTATCGCCAATGGAAAGCCGAATTGCTAAAACTTTACGCGAGAGAAGGATACGCGAATAAATGGACGGAACTTCATGCTTCTCTTATTGAAAATTACAAGACGTATTTAAGCTCGCATCCCCAGGACGCGAACTCTTTCCTCCAGCTCGCTCTTCAACAAATACAAGGAGGTTCTTTCGACGACGCCATATTATCGCTTCAAAGCTGTCTGCGGCTCGACGATAAAAATATACAGGCGCTTTATGAGCTTGGACGCATATACGTAAGACTCAACAGATCTGATGAAGCGATAGAATATTATTCTTCAATAATACCTCAGGCCGGCGACAATTCAAGCAGAATGAAATATCACAGGGCATTGGAATTATGTTTCGCCGAGCTGTACTATAAATGCGGACATTATCCGGAAGCTTTGGAATTATACAGAAGAGAAGAAAACAGCAACTATAGATATATAGCGGTAGTATGCGAAGCGATGGGAGACGAATCTACGGCGTTAGGATGTTACCAAAAAGCTCTCGGTTTATCTCCAAGAGACGGAAGAAACTATTTGGCGCTGGCGGAATTTCATATACGTCAATCCCAATGGGCAAACGCCGAAGCCATAGCTAAAGCCGGAATGGCCTGTTCTCATCTTTCTAAAGAAACCAACGAACAACTGACGGTAGTGCTGGCTACGGCTATGATGAAAACCGGAAGAGTTGCGGAAGCTTTGGAACTTATGAATAAAACTCAAGAATCTAATCCGGATCTTTACAGCATGCAGCTGCGCAGAATCAAACTGCTAATTATGAACGGCAAGAAAACAGAAGCTTTATCAGCCAGCGAAGAACTTATACAAAAAATCAATAAACAACTTTCCTGCGCTCCCGCAGCGTCAAATTTGTGGACGATCCTAGGCGATATATCTTCAATATTAGGCAGATTCGAGCAAGCTCGACAAGCTTATCAGGAGGCTATGAGGTATAACGCTCTAGACTCCGACGCCGTAAGGGGCGAAGGAGTATTAGCGGAAAAATACGGAGAATATGAACGCGCGATTCAACTGTATAACAGGTATGTGATAATGGAGCCTCTCAGTTTAGCGACTCCTTCGTTAAAGCAAAAAATAGAGGAGTTGAAATCAAAAATATAAACGCTAAAAAGCTCTTTTCAAATATTTGAAAAGAGCTTTTTAGCGTTTATATTTGTATCAATTATCCGAAGCAAAACAAAAACATTATAAACTCATAATATCGTAAAGAATGGAACAACCGAAATGGGTATCTTCAAAAATCTCAAAGACGCAATAAAAACATTCGACGAATTCAATATATCAATCAAGAATAAAAAACCTTTTAACGTCTACGCTAACGGGAAATGGAGCTCGGCAATCTTAGCGGCGTACGACGACGTTTCAATATCCGTAATATCTACCGACACTCAAAAAAGACGAAGAATAGCCATAGACAAAATAGACGAAATAGAAGAATATGACGGATCTCGCCTATTGCGTAAAGATGAAGACGCAAACAACCGGGCCGACGAATATCTAAAACGCAAACAAATTATAGAAGAAGCGACAAAAGAAATATGCGGTCAAAACAAACTTGATATAATAGGAAGACGCGACGCTATAACGCAAGCGGCGAAAACATACAAAATTACGGAGCTTTTAAGCATAAACGATTCTTTTCAGTACGCAAAACGAAACGACTGCGTAAATACTAAAGGTTACGATTATATAAGACGCTTAAATACGCTTTATAGACAATATGCCATCAGCGAAATAAAACTGCAGCTGGCCGAAATATTATACGACTTAAAAGATTATATGAACGCGGCGTTTGAATATGAAGCCGCTATGGATTTTCATAACGCCGCCGCATGTTCCTTAAAAGCCGAACGCGAAGAAGAAGAAATAATGCGGCTTCTCGCGTCAGCCGTTCTGGAAAACCCGGAAGATCTGGACGCCTTCAAACTTTTATTTGCTTACGCGGGAGAAAAAAAAACCGGAGCCTTTTTAGCTTCTACCATCTCTCAAATAGATTTAGCCGGGCCAATTTCAACCGAACTGAAAAATATTATTTATAAAGGGTTGATATTCGTCGTTTCACAATACGATGAAAAAACGGTAAATCCATATATAGGAGCGGCGTCGGAAAAAAATATTCTCTATATTCTGGGCTTATTGAAAGATACGTCGACGGGAGAAGAGTTCGTACCGGCAAAAAAAAGTAAAAAAAGCTTAAGCCTGAACGCGAATAAAGCTAAAGTTAACCTAACGGACGAAAATTACTCCGACGGCGGGGAAAAAATATTTTCAGGAGTCATCACAAACTTTGCCAAACAGTACGGAACCATAGACGGAAGACAAGATTTGAAGTTTTCAATTAGTCAAGTAGAAAATGCCGCTCTCAGACATAAGCTTCTTATGACGCAAATAAAGCGGGAAAAAGATTTTATAAAAATAACGTATACTTTCGGGACAAAAATCAACGCCAAAGGGATCAAAATCAAAACCCCCGACCATATAAAACCTTCGGAACCGTTGGGTAGTCTATTCGTATTAAAAGGGACTATCGCGGAATATATAAAAAGCGGCAGTATCGGAGTAATTCTAAAAGAAAAAAAG
>CASEKF010000024.1 GCA_949288455.1 uncultured bacterium
ATTTTTCTTAAAATATTTTCGGAAACTTTAGCCTCTTCGGAAATCCTTTTTATATACTCTTCCAGTATTATAATATCCTTTAATTCGGTTAAATGCGATAAAAGAGATTTCACAAATTCAGATTTTCCCGAGGGAGTTGAAAGATCGCATATTTTTTTTTGTTTTTCAATGTAAAAATCTATTAAATCTAAAGATTTCTCGAGAATTTTCCTTAAGGCTGATTCTCCTTTTTCTCTTACGTATAGATCCGGATCATAGCCTGGAGGCAGTTTCGAAACTTTTGGAGTTATGCCCGCGTTATAAAAAATTTCTGCGTTTCTGTCGGATGCCGTGTTTCCGGCCTCGTCTGAGTCGTAGAGAAGTTCTACTCTCGACGTAAATTTTCTTAAAAGTTCAGCTTGACGCTTCGTAAGGGACGTTCCCATAGAAGCGCACACATTTTTTATCCCGTGCTGCCATAGCGATATCATATCGAAATAGCCTTCTACGATCACGGCTTTATCTTCCTTTTGGATAAAGATTTTAGCAAGATTTATGCCGAAGAGACATTTGCTTTTGCTGAATATAGGAGTTTCCTGGGAGTTTATGTATTTCGCATGAGAGTTGTCGAGAGATCTTCCAGCCATAGCTACGAAGCGTCCCATGTGATCTACTATAGGTATGGTAATTCTATTCCTAAAACAGTCGGAAATATTTCCGTCGTCGTATTTGGCGGCCATGCCCGAGGCTATAATATCGTCAATGCCATAACCTTGTTTCTGGAGAAAATATGTCAAATTATTTTTTCCTCCAGGCGCGTATCCAAGGCCGAATCTTCTTGCCGATTCTAAATTTATTCCTCGCTTTGAGAGATATGACGTTATATCGCCTGAACGCTCCGATTGAAGATTTTCATAATAAAAAAGCGCGGAGTCTCTTATTATTGCGCTTATGGCGTCTTTTTGCTTCTGAGCCTCTGATTTTTCAATTGATATTTCAGCTTTTATTCCGGCTTTAGCCGCTATCTTTAACAGAGCTTCCCTAAAGGACACATCCTCTATTTTCATAACGAAATTAATCGCGTTTCCTCCGGCTCCGCAGCCGAAGCAATGAAAAAAACCCTTGTCAGGACTGACTGATAACGAAGGATCCTTATCGCTGTGAAACGGACATATAGCAGTAAATCTCCGTCCCGTTTTTTTAAGAGGCAAATATTCTCCTATTATTTCCTCAATTTTTACGGTTTTTAATACTTGCTCTACAATTTCTCGTATATCATTTTTCTCCGCCGTCATGATCTAAAATTCCATACTTTTGGTATAAAAATTTCTTCGTAAGAATAAATAGCGAACGAATCGCTCATTCCGGAAATATAATCGGCTATTTTCCGTTCCAGCTTAACGTCTCTGTTTATATATTCTCGCGGAAGTTTATCGGGATTTTGCCTAAAATATTCAAACATGCTTCCGATCATTCGCTTAGCTTTGATTTCCTCCGCTTTAGCCGCGGAGTCCGTATAAACTTTAGTAAACATAAAGTCTTTAAGCGCGTTCAAAATGCCGTACATTTTATCGCTCATAGATATATCTCTTTTTTCCGAGCTTACGTTTATAACGTCGCTTATCATGGAGTTAAGTCTTTGAGAGGTTGTCAGGCCTATTTCGTTTACGGCTTCTTTGGGAAGGTCTGATTCCGATATAAGCCCGGCGCGTAGAGAGTCGTCTATGTCGTGATTTATATAGGCTAATCTATCGGCTATTCGTATTATTCTTCCTTCCTGAGTATAAGGAAGATTTTTGTTTAGAGAGTCGTCTGCGCCTAAGTTGGATCTGCCTTTAGAATGGCGCAGAATTCCGTCTCTAGTTTCATAAGTTAAATTTAGACCTTTGCCATTTTCCAGGTAATCTACTACTCTTAACGATTGTTCGTTATGAAGAAAACGCTCTTTCGGAAGGTAACGTGACAGCAATTCGTTTAACGCGGCTTCTCCCGCGTGTCCAAAAGGAGCATGACCAAGATCGTGCCCTAATGCTATAGCTTCGGTGAGATCTTCGTTAAGTCTCAATGCTCTTGCTATGGATCTTCCTATTTGAGCTACCTCAAGCGTATGGGTCAGGCGAGTCCTAAAGTAATCGCCTTCGGGAAATATAAAGACCTGGGTTTTATGTTTAAGTCTTCTAAACGCTTTAGAATATAAAATTCTGTCTCTGTCTCTTTGAAAATCTGTTCTTATCGTACATTTTTCTTCCGGCTTAAGTCTGCCTTTTGAATTGATTGAAAGACAGGCTAAATCGGATAGAATTTCTCGCTCTCTGTATTCGTATTTTTCTCTTATTGTTGTTTCGGTCATGGTAAATCCCTCCGTTTTTACGAGGATTTTATATCGTTTAAAGCGTTGAAGTTTAATTTTCAAAGATACCGGATTGATTGCTTAATAATTTTATCGCTTTATAGCGTTAATGTTTTTAATTCAAAATTTAGCCGAATTTTAAGTCGGGAGGCTAAATAAGGCCAAGCTGTTCGAAAGCTCTTCCCGCGCTACCTATTATTCCCGCGTTGTCCTCGAATTTAGCCCTCATAAATTCTATTTTATCAACCGGAGCCATTTTAGTTCTAGAGGCTAATTCTTTTTTTAACGCCGGAAGGAAAAAATCAATCGCTCCCGATACTCTGCCTGAAAATAGAATTCTTCTGGGATTTACGATATTTGCTATTGACGATATCGCTCTGCCCAAATAAATACCGGTGTCTTCCCAAATTTTCATGGACAGTTTGTCTCCCCTCAGCGCGGCTTCATATATACCTTTTGAAGACAATCGTTCTTTAGTTAATTCGGTTTCGCCTCCTTCGCTTATCATTTTTTCTGCTCTAGATACTATTCCTAATCTAGACGCCAGAGTTTCTACGCATCCTCTAGCTCCGCAGGCGCATTGCGGACCGTCCGGGTCTACCGTTATATGCCCTATTTCTCCCGCGGCTTCGTCTGCTCCCATAAGCAATGTTCCGCCGGCGACTATTCCTCCTCCTATGCCTGTTCCTATCGCTATAGAAATAAAATCGTCCACTCCTTTTCCATTTCCAAAATATTTTTCTCCTAAAGCCATAGCTCTAGCGTCGTTTAAAATAAATGTCGGCAAGTTTAACGTTTGTTCTAAAGGAGTTCTTATGTCTACGTTGCGCCAATTAAAATTTGGAGCGAAAACGCATATTCCATTTTTAGAATCGGTTCTTCCCGGTATACCTATGCCTATGCCTTTGATACGGTCTTTTAGTTCGCTTTTTTGATCTATGCATTTTTTTATTATTCCTATAAGATCATGTGAGATAATTTTTTCAGGTTTTTCAGTTCTGTCGACGCTAATTTCGTAAATACCGAAAATATTTCCCTTTAAATCTACGAGTCCGCAAGAGACATGCGTTCCTCCTAAATCAACGCCTATGACGACGTCGTTTTTTTTCATACTAATATTACCTCCGTGTTCTTATCTTTAAAATTTCTATATAAAATTTCATTATTCGCGCCTATAATGCCTTTTATTCAAAACGAAGTTTTAAATAATTTAAGTTATCGCTGCTTCGCGGTAAGTTTTATTCGTTTTGTAGTATATTTTTCCAAGTAAATTCTTATTTTGTAATAAGGTAGCAAATTTTAGGCGTATGAAACTTTTTATCAATTTTATTTTTTTCCTTCCGCAATATTATTCTTAAAATAATGCCTTTTTACTTTTGTCAACGCCTTTGTTTTCTGGAATTTTTTAAAGTCTCGTAATTTTCTATAAAAGGTCAAATATATAGTAATTAATATTATTTATAATATTTTTGTAATTTTTTTAAAATATTTATGGAAAAATACTTGACAATACTACGCTAAAGTTTTATAATGACATTGAAGTTAAAGAGAAGGGGAGGCAAGAGAATTGAACGATAATGAACAAGATATTGTAAAAATTCCGGTAAGCGTTGGCGAAAAAGCGGAAGATAATCTTGATCGGCAAGAAACGGATAACGCGTTGGACGCAGAAAATTCAGACGCCGTTTCCGCTTCGAATAAGGAAGAGAAGAACGAAGAAAAAGATAATATCGCCGAGGAGCTTGAAAATATAAAAACGGAGCTTTTGTCAAAAAGTGAAAAAATTAAGGACTTAGAAGAAAAAAATAAAAAATTATACGCTGATTTCGATAATTTTAGAAGAAGAAAAGAGGCTGAATTTGCAACCGCCAAAAAATTTGCGGCTGAAAAGATAGTGTCGGAACTTTTGCCGATTATAGATAATTTTGAGAGAGCTATAGAAGCTTCTGAGCAGAGTAAGAATTACGAAGCTCTTAAAGAAGGCCTTTTGATGGTTGACAAACAGATAAGAGACATGCTTAGCAAAGAAGGGTTGTCGGAAATTGAAGCCGTAGGAAAAACTTTTGACCCAAATTTGCATCAAGTAGTTCAATGCGAGCAAAATAGCGATCTTGAAGACGATCAGATTATAATGGAACTTTTAAAAGGGTACAAATTGCATGATAGGATAATTAGACCTTCGATGGTCATAGTAAATAAAAAATGATTAATCGACGTTTTAGGAGGATAAAATTATGGGTAAAATAGTTGGAATAGATCTTGGAACTACAAATTCTGTCGTAGCCGTTATGGAAGGCGGAAAGCCGGCCGTTATAGCAAACGCCGAAGGCAATAGAACTACGCCTTCGATAGTGGGTTTTTCAAAAACCGGCGAGAGGCTCGTAGGAGAGCTTGCTAAACGTCAGGCCGTCAGCAACCCTGATAAGACGGTGGTTTCTATTAAACGACATATGGGAACTGATTACAGAGTTTCTATAGACGGTAAAAAATATAGTCCCGAAGAAATTTCGGCTATGATTTTGAAAAAATTAAAAGACGACGCCGAAAAATATTTGGGTATGCCGGTAACTGAAGCCGTCATTACGGTTCCTGCGTATTTTAACGATTCTCAGAGGCAGGCTACTAAAAACGCCGGAACGATAGCCGGTCTTGAAGTTAAAAGAATAATTAACGAACCTACGGCTTCGGCTTTAGCTTACGGTTTGGATAAACAAGAACAGATGCTCAAAGTTTTAGTTTTCGATTTAGGCGGAGGTACGTTCGACGTTTCCGTGTTAGAAATTGGAGAGGGAGTTTTTGAAGTAAAATCTACCAGCGGAGATACGAAGCTTGGCGGAGACGATTGGGATAATGAGATAGTCGATTGGATGGCAAACGAATTTAAAAGAATGAACGGCATCGATCTCAGAAATGATTCTATGGCTAAGCAGCGTCTTAAAGAAGCGGCTGAAAAAGCTAAAATAGAATTATCTTCAGTTCTTCAGACAAATATAAATTTGCCGTTTATAACCGCGGACTCAAGCGGACCTAAACATTTGGATTTAACGCTTTCAAGAGCTAAATTTGAAGAGATGACTTATCACCTTCTCGAGAGGTGTAAGAGACCCGTAGAACAGGCCATGAAAGACGCTAAACTTGAAGTTAATAATATAGATAGGATTCTTATGGTAGGCGGTTCGACTCGTATGCCTATGGTTGTCGACTACGTAAGAAAAACTTTTGACAAAGAACCTAATAAAGATATTAATCCTGACGAATGCGTGGCGTTGGGAGCGGCTGTTCAGGGAGCCGTATTGTCCGGAGATTCCGACGTAAAGGGCATAGTTCTCGTAGACGTTACGCCGCTTACTTTGGGTATTGAAACTTTGGGCGGAGTAATGACTAAGCTTATTCCCAGAAACACCGCTATACCATGTTCAAAATCCGAGATTTTTTCGACTGCCGCCGACAATCAGCCTGCAGTAGAAATCCATGTTCTCCAGGGCGAAAGGGGCTTTGCCGCAGAGAATAAAACTCTTGGCAAGTTTATATTGGCAGATATTCCTCCGGCTCCGAGGGGCATACCTCAGATTGAAGTCGCGTTTGATATAGATTCAAACGGAATCCTTTCCGTAACTGCTAAAGATAAAGCTACCGGAAAGAGTCAGCAGATAAAGATTACCGCTACTACGAATTTATCTAAAGACGACGTAAGCAGAATGGTCGAGGAGGCTGAAAAACATAGCGAAGAAGATAAAAAGAGACTCGATAAAATCGAACTGAAGCATAGAGCTGAAACGCTTGTTTATCAATCTGAGAAAACCGTAAAAGATCTTGCTGATAAAGCTTCTCCGGAATTAAAGGCAAAAGTGGAGAATGCGGCTGAAGAATTGAAAAAAGCGATTGGGGAAGATAACGACGAGAATATTAAAAAGGGTTTGGAAACTTTAACTAACGCTCTTTCGGCTATGTCTCAGGACGTTTACAGCAAGGTGGGGGCTCAACAGCAGCAGGCTTCTCAAGCCTCCGGAACATCCGGAGAACAGGGGCAGGCTTCCGGAGACGGAAATTCTAAAGCCGACGACGACGTTATAGACGCCGAATATAAAGTCAAAGACTAAAAATTTTTCTAAACTAGCGATGGAAGAAGAATTTCTTCTTCCATCGCTAGGGAATGTCAATAATGTGACGTTCTGTCTGCATGCTTGTTAAACGTAATTTATAGCGTATATTTTAAAGAAAGGACGATAAATTTATGTATAGATATATAGAAGATTTAAATAATATTAGAAATATGTTTAGCCATATGGAAGAACCTTACTTTAAACAGCTAGGTTACAAAACCGCTTCGGAAACCGAAGTCTGGCGGCCTCAGACGGAAATATGGGAAACTGACAAAAATATAAGCGTATCCCTCGATTTGCCGGGAATAAACGCCGAGGATTTAGACGTTCAGTTGGAAGGCGATCAACTTATCGTCAAGGGAGAGAGAAGATTTTCGGAAGAAAACGCTAACTATCATAGAAAAGAAAAATTTTACGGACGTTTTTATAGAGCTTTTGAGATTCCTTTTCAGGTAGATAGAGATAATATATCCGCTTCTTACAAAAGCGGCGTTTTGAAAATTCTGATTCCTAAGAGCGATGCGGTAAAGACTAAACAGGTTAAGATCGCCGTAGAAGATTAAGCTTTATATTAAGGATTTGAAATACGTTAAAACGAATTAGTTTAGGAAGGAGCTCGAGTATTTCTCCCGCTCCTTCCTTGAAAATAATAGAAAGGGTGCGCTGATGGATTATAAAGATTATTATAAAATTCTCGGAGTAGATAAAAACGCTTCGGAAAAAGAAATAAAACAGGCTTACAGGAAACTTGCGCGTCAGTATCACCCTGACGTAAATCCTAACGATAAAGCTTCCGAAGCAAAGTTTAAGGAAATAAACGAAGCCTATGAAGTTTTGGGAGACGCGGAGAATCGTAAAAAATACGACGAGTTAGGGCCTTATTTTAAAAACGGAGCGAATCCTTTTAGCGGAGGAAATCCGTTTCAAAATGGTAATTTTACGTATGAATTTAACGGTAATTTGGGAGATTTGGGAGGTTTTTCCGATTTTTTTTCCGCTTTTTTTGGAGGCAAAAGTTCTAAAACGGGAAGAGCTAACATAAACGATTTATTTGGCGGAGCGTCTTCCAGATATTCCGATTACGTTGAAAAAGATAGGGAAATTCAGTTGGAGCTTACTCTTGAAGAAGCCGTTTCGGGAGCTGAACGCACTTTTCAGGTTCCCGTTTATAAGCCTTGTAACGTTTGCGGAGGAACAGGTTTTTTAGGAGGAGTTAGCGTGTGTTCCGCTTGCAGGGGAGCTGGAAGAATTTCTAAAAATTCGATGATCGACGTGAAAATTCCCGCCGGAGTAAGAAACGGATCGAAAATAAAGGTAGAAAATTATCTACTTACTGTAAAAATTCTTCCTCATAAATATTTCGAGATTCAGGGAGCCGATCTCATAGAAAAAATCCCGATTTCAATAACCGAAGCCGTTCTTGGAGCGGAAATAGACGTTCCTACTTTACAGGGTAAACTTTCGGTAAAAATTCCTCCTATGACTCAGACGGGCAAAAAACTTAGGTTGCCGGGGTACGGCCTTCCTTCGATTAAAGGAAAACCCGGTGATTTATATATAGAGATGAAGGTTGTCGCGCCTGATAAAATAACGTCTAAAGAAAAAAGTCTTTTTGAAGAATTAGCTAAATTATCTAAATTTAATCCTAGGACTAATATGTATAAAGGAAAATAACGCGCATCGCAGAGCTATTTTCTGCGGAAAGGGGCATTATGATATGAGCAAAGATTCTCAGCCATATTTCGTTATAAGCGTCGTTTCCAAAATGCTTGACGTCCACCCGCAGACAATTAGGCACTATGAGCGTCTGGGACTTATAAGCCCGCATAGAACGGAAGGAAATATGAGGCTTTACTCGCGGAAGGATATAGAACGCCTTGAGCAAATATGCAGTTTTACAAATCTTGGCGTAAATCTTGCCGGAGTTGAAATAATTGTCAGTTTACTTGAAAAGATGGAAACGGCCAAAGAAGAGATGCGTAAGGAAATGCAGAAAATGACGGATGAAATTGTGAAGCTGAATTCAGAGCTTGATAAATTTCATAGACAAAATCAAGATAAAGAATAAAAATACTCTCTTATATATTTTAGTTTAAACCGCCGTCAAGCGGTTTTATTTATTTTCTAAACGATAAAATTTAATATTTTGACGCGGTTTTTTACAAAAGATATACATTTTAGCAACTCTATAAAGTTAATATTAAATAGCGGTTGAATTTTTTTAGAGGTGCGACAAATGTTTTTAAAAATTTTTGAAAAACTGCGGCGTTTCGGCGTTAAATCTTTATCTGATTTCGAGCTTTTTACTCTTATTACCGGAAGCGAGAATCCTGAGAAGCATGAGTTCTTGTCGCTGATCAACGACGGTTTAGAGGATTACCCTGAGAGCGCGTTAAGGAAAAAATACGCCGTTGCGTATTTATGCGCTTCTGAATTAACCAGAAGAAACTTTTTGGCTTACGGTCAAAAAATTACTTGCTCTTCCGAGGCTTTGCGCTATTTTTATAAATATGCTTCTAAAAATAAAATATATTTTTTTACGATAACTTTGAACGAGTTGGGAGAAGTAATTAAAAGAAGAGTTTTAGACGCGGATATGCATGGCGGAGTTTCTTCTTGCTTCGAGAATGTTTTTGTCGAATCTATTTTAGATAGAGCCAGGTTTATTATATCTGCGCGCAACAGTCCTTCCGGTCGTTTGGAACCTATAATGGAAGAAATTAGAATCATTAGGCGCATTCAGGACGCCGGAAAAATTATAGGCGTCGAGCTTTTAGATTATATAGTTTTTTCGTCTATTGGTCATGTCAGCATAATGGAATGGGTTCTTTCTTATCCCGTTATGAAATAAATATTTAATTTGAGAAAAAATAATATTAAGCTTATAGTCGATTACCCTTGATTTTTATGTGGGTTTTGCGGTCTTTTTTCGTTGTTAGGGGGAGCTTTGCCAAGGAAGCGTCTTAAGAGCTTTATGCTTTCAGATTGATAATTTATTTGCCGAGTACAAAAGTAGAGTAATATGAGCTTTTAAATTATGTTTAGTATATGCTAGAATAATAAATCCGGGATAGAATTTCCGAGAATTTGCGCTTGTGGAGATAGTTTTAGCGACGTATCATTTATCGTTGAAACCTGAAGCTTGGTCGGTTTTGATCGATTGGGCTATTCGCTTCGCTTTTGGCTAAAATTCGTATAAAATTAATTTGTTAAGGACAACGCTGTTATGAAGTATTTAACATGGATTGAGTTATCGAAGAGCGCTTTTGAATTTAATATGGCAAATTTTAGAAAACTTGCCGGAGATCTTAAGATAATGGCTGTAGTGAAATCAAACGCTTATGGCCATGGTTTATATGAAATAGCTTTTTTGGCTCAGGAAACCGGAGGAGCCGATATGCTTGGAGTTTATTCTTTAAGCGAGGCGAATTTTTTGTCGAGCAAAGGCATTTCTCTTCCCATTTTGATTATGGGCTATATTTTGACTGAAGATTTTGTTGAAGCCGCGCATAAAAATTTTTCGGTATGTATATCGTCGTTCGATCAGCTGAAAGCAGTTGCCGAAAAAATAGGCGGCAGATCGTTAAAAATACATCTTAAATTTGACTCAGGGCTTAGAAGATTAGGTTTTTATCCTGAAGAAATTCCATATCTTCTAGAGTTTTTAAACGAAAGAAAAAATTTTCATGTAGAGGGCCTTTTTTCTCATTTTGCAGATATAGAAGACACGGTAACTCATGATTTTGCAAGAACGCAAAGAACGACGTTTGAATCTATGTCTTCGTCTTTCATGCAGTTATATACGCCGTTGAGACATATGGCTTGTTCTGCCGCGGGAATTTTGTTTAAGGATACTTATTTCGATATGTTGAGAGTAGGCATAAGTATGTATGGATTATGGCCTTCTAAGGAAACTTTGATAACGTCTTTAAAGTCTCATAGCGCTCTTACTGAACTGAAGCCGGTAATGTCATGGAAGACGAGAGTAGCTCAAATAAAGGACGTTCGGCCCGGAGACACCGTAGGTTACAGCAGATCTTACAGAGTAACCAGGAACGGCAAGATCGCGATAATTCCGGTCGGTTATTACGACGGATATGACAGACTTTATTCCAATCGGGCTAAAGTCGTTATAAACGGCTGCGAGGCTCCCATTATAGGCAAGATATGTATGAATATGTCGATGGTAGACGTAAGTCATATCGCCGATTTAAAGAGAGACGACGAAGTAATTTTAATCGGAGGTTGCGGAGGAAGCCAAGTGACGGCAGATTTTCTGGCGGGAATTTCAGGAACTATCAATTATGAAGTTGTCACTCGAATTAATTCGTCTATTCCGCGTATAATAACGGATTGATTATTATTTAAATTTTTTTTAGAATTGGTATTGACAAAGTTAATATCTCGTGTTATTATGTTTGAGGTTTCGAGGTCCGGTACACGGTATCGGTTTCGGAGCTTGCATATTGACAATTGAATAACGCTGAATAAGTTAAAATAAGTGCGGGACGAACTTTTATTAATTTAGTTTATATAAGATTTAATTTTATATAGAATTATTTGGAGAGTTTGATCCTGGCTCAGGATTAACGCTGGCGGCGTGCCTAACACATGCAAGTCGAACGGTAATTATTTAAGTTAGCGATAA
>CASEKF010000025.1 GCA_949288455.1 uncultured bacterium
ATAGTATGCCCTATCATTTCAGGAATAATAGTACAAGCCCGAGCCCAAGTCTTTATAACTTTCTTTTCGCCTTTTTCGTTCAAGGTGCTTATCTTCTTTTCGAGATTCTTGTCCACATAAGGACCTTTTTTTACTGATCTAGACATTTAAAAATCCTCACTTCCGGTTCCTTCTATTGACAATCATCCAATCGGCGCTCTTGGACTTACGAGTTTTATAACCATAAGCAGGTTTACCCCATGGAGTACAACTTGGTCTTCCGGGAGTAGATCTAGCTTCTCCGCCGCCATGCGGATGATCGCATGGGTTAGTGGCTACGCCTCTAATCTTAGGTCTAATGCCAAGCCAACGACTGCGGCCGGCTTTTCCTAAACTAATGTTTTCATGTTCTATATTCCCAACTTGACCAATAGTCGCTCTGCATGAAATATGAACCAGTCTTACTTCGCTGGAAGGAAGCCTTAAACGGGCATAATCGCCTTCCTTAGCAAGAAGCTGCGCGGCAGCTCCCGCAGAACGAATCATCTGAGCCCCTTTGCCTCTGCGGAGCTCAACGTTATGAATCAAAGTGCCTAAAGGTATATCTCTCAAAGGCATAGAGTTGCCAATTTTAACGTCGACTTTTTCGCCTGACAAAATAATATCTCCGACCTTAATACCCAAAGGAGCGATAATGTATCTCTTTTCTCCGTCTCTGTAATGAAGCAAGGCGATTCTTGCGCTTCTATTTGGATCATATTCTATCGAAGCGACTTTTGCGGGAATATTATCTTTGTCTCTTTTCCAGTCGATTATTCTGTAAAGTCTCTTAACGCCGCCGCCTCTATGACGCGAAGTAACGCGTCCTTTATTATTGCGGCCTCCGCTTTTTCTTAAACCTACAACAAGACTTTTTTCCGATTCCGAACGAGTAATGTCGGAGAAATCAGATACCGTCATAAACCTTCTTCCGGGCGAAGTAGGCTTGAATATTTTTAATGGCATCTGTCCTCCCCCTTTCTATCTGATTTTTTTTAATCTTTATTATTTTTAAACGCAAGCTCAATGCCGAGCATACGTTAATTCCATACGAGTATAAATCTTAAACTTCAAATAAAGGAGCTCCCATAAATTCAATCTTCTGATCAGGCTGAACTTTAACGATGGCTTTTTTCCAATCGGAAGTCTTGCCTACGTATTTCCCTCTGCGGCATGTTTTTCCGCAAACGTTCATAGTCGTAACCTTGAGTACGTTTACCTTAAAAATTTCTTCTATAGCGCTTTTAATTTCGCGCTTGTTAGCCGTTTTTAAAACTTTAAACGTATATTTGTTGTCATATTTGAAGAGATTCATAGTATGTTCAGTAACGATAGGTTTTATAATAATATCTCTTGCCGTTTTCATGAGAGAACCTCCTCAATATATTCTACAGCAGCTTTATCAAAAACGACGTTATCGTAATAAAGCAAGTCGTAAACGCTGACGGATTGATTTTGCACGATCTTAACGCCCTCAATATTGCGCCCTGATTTGCGGACTTTATTGAAAGCTTCAAGAGATTTTAAATACTCCTCAGTTACCTTCTCATAAGAATCTTCCTCAAAATAATCTATTATCTGAGGTTTCTCGGCGACTTGCATAACAAATAAAGATCTGCCGGTAAGCTTTAAATCTTTCATCATTCCTAAAAATTTTTTAGTGCTAATTTCTTCCATATTTAAAGAATCTACGACGAACATACGTTCCGCTTCAAGCTTAGCCGAAAGAGCATGTTTCAAAGCCAAACGACGTCTCTTTTTCGGCATAGATATGGAATAATCCCTCGGTTTAGGCCCAAAAGTAATACCGCCGCCCTTCCATATAGGGGAACGCCTGCTGCCATGACGAGCGCGGCCCGTACCTTTTTGTTTCCAAGGTTTTCTGCCTCCTCCGCGAACTTCTCCGCGAGTTTTCGTAGAAGCGCAGCCTAACCGCCTGTTAGCCAGGTGTTTCAGAACCGCAAAATGCAAAAGGGTTTCGCTGGCTTCATATCCGAATACGTCAAGGTTAGGCTCCATTTCGCCTACGACCTGCCCCGCCTTATTATAAATATTTAACTTTTTTGACTGTTCTATCTGTGTCACGAGACACCTCCGTAAAAGCGCTTAAATCTTATTTCTTTTTAGCTTTAACAGACTCTTTTATAAGCAAAAGTCCTGATTTAGCTCCAGGGACGGCTCCTTTAACTACAAGAAGATTCTTATCGGAATCCACTCTGACTACCTTAAGTCCCTGAACCGTAACTCTCCCGGCTCCCATATGTCCCGGCTTGCGAGTGCCCTTGATAGTCCTTGCCGCATCGGTAGCGCCGCCGCTGCAAGGCTTGCGATGACTCATAGATCCATGGCTCTTAGGGCCTCCGTTAAAATGATGGCGTTTAATGCCTCCGGCAAAACCTTTACCTATAGAAGTCCCAACTACGTCTACATACTGCCCCGCCTCAAAAACAGAAGCTTTTATTTCCTGGCCAATTTCGTAAACGCTCGGATCTTCCACGCGGAACTCGCGAAGATGTTTCAAAACGGCCAAATTATGCTTTTTATACTGTCCTTCGACAGGCTTCGTAACTTTTTTCATGTTAGCTTTGCCAAAACCAAGCTGAACTGCGTTATATCCGTTTTTATCTTTTGTTCTAATTTCGGTGACAGTACAGGGTCCTGCAGAAATAACTGTTACCGGAACAGACTTTCCAGCTTCGTCAAAAAGCTGCATCATACCAATTTTACGTCCAATAATACCTTTCACTTAAAAACCTCCTGCCCTGCTTCACTTACGCGGCGCTAAATTTTTCAACCTTTTATCTCGATATCGACTCCGGCCGGAAGCTCCATTTTTTCAAGAGCTGCGACCGTCTTCTGATCAGGATCAATGTAAATATCAAGAAGACGCTTGTGAGTTCTAATTTCAAAATGTTCTCTCGACTTTTTGTCAATATGCGGAGAACGCAGCACACAATAAACATTTTTCTCGGTAGGAAGCGGAATCGGACCGGAAATATTAGCTCCGGACTTCTTTGCCACTTCTACTATTCTTGCGGCTGATTCGTCAAGAATACGACTCTCGTATGCTTTTAGTCTGATACGAATCTTCTGTTTAGCCATTTTTTGCGAAACCTCCTTAAATCCAACGACGCAAACTAATTATATATTCTATTAAAAAACTGCCGGAAAAGCATATTTTATGCCTAACCGGATTTTTGAATATCTTCACGGCGATCATTCCAAATCGCTCGCTCATCTAACATTTTTTTTGAGATATCGAACGGGAACGCCTCTCCAAAGGTTACTACATTATATTTAATATTCTGAAAAAAATCAAGCCTTTTCTATATTTTTTTTAAATAATGACTGAAATATAGGCGCTAATCAACGTTCAAACGAATAAAAAATGCGACGTCGCTCTCCTCCTCAATAGGCGAAGTATTCCTTTCGCGCTCGGAGGTTCTCCAAGCTTCGTTAGAATTTCCCGCGAAGTATCGAGCCATAAGCGGACTATCCCCGCGTATCCCGCGGTTTTTCCGGAGACAGACGCAATTCATCCGTTCTCTTAACGACTAAAAAGTACTGACGAAAAAGTTAAATTTTAAAATTACGCAAAACGACGGCTTTAAAAGTATCAATTTATAAACCGGAAAAATCAGTATGCCGTCCCATACATTTTAGCTAAAATTTCCGTCTGTATATTCGAAGGCACTTCGCTGTAACGTAAAAATTCCGAGGAAAATACCGCTCTCCCTTGAGTCAAAGATCTTAAATCAGTAGCGTAACCGAACATTGCGGAAAGAGGAACCGAAGCTTCGGTTTCCTGCATTCCTCCGGACAAAGATTCCATACGTTCGATTCTGCCGCGTCTCGAATTCAAATCGGCTATAACTTCCCCAAGATACTGTTCCGGAGTCTCTACCGCAACTTTCATTATAGGCTCCATCAAAAACGACTCGTTCTTTGCCAAAGCGTCTCTAACGGCCATCGTAGCGGCGATTTTAAACGCTAATTCGCTTGACTCTAACTCTCTGTAGGCTCCGCCTGTCAAGGTTACTTTAACTCCGATTACGGGATATCCAATCAAGACTCCGGTTTCAAGAGCGTCATGTATTCCCTGACGTATAGAAGGAATAAATTCCTTCGGAATTTCGTTATTTTCCAAAGCGTTTTCAAACTCAAAGCCGGAAGTATTCTCGTCAGGCTGCAAAGATATACGCACATGACCAAAAATATTTTTTCCGCTCATTTGTTTTTCAAAAACGGATTCTCCGATTGAAAATTTGCGTACGGATTCTTTAAATGCGACTTGAGGCTTGCCTACCGCAGCGTCTACTTTAAAATCATGAAGAATTCTATCGGTTATTATTTCCAAATGCAATTCGCCCATTCCGGAAAGAATAATTTGTCCGGTTTCGTCGTCGACAGAGACTTTAAACGTAGGATCTTCGTCCTGCAATTTTTCCAAAGTATCGGAGAGATGTTCTTGTTCGGCTCTCGTAGCCGGCTCTATGGAGACAGATATTACAGGCTCTGGAAAAGTTATATTTTCAAGAAGAATATGACGTTTATCATCGCAGAGAGAATCTCCCGTTTTGACGTTTTTAAGCCCTACTACCGCGTAAAGATCTCCGGCGGAAGCCATGTCCACTTCTTCTCGGTGATCGGCGTGAAGACGCATAATTCTATTAAAACGCTCCCGTTTCCCGGTTCTTACGTTATAAGCCGTAGCTCCGGTATTTATCTTTCCGGAATACACTCTTATATAAGTCAATTTTCCAAAAGGATCAGATTGTATTTTATACACTAGAGCGGAAAAAGGCTCTTCCGAGGAAGCTTTACGAGTTATCTCCTTACCTGAAGAAGGATCGATTCCTTTAACCGGAGGCACGTCCAGAGGAGAAGGAAGATAATAAACCACCGCGTCCAAAAGAGGCTGTACTCCCTTATTTTTCAGCGAAGAACCGCAGAAAACCGGAACTAAAGAAAGATTTATAACGCCTTTTCTAACGGCTTCGCATATCTCTTCTTCCAAAATATCGTCGCCTGAAAAATACTTTTCCATAACATCGTCGGAAAATTCAGCCGCCGTTTCTATCAAAATATTCCTGTACTCGGATGAAATTTTCGAATAAGATTCCGGAATCTCGACGATTTCAGGATTCAGCCCTAATTCGTCCTTATATATAACCGCTTTCATGGACACTAAATCCACCATACCTTGAAAATCGCTCTCTTCGCCTATCGGAATTTGCATTATTAAGGGCTTTGCTGCTAATTTTTCTCTGATTTTCTCTACGGCTCCAAAAAAATTAGAACCCGTTCTATCCATTTTATTAACATATGCGATTCTAGGAACCCCATATTTATCGGCTTGTCTCCATACCGTTTCAGACTGCGGCTGAACTCCGCCCACGGCGTCAAAAACAACGATAAGGCCGTCTAAAACTCTCAAAGATCTCTCAACTTCGGCGGTAAAGTCGACATGTCCAGGGGTATCTATAATATTTATTCTGCAATTTTTCCATGAACAATACGTGACGGCCGAAACTATCGTTATGCCCCTTTCCCTTTCCTGCGCCATCCAATCGGTTATTGTTGAGCCGTCGTCCACTTCCCCAATTTTATGAACTCTACCGGTATAAAACAAAATATGTTCGGTCGTAGTGGTCTTTCCTGCGTCAATATGAGCGGCAATGCCTATATTGCGCACAAATTTTAAATCGGAGTCTCCCGTATCGCTATTTTTCATACTAAATCACCTTTTAGAAATGTATTTAAACCTGATTCCGGCAAAGTAAATCTAAACGTCTATTTTAAAAACTTGTTCTATATAAACTAAAAAATTACGAAAGATTATCTTCTATTAAAAGATATTATAAATGTTTAAGTTTATCCGAATAAATTAACTTTTGTCAAAAGAAAAAACGGAGACTACCGCAAAATATTCCGAGAAAGATTTGCAGCGCCCTCCGCCATTTCCATAAAAAAATCTTAGAGGAGACGTCTATACTAAAAATAGAAATCTCCGCTAAAACGGCACAATCCAAGCAAACGATTGAGATACGGAAAGATTACCATTTATAATGCGAGAAAGCTTTATTAGCTTCAGCCATTTTATGAGTGTCTTCTTTCTTTTTAACGGAAGCTCCGACTCCCTGAGCGGCATCCATAAACTCATTGGCAAGCTTATCCACCATAGTTTTACCTTTGCCCTTACGGGAATTTCCTACCAGCCATCTCATTGCTAACGCGCGCTTGCGTTCAGGTCTTACGTCAACCGGAACCTGATAAGTGGCTCCGCCTACGCGGCGAGGCCTGACTTCTACTAAAGGAGAAACATTTTCCATAGCCTGCTTAAAAACTTTAACCGGATCTTTGCCTGTTTTGGCGGCAATAATATCTAAAGCTCCGTAAAAAATTTTTTCCGCAGTGCCTTTTTTCCCGTCCAGCATAAGCTTATTCATAAAACGAGCGATTGTTTCGTCGCCATAGACGGGATCGACAATGACTTTTCTTTTCTCAACAGGGCCTTTTCTTGGCATAACAAAATTCCTCCGTTACTTCTTTCCGTCTTTAGGTCTCTTAGAGCCATATTTAGATCTTGACTGACGGCGATTATTTACTCCGGCGGTATCAAGAGTCCCTCTGATGATATGATATCTGATACCGGGAAGATCTCTTACCCTTCCTCCTCTTATCATAACCACAGAGTGTTCCTGAAGATTATGACCTATACCGGGAATGTAAGCCGTAACTTCGATTCCATTTGTAAGTCTGACTCTGGCTACTTTTCTTAAAGCCGAGTTAGGTTTTTTGGGAGTTATGGTCTTAACCTGGGTACAAACGCCTCTCTTTTGAGGAGAGCCGGGCGATGTGAAAGTCTTCAGTTTAAGAGAATTATAGCATACTCCGAGCGCAGGAGACTTACTTTTTTTCTTAGGGGTTCTTCTACCCTTTCTAACCAACTGATTGATTGTAGGCATAACTACCTCTCCGTTTTTATAATAAATTATTTTCCTTTATATTTTCACTCCGTACCTTTATGCCTAAAAATCCCTAAAAAAGATACGGCCTTTAACACGTTTCTTTATTTTATCACCCAAAATTTGTTATGTCAAGTATCTAAAATTTACGTCTCCTCCTTAATTCGCCAAGACTATGACAAGGTAGTGAATAAAAGTTATCGGGAAATAAATATATAAGTTTATAACATTTATAATAATGACAAAAAGATACTAAGGAACAATACGACGCGTCAATATCTTTCATAATATTCCCAAAATATAACAGGATAAAACTTAAAAATCATAAAAATAAATAATAAACGAAAGAATAAAAACGAAGGCTATAATACGAATGAAAATATTAGGCATAGATTTCGAAACCGCAAATAATGAGAGACCGTCGCCCTGCAGTATTGGAATATATTTAAAAGAACTTTTCGCAAACGAGCCTATAATTAACAAAGAAATCTTGATAAATCCTGAGGACTATTTCGACGATTTTAATATTACGATACATGGAATAACGGAAGAAATGGTAGAAAACGCTCCTAAATTTCCGGAAATTATGCGATATCTAAACTCCTTGCTGCCGGATGACAACAGCGTCGTGATAGCTCATAACGCGGCTTTCGATATGAATATATTAGTAAAAAGCTGCGGAAAGTATAAACTGTCAATCCCTGATTTTACGTTCATGGACACTTTAGCGATAGCCAGGCGAATGGCAAAATTAGAATCATATAAGTTGACGGCGGTGGCGGATTACTTTGGACTTCCTAAGTTTAATCATCATAGAGCCGGAGCAGACGCGGAAGTCTGCGCTCTAATATTTGAAAAATTCATGGAAAAGGGAGGGTTTTCAAATTATTTCAAAATGGCGGAAGCTATAGGGTTAACCGCGGGAAAAGTGAAGAACGGCGCATATTTTCCCTGCGGAAAAACAAAGCGGAACAAAGGAGAGAAAAACCAGTGAGCGAACAGTCCATTACATATTCCGTAATCTGCGATCCTCAAAACCCCGAAACGATCCTTCTAAAAGCTATCGCGGCAAATAAAGAAAGAAGAGAAGAAATTCTGGACGTAATATTTAAAGGCGAAATATCGGAAGAATTTAAAGAAGTGTATATCGCCGTTCTTTTATGTCTGGAAGAAACGGACGATCTGACAGTCGATATTTTAAAAACAAAACTTAATGACGATATTTCCGAAGAAATTTTCAAACTGATTCCCTCAGATGTCGAGATAAATATGGCAATGGATATTTTGAAGAAAAAATGGGCGGAAAAAAAGAAAATTTTAGGAAAAATAGCCATATGGAAAAAAAGCATCGACGCTATTACCTTAAAAGTAGAACAAGGTTCTTTACAACCTCAGGAATGGTTAACTAAAATACTAAAAATCCTCCCCTCTGCGCAAACCGAAGACTTTGAAAAAAAACTTAAAGAAGCTCTAAAAATTAAGGATTCAAAAATAACGGAAGTCGAAACGGAAGCGAAGCGACTTAAAACGGAACTGGAAAAAGAACAAAAAACAAAAGACGACGCAATTAAAGAAAAAGAATTGTTGAATCTGAAAATATCCGCGCTGGAAAGAGATTTAAACTTTAAAAAAGATAAAGACGAAGAAAAAAACGCGTTAATACAAACTCTACAACAAACGGTTAAAAAACTTTCTTTAAATAAGGAAAACGAAAAAGGGCTTGAGGCAAAACTTGAAAATCTAACTCAAGAAACAAAAGAAAAAGAACGAATAATCGCAGAACTAAAAGAAAAAACGACTCAATTTGAAGAAATTGAAAAAGAACAACTTGAAGAAATTGAAAATCTGGACAAAGCTCTGCTTAGAGCTGAACATGCGTTAAATATACAAACGGAACAAATCAAAATACAAAATTCTCAAAACGAAGAATTAGCAAAACAGCTTGAAGCCATGACGAAGGTTCAAATTGAGAACGACTCTAATGGCGATAAACTGAAACAATTAGAAATCATAGAAAAAGAAGTCGCTTTAAAGAACGAAGAAATTAACCAAAAAAATGAGCAAATACTCCAACTGCAGAAAACCATACAAACAATAGAAAATGAATTAACAAACAAGTCGGAAGAAGAACTGCAGACTTTAAAACGACAAATTAAATCTCTAGAGACAGAACTGGCTTCAAAAAACGCCTCGATAAACTCAAAACAAGATCAAATAGAAAGATTAAAAAAAGAAAATAAAATTTTAAAAGAAAATTATTTGACAAACGGGGCTTCCGCTTCTATCGGAGACGACACGTCGAATCAAAAACATATATTTTTAGAAGACGTATGGTCAAACGTACTTAATAATATAAACGAACATATTCCGTCTATCTTCCTTCCTCTGGAAACCGGTTTTGCGCCTATTAACTCAAAGATAGGAGGGTTAAGCGGCTTAACGGCGATATGCGGACAACCGAAAACGGGCAAAACGTCTTTAGCTCTCCAACTTTCATTTGAAACTCTAGTCAGGAACGAAGGAAGTTTTTCCATTTTTTATACGACAGATCATATTCCGGAATATCTATACTGCAGACTGATATCGCAGTTATCCGGCGTCAAACTGAAAAATATCATGCTCGGAAATATTGAAAATCTTAGCGAAGACGAAACTAAGTTTCTTCAAAAAACCTGTTCTTTAATAAATTTATATAAAGACAAATTAGCGATCATAAGCATGGAAAACATGCCGAAATCAATCGGCGATCTTAAACTGCAAATAGGCTCAATCACTGCGAAAAACGACTGCGATAAAGGTTTGATCGTCATAGATTCGATACTGCCGTTTATAAATAACATGTCACAAAGCAGCGGGCTGTCTCCGGCTGAATTGCTAAACGAACTCAGAATTCTTATAAATCAATATTCTCTAACGTTAATTACTACCGCCAGAAGCAAAACGGACGAATCGGAACTTATAACTGACGTTATGTATGCGTCCGACCATATTTTAGAGATTTGTTACGAAGCGGCGGAGGATAACCTCAATACGGACTTAAAAACGGATTCAAAAGACATTATGGTATATGTGGCGTCGAGAGACGCTAAATCTTTCCCTATGGATCTTACTTTTAATTTAGAAACCTGCGGATTTGCGGAACAAAATAAAAAATTTAAAGCGCGAAAAATATCAAACAGCAGCAATATAGGCAATAAAATCATAAAAAAAGAAGCGAAAGTATACGCTTCTCCAAAACCATCTCTTTCTTAAGTATATTCGATAACTTTTATAAGAAAAGTAAGCCTAGATTTTTCATAATGATAAAAAGTCACTGAGAATCCAGATTCTCAGTGACTTTTTATCATTATGAAAAATCTATCGTATTTAACGAAAACCAATATAACATTATACTTTAAAAGACTAGGATTCAATCACATCGTTTTAATCCTATTAAACGGAAAAATAACCAAAACAGCCTTCCCGATAATATTCTGCTTAGGAAGGAATCCCCAAACATGGCTATCTGCGCTGTTGTTTCTGTTATCGCCCAAAACAAAATACGAATTTTCAGGCACGGTTATTTTTTCAAGAGAATATCCTATAGGCTCTAAAGTATAATTTTCCTCTTTCATCAAACCGTTTAGAAAAAGGACTCCGTCTCTAATTTCTACCGTATCGCCGCCGACCGCGACTATGCGTTTTATATAATCTTTACCTTCGGAATGAGCGGCTTCCGGAGGATGGAACACAACGATATCGCCTCTGGCCGGACGATAAAAATTGTAAACAAATTTATTAGCGATAATAAAATCGTTAATCTTTAACGTAGGAACCATTGAAGAAGACGGGATATAAAACGTCCTGGCGATAAAGGTAATTATTATAAGAGCCGTAGCTCCAGCCCATAGAATAGAATCTATATTTTCAAAAATTCGCTTCTTCTTATCCTGGCTTATATTAAAATCTTTCTTAAAATGAAGATAGACTCTTACCGCTCCAAGGATAATTAAGGCAATCAGCAAATACTCTGGAGGCATTTTTCAACTAATCTTTCCGTTTTGTCACATAAACTTTTCTTTCTTTTACGCGAGCTTTTTTACCGACTTTATCTCTCAGATAATATAGTTTAGATTTACGAACTTTTCCAAATCTTGTTACGGTCAAAGAATGGAGCATAGGCGAATGAAGAAGAATCGTTCTTTCTACTCCGATTCCATTCGAGATTTTTCTAAGAATAAACGATTCGTTTAAACCGCTGTTTTTCTTAGCTATGCATATACCCTCAAACGTCTGATATCTTTCTTTTCCGCCTTCAACGACCTTCAACTGTACTTTTACCGTATCTCCCGGTCTAAAATCCTCATATTTATTTTTCATCTGTTCAGCCGCAAGCATTTTTATCAGATCCATTATAATACAAGTCTCCTTTATTAACAAATTGACACTCACAAAAATAAAACGATTAGTTCTCGGAATCTACGTTAATAACTATGCGTAAAACAAGCTTACAACTTCTAACCGAGCATATCGGTTCGGACGTGTCCAATCCTACTTATATATAAACTTTCAGGAAATCTTTACAAAAAATATAAATTGAGATCAATCCCCCAAAATTTTATAGCTTAGCAAACCTTAAATATACATCGCTAATTTCCGCATCTATGAATATGAGCTGTCCATAGTTTAAAAAACAATAAGTTTCCCGCTTTTCAAATCTCGCGATCCGCTGTCTCCATAAGCGTTATTTCGGGCAGAGCCTGCCCTACTCGTTTGGATTACGCGCTATTTGCTTTTAAGCCTTCTATTCAATCTTTTCGAGAAGTTCCGGCCTTTTTTTCAAAGTATTTAAAATTTTCTGATTTTCGCGCCATTGTCTTACTTTTTCATGATCGCCCGACAGCAAAACATCCGGAACCTTCATCCCCATAAATTCTCTAGGCCTGGTATATTGGGGATAATCAAGCAATGTCTGAGTAAAAGACTCTTCTCTCGCCGACTCGGCGTCTATAACTCCGGGAGCCAGTCTGGCTACGGCGTCGGCAATTACCATAGCCGGAAGTTCTCCTCCTGTCAGAACGTAATCTCCAATAGAAATTTCGCCGTCGCAAACTAAATCGACAAAACGCTCGTCCACTCCTTCATAATGGGCGCAAACTAGGATTAAACCTTCCAACTCCGATAATTCTCTGCATTTTTTTTGAGTCAAAAGCTTTCCCTGAGGAGACATAAGATACACGGGCGCGTTTGGATTTTGTTTCTTTATCGCCATAACGGCCTCGTAAAGAACGGAAACTTTCATCAGCATCCCGGCCCCTCCGCCATAAGGAGCGTCGTCAACCGTTCTATGACGATCTTTTGTAAAATCTCTCAAATCATGCAGAATAATTTTAATTAAACCCGCTTCCTGAGCTCTTTTTAAAATACTAGAAAAAAGCGGAGAAAAAATATCCGGAAAAATCGTCAATATATCAATCCGCACCGTTTAATTTCTCCATATCGACATGCATACTCTTTTTAGCTATGTCTATATCTTTTATAAAAATTTTAAGAGCCGGAATCATAAATTCTCCGGATTCGCCTTCGACAATATAAATATCGTTATTCGGCGACGAAGCGACTTCTTTAACGGCGCCTAGGAGTCTATTATCCAAGTCGAAAACGTTCAGTCCCTCAATATCAAAAACATAGAACCTGTCTTTTTCTTTTATTTTATACGGCGAGTCGGTCAAGCACAGAAAACCTCTCATATACTCGGCCGAAGTTCTATCGTCAAGCCCTACTAACTTTAGTATCAGAACCTTTTTATGATATCTTGATTTTTCTATTTTAAATTCCCGAATATTTGTAAAATCCTTATCTCCCAAAAGGACGTTATTCCCAACGTCAAATCTCTCCGGAAAATCCGTAAGAACTTTGACTTTCAATTCGCCCTTTATGCCATGAACGCCAACGACGACTCCGGTGACAACATAGTTGCCATGCATCAATCAACAACCTCTAAGCTCGACGACCTTCCAATCCTTCAAAACTATCTCGGCTCCCTGAAGAATCTGATGCATATCGTCGCCTTCTTTAACGCTTACCGGGCCTTCAAGAATTCTAAAAGCGATTTCGTCGCCTTCCTTAACGCTTTTAAAAGCCTGGATCTTAAGATCCATTTCTTTTTTCAATTCCTGAAATCTTGCTTTCTCTATTTCAAGCTGTTTATTGATTTTTTCCAAAACTACCGCGTCTCCGCCGTTAGCTTTAGTCTTTTCATACATAGCCTCGGCTTGAGATATAGTATTTTCGTTTCTATTCAAAGTCTCATAAGTTTCGTCAAGAATTTGTTTACGAAACGCCTCTGTCATAATTACCTTTACGGCGACAGGTCTTTTAATTTCTATAGCGCTCATTAGTCCTCCTGATGATTCGTATAATCTCGCGATATTTTATATAATTTCGACTATCACTCTTTTGCCCGCTTTTACGGCCGCCGCTTTAATAACGGTTCTTATAGCCTGAGCTATACGACCGTTTTTGCCTATTATTTTCCCCATATCTTCCGGAGAAACTCTAAGCTCAAGCAACACTGTTCTTTCCGCTTCTATTACCTTAACCTGCACGTCGTCCGGATAATCTACAAGAGACTTGGCTAAATATTCTAATAACTCCTTCATATTTTCCTCCGCTTTACTTATTGTAGACTTTAGAATAAAAGGAAAAAGCTACTTCTTTTCCTCTTTCTTCTTGCCTGCAGTTTTAAGAGTGGGAGTTTCAGGCTTCATAATACCTAATTTAACCAGAATACGCCTAACTGAATCGGTAGGCTGAGCTCCTTTGGAAAGCCATTCCTGCAGTTTTTCTTCGCAAACGAAAGTTTTATTTTCCGTATCGTTGCCATTTTCGTCTCTTTTATTTCTAGGATTATAATGACCGATATTCTCTATAATCCTTCCGTCGCGGGGACTTCTGGAGTCGGCAACGACTATTCTGTAACTGGGCTGTTTCTTTTTCCCTGTTCTTGTCAATCTGATTTTTACCATTTTATTTCTCCTTGCAGAAATTTTCTCTTATATATACGTTCCATTCAGCATAAAACCAATATAAAATATAATAAATTATTACGTCTTTACCCGCAACCGAAACTTCCCTCGGCGCTCAGATAACCGCAGGCTCTCATTCGGCAGATCCGATCTCCTAAGCGTAAACGAGACGTCTTCTCATGTTCCGAAGCTTCTATTGTCAAGCGGAAGCAATTCATCCTCCGCCTCAGAGACGAGGGACTTCTTGCCGAAAGAGTCAAAACGGCAATTTAAAAGGCATAGTCTTTTGAAGTTTTTCTAAATCGGCGAACTGTTTAAACATTTTCTTTGACATCTGATATTGCTTAATCAGCTTATTTACGTCGGAGACCTCGCATCCGCTGCCTTTCGCGATTCTTCTTCTCCTGCTGGCGTTAAGAATGGAAGGATCCAATCTTTCCTTTTTCGTCATTCCTCGAATAATCGCCTCGACTTTAGAAATTTGCTTTTCTTCTATAGGTATATCTTTAGCGACTTGCGAAAACCCCGGAATCATCTCAAGAAGATTTCTTAGAGGACCCATTTTTTTTATTTTTTGAATATGATCCAAAAAATCTTGTAAGGAAAACTCCTGACGTCTAAATTTTTCTTCCAATTCTTTAGCCTCAGATTCGGAAAAAGCGTTTTCCGCTTTTTCGATAAGACTTAAGACGTCTCCCATTCCAAGAATTCTGGAAACTATTCTATCCGGGTAAAAAGGCTCTAAAGCGTCTAATTTTTCGCCGGTTCCAACAAACTTAACGGGTTTTCCCGTAACTTCTTTAACGGATAAAGCCGCCCCTCCTCGCGCGTCTCCGTCCATCTTAGTAAGAATCACGCCGGTAACGCCTAATTTTTCTTCAAAAGATTCGGCGATATTTACTGCGTCCTGTCCCGTCATAGCGTCTACGGTAAGAAGAATTTCCTGAGGAGATACGGACAACTTCATATCTCTTAATTCCTGCATTAAGACTTCGTCTATATGCATACGACCGGCGGTATCTACGATTAATATATCATGTCCTTGAGCCAACGCTTGATTTTTAGCGGCTTTTACAATTTCAACCGGGCTTTGCTTATTTCCCATAGAAAAAACCGGGATTTCCAATTTTTCCCCTATTATTTCCAATTGTTTTATAGCCGCAGGACGATATATATCGGCGGCTACCAAAAGAGGAAAATGTTCCGAGTCTTTAAAAAATTTAGCCAGTTTTCCGGAAGAAGTAGTTTTTCCCGCCCCATTTAAGCCCACCATCATTATGATGGTAGGAGGCTGAGGAGAAAATTCGATGCGGGCGTTTTCGTTACCCATCAAAAAAGTAAGTTCGTCCCTTACGTATTTGATCACTAACTGACCGGGAGATAAACTTTCCCATACGGCGGCTCCCACGGCCTTTTCTTTAACTCTCGCGATAAAACTTCTAACTACTTTTAAGCTAACGTCGGCTTCAAGAAGCGCAAGACGAACTTCCCTCAAGGCAACGTCTACGTCTTGAGCGGTAAGGCTGCCTCTGCCTCTTAATTTTTTAAAAATAGAACTTAATTTATCTTGAAGCGTATCAAACATGTAAAAATTATAACTAAATTATCTCAAATTATTTCCCGGCGCCATTCGGAATTCCTTATAACTAAACCTAAAAAATTCCAAATTAAATAACCGCGCAACATAGAATCAACTTTTTAAGAAAGAATTCTACGATTAACAACCGCGATTTAAAAAATTATATAATAAAAAAACGATTAAAACTCTTTTCCAGTATTAGCAAGTATAGTAAATCATGAAAAAAATGTCAATGGTAAACAAAAAAAAAGATATATCTCGGCAAAAATAATCATGACCTAAAATATCTGTAAAAATTATATAATTTTTAAACTCGACTGCCATAACAAGATATTCATATAAAAAAGGCTGTTTCCCTTAATTTGAGAAAACAGCCCTTTTACTATCTTTTAATTCAACTTAGAAAGCGGCCGCAAAACTGATATTACCGCTAAACATCATCTGCTGCTGCATCATTAATTGCTGGAGCATCATTTGCTGCTGCATTTGCTGCAACATCATCTGAGAATTCATGCCGTAGCCGCCGAACATGTTGCCCATGCCGTAACCGCCGAACATGTTGCCCATGCCGTAGCCGCCGAACATGTTACCCATACCGTAACCGCCGAACATGTTGCCCATACCGAAATTCATACCGAAGTTCATATTCAAATTGCCTATCTGCTGCTGCTGCAAGAAAGAACCGTTCTGAGTATCTATACCGAAGATTCCCATTTCAGCGGCGGACTTAAGTTCGCCTTCATCCACCTTTCCGTTTCCGTTAGCATCCGTCCAGAACTTAGCTTTTTCAAGTTCTTTCGCGTCAAGAATTCCGTCTTTATTCGTATCGAAAAGGTCTCTCGCTTTTTCCCAGCCGTTTTTATATTTATTTTGTTCTCCGTTTATACCGACTTCGTTCATCATTTCTCTGCCGCTGTTAATCTGACCGTCTCCGTTAGCGTCGTATACTAACTGAGCGTCTTTCGTATTCCATTCGTGAACTCTATCGGTAATACCGTCGCCGTTCATATCGAAATTAATTGATTTTTTCAATTTTTCTACGTTAAGCTGACCGTCATGGTTAGTATCGAGATAAACCGGATCTCTCTTTCCAAGAGAGGTGGCAAGAGTTGTATCCCAAGCTTTGCCCATAGAAGTTCCATATATCGGCAAACTCATAGAACCGGAGATTCCCATCATGCCGCCAAGTCCGCCCATCAAACCGCCAAGACCGCCCATCATGCCGCCAAGACCGAAGCTTCCCATGCCATAATTGCCCATGCCGAAACCGCCGAACATATTATTAATCATGGAATTCATAGAATTATATCCAAAACCAATTCCAAAACTGCCATAAGATCCCATTAAAGAACCTACGTTCATATTAAGGCCGATATTGAAACTCATATTTAAAAACCTCCTAAAAAAGATTAATAATTTCAATTATCTATATTATCACGTTTTTCATTATAAAAATAAAGACTTTTTGTTAACTAAATGTTTCAAAATTGTTAATCTGATATTTTTTTCATCAAATATTTAAAATAAACTAAAAATTGAAATAATTCTAAGCATTAAAAACAGAAAAACCATTTTTTTTATTTTCAAGCGCGCATACGCCGACGATTATACGATTTCTATTTTTTTAATCAGCGGATCCGTCCGCCGTCTTTTCCTATTTTTCCGCATAAGCTAATATTTCTATAAAACAGCTCGCTTGGCTCAAGCTAAAAATTACGATTTTAAAAATTCCAAATCGATAGAAATCCGCGAAAAGCCTAAGGTTTTAAGTCCGGATACAAGGGCTTCCCTTGATTCTAAGGCTACGCGAAGATCTTCGAACAATATGGCGACGCAGGCTAAAGAACCCGACGTTCTTAACCTTACGGCCCTTAAGCCCAGATTTTTCAAAAAAAATTCTCCTTGTCTTATACGTTCAAGCGTTTTCGGATCCAGCCTGCATCCATATGGAATTCTGGTGGCAAGACAAGAATCGGAAGGTAAAAACGCAGATTTCAAACCGTATTCTTCCGACATTCTTCTAACGTCCTTTTTTGTCATTCCCGCTTCCGCCAGAGGACTTATAACCCCAAGTTCCCTTAAAGCTGCCAATCCCGGCCTTAAAGTTTTCAAATCATCCGCGTTAGTTCCGTCCATTATAGTTTTTACGGATAATTTTTCAGCTTCCTCTTTAATCCTTAAAAACATTGTTCTTTTACATAAATAGCAGCGATTCCCGGGATTAAAGAGAATGCCGGCTTTACTGATTAAATCTTCGTTTATTCTAATATAAGAAACTCGGAAAGACTTAAGTTCCTCAAATTTTTCCTCAAAGTTTAAAGACGAATTAAGATCGCTGGAGATAAGACAAGCATATATTTCGCTTGGGTCCTCGACAGCTTCCGCAGCCGCTCTGACAAGAAGAAAACTATCCGTTCCTCCGGAAAAAGCTATAAGAGCTCCTCCGACCAGATTCGATTTTAAAATATTCAGGAAACGAGCGCGTCTTTCTTTATAGAGATCAGTCATCAAAATAAATTCCGCCTTATTCAGAGTAGTGCGACATCTTACGTAAGAGTTGATTTTCCGCTTTTAACCATCCAATTCCGAAATAATTTTTCTGACGGCGGTTTGGTAAGAAATTCCCGCCTTTTCGCAGACTGCAACGACGCTTTCATGCTCCGGATATAGTCTTATTCCGGAAGGAAGCATACATTTTTTTACGTTTATTTCGCCCAGGGAAGTCAGTCGTTTTTCGATATCGCGCCTAAGAACGGTTCTTTTCATTTTCCGTTTTCTTATGCCGATAGAAGTCGTTTCTTCAAAAATTATCGTCTCAAGCTTGGCGGCGATCGACTCGGGCGATATGACGGTCAGGCAATATGCCGGACGATTTTTCTTCATATAAACCGGAGTATAAAACGCATCTAAAGCTCCGGAGCTCAACAATCGATCTAAAGTATAACCTAAAGCTTCTCCCGTACAATCGTCTACGTTAGTTTCAAGAAGCAAGACTTCGTCTTCTTGCGGCGCCGCGTCTTCTATTTCTATGATCATAGCCCTTAAAATTCCCGGCGTCTCATATTTTCTTTTGCCTGCGCCTACGCCAATTTTTTTTATTTTAAATTTCTCCGGCAAATCTCCGGGAACTCGTACAGCGGCGGCTGCGGCGGCTCCGGTAGGAGTTACGAACTCTCCGCTAAGTCCGGTGACGCGAAGAGGAAGCTCGTATTTTGCGGCTATCATGCTGACCGCAGGGACCGGAACGGGCAGCAAGCCATGAGCGCACCTTACGGTTCCTCCTCCTTCATACAGCGAAGAGACAAAGGCTGCGTCAAAATTCAGCTTATCCAAACATACGGATATAGCGGCAATATCTATTATCGAATCGACGGCTCCCACTTCATGAAACTTTACGTCTTCGAAAGCGATTCCATGAACTTGAGATTCGGCCTCGGCAATTATTTTCAATATTTTGGAGGCAGTTTTTTTAGCTCTGTCGGAGAGAGAAGAATTTTGAAAAATTTTAAGTATATCATTAAAACCGCGATGTTCATGAGGATGTTCATGAGCATGTACGTGAATATGTTCGTCGGAATTCTCCGAATTATGCCCATGAGCATGATTTACTCCATGTTTAAGAGGCGACGATCCGTGCAAATATTCCATATCATGATCATAAGCCCCATGGCCGTACTGATCCATAACTCGGAAATCGCAAGCTTTAACTCCATTTTTAAAAATCGTTTTTATCTCGACTTTGACATCTTTAAGGCCTAAACTTTCGAGCTGTTCTTTTAAAAATTCATGATTTACGCCCAGATCTATCAACGCCGCCGCCGTCATATCTCCGCTTATTCCGGAAAAACATTCCAAATATAATCGTTCGCTCATATTTTGTCTCCAAGTCTTGTTATCTGAGCCGCTAAATAGCCGGCTCCATAACCGTTGTCAACGTTAACTACCGCAACTCCGCTTGCGCAGGAATTCAGCATGGTCAGCAAAGACGAAAGCCCGTTAAAATTTGCGCCGTATCCGATAGAAGTCGGAACGGCTATTACCGGCCTGGCGACCAAACCTCCTATTATACCGGCAAGAGCTCCCTCCATCCCGGCCACGGCAATTATGCAATCGGCCCGTCTAATAACTTCAAGCTTTGAAAAAAGCCTATGTATTCCGCTAACTCCAACGTCGTAAATTCTTTCTACGCAACACCCGAAAAACTCGGCCGTCTCGGCCGCTTCCTCGGCTACTCCAACGTCTGCGGAACCGGCCGAACAGACCGCGGCCAATCCGGATCGTTTTTTATTTTTCGCTTCCAATTTCAAGATCCTTGAAATCGGGTTATAACGAATTTCCGGGAAAAAAGCTTTTAAAAAATTATATTGACTTTCGGATGCTCTCGTTCCCAAAACCTCGCCCTCTAGTTCGTATATTTTTTGATAAATCGCTTTTAAATGTTCGTTTATTTTTCCTTGACAAAAAACCGTCTCCGGAAAACCCGTCCTTTTTTTTCTGTCCGAATCGATCTTTGCGTATCCCAACTCTTCAAAACGAGTCGAAGCGACGCTTTCATAGGCTTCGTCAAGAGAAATTTCTCCGTTTTTAAAAGCTGTCAATAATGAGCGAATATCCATGTTATGAAATAAATCCTTCCAAAAAAAACATTTCCGCGTAAAAATTAACTAAAAATTATCAATATATTTTCATATGTATAAAGCATATGCCAAATAGGTTAAATAAAAACGATCAAGATCCCTCTAGAGACTTTAAAGCAAAAACTTAACGTATTACGGAAACGATAAAAACTAAAATTTCGCAGGAAACTATAAAATAAATAAAGAATTTTCGATTATAATACTCCGGAATCATTGAATTACCGACAATATCCTCTTAATTCTCTCCGGAAAACTCTCAAAAAATAAATAGGATGGTTATCATGCAAAAAGCCGAAGTTTATTTTTCAGATTTTCATACGCAAGCCTTTGGCGACGGGCTCCCGGCAAAATTAAAAAAACTGATAAAGAAAGCCGGACTTGAAAAATTAAATCTCCAGGGTAAATTTGTAGCCGTCAAAATGCATTTCGGGGAACTTGGAAATATAAGTTACCTCCGCCCCAACTACGCTCGAGCAGTCGTGGATACGATTATGGAATTAGGAGGAAAACCATTTCTTACGGACTGCAATACTATGTACCCGGGAAGCAGAAAAAACGCGTTGGAACACTTAACATGCGCTTGGATCAACGGTTTTACTCCTTTGACCGTAGGATGTCCCATACTTATAGGCGACGGTCTTAAAGGAACCGACGACGTCGCCGTTCCGGTAAACGGAGGAGAATACGTTAAGGAAGCGAGAATAGGCAGAGCCGTCATGGACGCCGACGTCTTTATAAGTTTAACTCACTTTAAAGGACATGAAATGACAGGTTTCGGCGGAGCGATAAAAAATATAGGCATGGGCTGCGGTTCAAGAGCCGGGAAGACGGAACAACATATAGGCGGAAAACCCCATGTAGTGGAGGAACTGTGCAGAGGATGCCGCAGATGCCGAAAAGAATGCGCCAACGACGGACTGGAATTCGACGAAGCAAAAAAGAAAATGCATGTTAATCATGATAACTGCAAAGGCTGCGGAAGATGTTTGGGAGCTTGTAATTTCGACGCCATAGTTTTCGATAATTATTTAGCTAACAAAGAATTAAACTGCCGTATGGCCGAATACGCGAAAGCCGTAATAGACGGACGGCCTCATTTTCATATAGCAATAGTCGCAGACGTTTCTCCCAACTGCGATTGCCATTGCGAAAACGACGTTCCAATTATACCGGATATAGGAATGTTCGCCTCTTTCGATCCTCTGGCTCTCGATCAAGCTTGCGTAGACGCCTGCCTAAAGGCCGAACCTTTACCCGGAGGGCAACTGGCCAACAATATAAAGCAATCAAAAGAAGCGGATAAGAGCGATTATTTTACGGTTTCAAATCCGGCGTCCGAATGGAAATCCTGCCTTGAACACGCGGAAAAAATAAAACTTGGAACCAGGCATTATGAAATTATAAACGTAAAATAAACGAAAAAAAAAATGATTTAAGGCTTCAAATAAACCTACCTATAAAAAAGCGTAACTATAAGCGTTAAAACTTACTGCGACGCTTTTTTTATTATAGAAATTAATTACTATATTACATTAAATAACGATGATACAAACGATAGCGTGAAAAGGAATTACACAGGAAAAACAGCATACATTATAGAATTATGACAAATTATGCAAAAATGTTAACAATATTAAAATAGCGCTAGGAAACGGAGCGACATTATTATGAAAAAGTTTATAGCATCGCTTTTGATAGGTTTGTTTTGTTGCGGATGCGCCGTCAACGAAACTTCTACCGACGCGGCGCCATCCTCTTCTTCCTCAAATACGACGCAGTCGCAAACTTTGGAAGAAGCTTCGGAAAGGTCTAAAGACGCGCCGTCTACGTCCATAATTACGATCAACGCTGAAAAAGCGCAAACGACGGAAGTCAACAGAGTATTAAACGTAACCGGCTCTTTTTCCGCCGATACCACGGTAAATTTAGCTCCTCAAATCAGCGGAAAAATATTAAAAGTCAACGCCAGATTAGGTTCATATGTAAAAAAAGGAGAAATTTTATTAGAAATAGATCCAACGGACATTCTCCTTGACATACAGCTCAAAGAAGCTAATCTAAAACAACAGTTAGCCGTATTAGGCATGACCGAAGCCGAACAAAAACTTCCGCCCAAAGACGAACTTCCCAACGTAAAAAAAGCGAAAGTCAACATGGAAAACAACTATGCCACATACCAAAGAAAAATAAAAGAAAGAGAAGCCGACTTAATCAGCGAGCAGGATTTAGACAACGCGGAAACGGCGTATAAAACGTCAAAAGCCGACTATGAAAATCAACTTTTCTACGCGGATCGAGACTGGGCTAACGTTTTGACGGCAAAAAGCCAGCTTGCCATAAGCAAACAAAATCTTGTATATACTAAAGTATTATCTCCTCTCGACGGCATTGTGCAGGAACAAAAAATGTACGAAGGAGACTACGTGCAGAAAGGAACTCCCAGTTTAGTAATAGTCTCCTCCTCTCCTCTTTTACTCGACGTAAGCATACCTCAAAAGTACGCTTCCAGGTTTCCTATAGGCAAAAAAGTTGAAATAACTACGGACGCAGTCGGCTCCAAAAAATTTGAAGGAACCATAACCAATATAAGTCCGGTTACGGACGCATCCGTCAGAGCCGTTCCAGTGCAAGCTACGGTTCATAATCCGTCAGCGGCTCTAAAGCCCGGAATGTTCAGCGACATACAATTGGTTTACGAACGCAACGAAGCTCTCTTGGTTCCTCAGCTTGCCGTAGTCGAATATAAAGGCATATCCAAAGTATTCGTAATAAAAACCGAAAACGGGAAATCAATCGCTCATGAGGCGGTAGTAGACAAAGGCATGACTTTAAACGGATGGGTCGAAATTATACCCCAACAGCCCGATTCGGTAGTAAACGGAGACATAGTGGCAATTTCCGGAGCCGCGTCTCTTGAAAATGGACTTGAAGTAAAAATAGGCAAACAAGGAAACTCCGAGCCGCCTAAAATGTAGTAGGGAGTATTTAAATGAATCTTTTCAGCATTTTTATAAAACACCCCGTTAGCGCCGTCATGTTTAATATGGCTATCGTAGTAGCGGGCATAGCCTGTTTTATGGGGCTGGCTTATAACAACATGCCCGACGTAGATTTACCTATCGCATCGGTATTCGTACAGCTTCCAGGCGCCAATCCGGAAACGATAGAAAGCGAAATAACAAAAAGGATAGAAGATTCCGTAGCTTCCATTTCAGGTCTGGACGAATATACTTCCACGACTATGGACGGGAGCGCTTCCATAGTCGCGCAATTCGAGATAGAAAAAGACGTCGACGTAGCCGTAAAAGAAGTCGAAGACAAAATAACGGCCGTGCAAAATAATTTTCCCGAAGGCACTATGACGCCTATCGTTCAAAAAGTCAGTCCAAGCGACACTCCTATTTTAGTGCTCACCATATCCGGAGACCGAGACATAAAAGAAATGACTGAAATATGCAGACAAGATCTGAAAAATTATATTCAGTCTATTAAAGGAGTAGGACAGGTTAATATACTCGGAGGATGTTTTAGAGAAATATCCATAGACGTAAACCTGGATCTTCTCAATAAGTACGGCTTAACCATAACGGACGTAAATAAAGCTATCGACGCTCAAAATAAGGAAGTTCCCGGAGGCAGAATAACCGGCCCGAATATGGAATACACAATGAGAAGCATCGGGAGACTTGAGAACATATCGCAATACAAAGATATAATCATAGCGGATAAAAACGGCTCTCAAATATATCTTGGCGATATAGCCGAAATTAAAGACGGAAGAAAAGAGCAGAGAACGGCCGCTATGCTTGACGGCAAAAACGCCATAGCCATGCAGATCATTAAAATTAAAGGCGGAAATACGGTCGAAGTAATAGATCAAGTAAAAAATAATTGGGAAGCCATAAAATCGATACTACCGTCAGATCTTGACATAAGGATTATTAAAGATCAGTCTATCGTAATCAAGGAATCGGTAGACGAAATTTTTGAGCACCTCTACCTGGGAGGAGGGCTTGCTTGTCTTCTGACATTCCTGTTTATGAGAAACATCAGAAGTACGTTTATAGCCGGCATAGCCATTCCTACGTCCGTTATAGCTACTTTTATCGTTATGAAGATTAATAATTATACTCTTGATACGATAACGCTTCTTGCTCTGGCCCTCGTAGTCGGAATCGTCATAGACGACGCCGTAGTCGTTTTGGAAAATATATGGAGACTGATGGAAGAAGAAGGTCTTCCGGCGTTCGAGGCCGCTATAAAAGGAATACAGGAAATAGGAATGGCTGTTCTTGCCACAAGCGCCTGCTTAATGGTCATTTTTATTCCGCTGGGCTTCATCAGCGGAATGGTCGGAAAATTTATCAGCTGTTACGGCATAACAATGGCGGCGTCGGTATTGTTTTCCATGCTGGTATCCTTCACGCTTACTCCCATGCTATGTTCAAAACTTATGGTTCCGCCTAAAGAAGCCGGAAAAACCGACGCTGTTACGAAATGGCTTCAAGATACGTACGAATTCTTTTTAAAAATGTTCCTGAACCCGCTGGGATCTCTTATAATTCTGGCATTATGCGTCTTACTGCTCTTCTGGACCGTAGGATTAACGGGAAAAGTAAAAACCGAATTCGTAGCTTCAAACGACGACGGACAATACGACGTGCTTATCAAGCTGCCCGGAGGCTGGCCTATCAACAGATCCATGGTCACTCTGAAAGAAATAGAAACGGAACTGCGTCAACTGCCGTATATCGAGCACGTTTTAACGACAATAGGAACTGCCAACGCAGGAGACGAGTATAACGAAAGCTCCGATATAACGAGCGGAAATATATATGTAAAAATGAAGGATTATTCCGAAAGAGCTTACGGAATAAAAAATTTTCTGATAGACATAGCAACGTTAAAGAAACCGAAAGCCTTTTTCGAATATACTCAGTTTGACTCTATGACGGCAGCGAGACAAATACTGCATAAATACAGAGCAATGCTTAGAACGCAAACTTGTATAGAGTCTTCCGTCAACGGGCAAGCCAGTCCGGATCTCTCATATATTATACTGGGAGCCGAATTAAACGTATTGGAAAAAACCGCGGATTACATAGTGGAAAAATTGTCGGCCACTCCAGGAATAGTAGACGTAGACACTGACATGGTCTTTGCCAATCCCGAAGTCCATATACAATTTGACAGAAAAGCGGCCGCGGATCAGGGAGTAAATATGGAGCAAGCCAGCAATATTATATCCGCAATGATAGGAGGCAAAAAACTAAGCAGCACATATCTGGAAGGCAGATGGACATACGACGTCAACGTAAGACTGAGAGAGGAAGACAGAAATGCCCCGGAAGCCCTTCAAAACATATATATAACCAACAATTCAGGAGAAAGAGTGCTTCTTTCTTCCATAGCCGGCATAACCCAAACCGTCGGACCGTCTAAAATCAATCACTACAACGGTCAAAGATCCGTAAAGATAACCTTTAATTTAAACGGCTACAGCGCCGGAAAAGCGATGGCAGACTGCGCTAAATATTTTAAAGAATGTAATCTTCCGCAAGACTACTCCGAAGCCGTAACGGGAAACTCAAAATACATGGTAGAAACGGCTCAGTCTCTCGGAGGAGCTCTGATAATAGCTCTTCTCTTCGTTTATATGGTTTTGGCCAGTCAATTTGAAAGTTACTTAGATCCGCTTCTGGTTCTGGCCACCGTGCCCATGACCGTGCCTTTTGCTCTTATATCGCTGGCGGAAACCGACAAATCTCTCAACCTGCTGTCAGGCTTAGGACTATTCCTGTTATTCGGAATAGTCATGAAAAACGCTATTTTGCAGGTTGAGCATTCCAATCATGTTATGAAAGTTTCCGGTCTTTCGAGTAAAGACGCTATCATTAAAGCCAATAAGGAAAGGCTAAGACCAATTTTAATGACGACGTTAACAATCATCGTCGGCATGCTGCCCGTAGCCATCGCCGGTTCAAACGGCAATATGAAATCTCCCATGGCGGTAGTCGTAGTGGGAGGTCAGTCCATGTGTTTCTTCTTAACGCTTATATTAGTTCCGGTTCTCCAAAATATGCAACATTTTATATATAGAAAAATAGGCTGGGAGAAAAACGAAAAAAATGCTGACGCGCCGCAGGGTAAGCCGGCCAATAATACGGAAGACGACAACGGCGTCAAAAATACTATTAAGAGAGCCATAAAAAATATTACGACGACAGCGGTGGCCATGGCGAACAAAAAAGATAAAGCGAACGAAAATACGCAAGTAAAAGAGGATCAAAACGAATCCGACGTTTTTGCAGATCAAAAATTCGAAACAAGACAAGACGACAGAACTTCCGGAGAGAAGCCGCAAAAGACGGACGGCTCAAAAAACGACGAATTAAAACAAGAACGCCGATCGAGTAAGAAAAAGAGCAAACCGGAACAAAATACAAAAGCGTCAAAACCAGATGAGAGTTCAGGTAATGCAGATGAAAAATAAAAGACAGAAACAAATCTTTAGTATCCTGATAGCGTGCCTACTCGCAATATCCACGGCCTTTATTCAAGCTCAAGAAACAGGGAAAATCACGCTAGACTCCGCGACGTCAGAGCAGACGTCCTCAGAAAAAGTCGTAAGTTCTCAGGTAAAATCGGAAGGACCTGCCGATACGCCAGAAACTCTTCCCGTCAAAATACCGATCGGCTATGAAAGCGGATCTCTGATTAAAAAATCGGAAGAGATGCGCATACCATGGATCGAAATAAGACGAGTTGAATTCGGCAAAAGTTTTTTGAACGACAGAAACGTGGACGACTTGCTGAACGACTCGGTTCTTCCCGAATTCGACATAAATCAGACGAGCGAACGGAGCCTTGATCTTAACGAATGTCTCGAACTGGCTTTTTTGAACAGTCCCGACATGATGAAAGCCGGTTACGCGGTAAAACAATATGAAGCGCAGTTAAGACGAACCATGAGTCTTTACATTCCTAACGCTTCGCTAATTCTTTTAAGAAGCGACGCCGGTATTCCGGCTCTTAACGATAACTACTGGAACAATTCGATAACCGGCGAAATTTCATATTCTCTGTACGATTCGGGCAGAAGGTCGCAAATGAAAGAAGCCGCGGGACAAAGTCTTGAAGCCGCGAGATATTCG
>CASEKF010000026.1 GCA_949288455.1 uncultured bacterium
CCAAGACCGGGAACACAGCCCGCGCCGCCAAGACCGGGAATACAGCCCGCGCCGCCAAGACCGGGAACACAGCCCGCGCCGCCAAGACCGGGAATACAGCCCGCGCCGCCAAGACCGGGAATACAGCCCGCGCCGCTAAGACCGGGAACACAGCAAAATCAACAACCGCCTGCAATCCAGCCTAAACCGGCCGTTACATTAACTTCAGATAATATGCCTAAAGAACAACCTCAATCGCAGGAAAAACCTACGAAAAAGAAAGGTCTCTCCAACGCGTTTATAATAGGAATAATATTGTTATTAATAGGATGTTGTCTATATTTTCCAGTAATTCCTGAAGTATCTCAGAAACTAAACTCTTTAATTAGTATAAGCGTCGGAATTGCAGGGCTTATTCTCGCTCTTATTTCTTTAATACCTAAAAAATAACGATGATAAAAGAACAAAAGCTTACGGCGTCATGTTATATAATATCTTCTGACAAGGCATCCGTTATGTTTGGATGCCCTTCGGATATTATAAAAGTCCTCAACGCAAAACATATCAAATGTCCTGAAAATATAATTTTGCCAGACTCATTTTTTCAATATGGGCTAAATATAGCCGCCACGGAATTTCCGGTAGCTAATTTTCTATATGGACAAAGTGCCTCAAAAACAAAAATGAATATTATAGGAGGCAAAGACGCGATCGAAAGGCAAAAAATTATTTTAGGAGAAACTTTCCCTTTTCTGCGCCACGTAAAAAGACCATTATGGACGAAAGACGCGAGAACGTATAAATATCTAACGTACGAAAAATTTATACGTTCAAAAAAACCTATAAAATCCGATATTAACTTTATTGCTGTTTCTGAAGGCGAAAATTTTTTTATAGGAGATATTTGCGTTCAAAAAACAGGCAAAAATAAATTTAAAGCCATATCTCTAAACCAAGAAATAAATATAGATCTTACGCTTGACTGTCCTCCGATTCCATATTTTCAAATACCTACGTTAAAACCTCTGCCTCATATGAAGACAGGTATAGTCGTGATTGGCGTCGGCAACGGATTTTCGCCATATGAAGAAAACAGCAGTCTTATAGTGTTTTCCGATTATATTCCTATAGCGATCGACGGAAGCGCAAATCAAAGAAATTGTTTAGAAGCTCTGGGAATAAGCGCGCAGTCAATTCCCATTTTTGTTCTTACGCATAATCATGACGATCATTCATGTATACTTGATTTGATTTTTTCCGGCAAAAGCATACATTTGCTTACGACCAGACAAATATATGAATCATTTATAAGAAAATCGGCGGCTATATTAAACGTAAAACCTTCCGTTTGTAAAAAAAGCGTCAAATTTACGGAATTAATACCGGATAAAACGGTTAAATTATACAATACTACTTTTAAAGCGCATGAAACTATACATTCTATCCCATGTATAGGGATAAGGATCGGAGAAAAAATACTTATCTCAGGAGACACGGTCTGGGGAACGACTTTACTTGAAATGCGCCGACAAGGAATCATAAGCGAATCGGAATACCGAAGAATAAACGCCATACCTAAAGATTCTAAAGCTCAGTTTATATTCATGGACGCGGGAGGAGCTCCGGTTCATCCTCAGATAGAAGAACTGAGCGGCTTAAGCGCGCAATATAAGGCTAAATTAATTCTAAATCATATATCTTTAAATAAAATTCCAAAAGACGAAAATTTTATTCCGGGTCTTTTAGGACAAACGTTAGTAATAGAGTCGGGGTATAAGCCTATAAGCATAGAAAACGCTTCCGATATTTTTTCAAATTTTTTATTCGACAAATTAGGAAAAACTTGGGAAAAAATTTGTTTGGCTGAAAGCGTTTTGAGAAAATATTCCAGATTACAAAGAATAGATTTATCTTCAAAAATAGGAATAATAGCAAACGGAACAATTGAGGATAAACATGGGAGAACTCTCGGTATCGGCGATATTGCCGGACTTTTAGGATCTGAAGCTTACCGAGCGATTTCGGAAACGTCTTTACTTTTAATAAATAGAAGACTGATCCTGGAATGTTTGCGGCATGAACATCTGTTGGAAACATTCGAACATGCGGCTAAAGCGGAACGGGCGATTTCAGAGATGCCAATATTAAGAAGACTTACTCAAACGCAGATTTTCAAAAATAGAAAAGCGATAAAATTTCTCACGGCTGCCAAAGGAGAAGTCGTCCCATTTCAAAACCAAATAATAAAATCTACTTCTCTATGTAAATCGGACAGAGGGCAAACTATACTTCCTAATTCTGTCATATATATTAAAAACGCAAAATTAACGTTTGAAAACGAAGCAAAAATAGTTTCCATAAACTTTGACGGTTTCAAAAAAACGATACCCTCCGTTTTAACAAAAAAAATACTAGAAGGCGAAATTTTATAATCATTCAAACGAAATTATCAAATTAACTCATATAGTTTACGTTTTCGGCTAACCTCAAAAAAATTATAATAAACGGGGAATAACCACAATGGATATTCCGGAATTAAGCGAGCGACAAAAAAAAATATTACAACTAACAGTTCAGGAATTTGTAAAAACGGGAGAACCCGTAAGTTCGAGCTCTATAGCGGGAATCGGCAGCATGATATGCAGTTCGGCCACTATAAGGCACGAAATGGCAAAATTGGAAGAAATGGGCTTTTTAAGACAGCTTCATTCCGCTTCAGGACGTATACCTCTCGATACGGCATATAGGGTTTTTGTCAACGAAATCATAAAAAACCGTATTGAGCCTCCTCCAAAAGAAACGGCTGAAGCTATACAAAGAGAATATAATTCCGTAAAGGCAAAAACCGAACTTCTGCTGGAAAAAACGGCGGAAATGCTCTCCAGAATCACTAGTTATACCTCAATGGCGCTTGGGCCTCAAATAAGAAAGCATCTGATTAAATACTTAAAACTTATACCTCTAAGCGAATCTGCCATTCTTTTGTTTCTAGCTTCCGACACCGGCGAAATAATTAATAAAATAATAGAGCTGTCCGAACCTCCCGACCCCGTTAAGCTGGACAAATTGACTGATTCTTTAAATAAGCGGCTTTTAGGAAAACCTATAGAAGATTTAGGGCCAGTTCTGGAAAACGCGGCCGGGTTAAAAGAGAATAAAAAACTGATAGAATCTATAAGCAAAGAATCAGATAAATTGTTAAGCGCGCCTTCAAGAGAAATAATAGTAAGCGGCAAAAATAAAGTTTTTGATTTTTCTGAAGAAAGCGATTTAAAAAGCGTCAAAATTATGATGGAACTTCTTGAAGAAGAAACGATTATCGCTGAAATTTTATCAAAAACGATAGAAAACGGAGACATAAATATAATGATAGGCTCCGAAAATCCGGTAAGCGAGATGAAAAACTGTACTATAATCACGGTAACCTACAAAATCAAATCTTCTCCGGCGGGAACTATCGGACTTTTAGGTCCCAAAAGGATGCCATACAGGCAAATTCTCTCAATTATAAATTATACGGCTGAAAATATCGGAGATAAGCTGAGCTCTATAGACTCGGCTATGGAACTGGAGTAATAATGGCTCAAAACATATGTAACGACAAGAACGAAATAGACGAAAAAATTTCCGCTCTGTTTACAAACGCGGCGGCGGTCAGAGCAGTGGCTCAGGCCGTAGAAAATACTCTTGGTCCTAAGGGCTTAGACACAATGCTTGTAGACGCCGGAGGAAACATAATAGTGACTAACGCCGGGGTCACAATATTAGAAAACATGGAAGTCACTCATCCGGCCGCCAGAATGTTGATAAACATAGCCAGAAACCAATATAGCCAATCGGGAGACGGAACTACGACCGCGACAATCATAGCCGCAGCGTTAATAAACGAAGGGCTTAACTATGTTATCAGAGGCGTTCCGACCGGCAAAATAATAAAAGGAATAAATATCGCCATAGAAAACGCTATTCGGCTTATCGCTCAAAAAACAAGCGAGTTAACCGACCTAAACGATCCTCTGCTGAAAAAGGCCGTTTTAATAGCCGGACGAGAGAATGAAGAAATTGCAGATTCAGTTCTTAAACTTGCCAAAACGGCAGATATTGAAGATCTTAAATCTAGAAAATACAAATTAAAAGATCATATAATCTCTCAGCCCGGAATGACTTCAGAAGTCGTAGAAGGCCTGATCATAAAAAAGAGACGTCTCAACGAGCAAATGCCGGAAATATGTATGGACGCGCCGATTCTTATCGTAGACGACGCGCTTATACCGGAAGAGATAAGCGAATCGGCAATAAGAACCGAAGCCGGTTACGCGGCTTATAACGAGTACAGACAGGCCTTCAAAAAAAATCTTGAAAAAATTTTACGTTTAAGCGTAAAGACCGTAATCACGTCAAAAAGTATCGACAAATATGCCGAAGATCTTTTGACTTCGCATTCCATAATGGCTATAAGCAGAGTTTATGGAAAAACTCTCAAAGAGACCGCAAACTTTACAGGGGCATTACCTCTTAGAAGAAGTTTTTTGGATAAACCGATAGAAGATATAAAAAAGGCTTTAGGGTACGCTAAAGCCATTTATGAAAATGTCGAATACGGCTATATTTACCTAAAGGGAGGAGGCGGCAAGAGCGTTTCCACATATATTGTCGGAGCTCCTTCGGAAGAGATCGCGGGAGAAAAGGAAAGAATAGCCAGAGACGCCGCAGCCTCCCTGCAGTCGTCTCTAAGGAGCGGAGTCGTCGCGGGCGGAGGAGCCTTAGAAATGAGTCTCATACCATACCTTAAGGAGATGCGAGACGAAACCGGAGATTTATGCGGCTATGGGATAGATTGCGTAATAGAAGCGTTAAAGAGGCCCATGAGCCAAATAATTTCAAATGCCGGATTCAACGCTCTTGAAAAATTAGAAACGGTAATAGCCAGACAAAAAAAAGAACCCGGAGACTGGGGGATAGAATGCGAAAACGGGGATCTTAAAGACATGAAAACAATAGGAATCGTAGATCCTGCCGAAATCAAAATAAACGCTCTCAAATCGGCGCAAGAAATAGCTCAAGCCATACTGAGAATAAATACGATAATAAAAATGCGACAAATCTGAAAACCAACGAAAAATCCAAATAAAAAATTTAAAAACTAAACTTTGCTTCATATTTTAAATAAAAGGATTTTAGCGCTGATAAAAGGAACTTTTATAGCGACTTTCCGATATAAATATAGAGAGGATTATAGTTGCAGCATATGTCACAATTAAGCGGAAATTGCTTTTATGAATTAGAAGCTCATCTTGCGAATAAAGAAGAGCGAAAGAAACGGTTGGCGCGTTTAAAATCGCAATACTTAGATCTAGCGTCGCTAGAAGAGTCTCTGTCAGAAAAAAAGGATTGTTCCGAAAATAAACGCGAAGCCGGTCAAAAGGCCAAGATCACGCAAACAGCCGCTGTAGAACCTTTAAATTCCGAAACGCCTAAAAAGGACGCTAGCAGTTCGTCTACTACCGTAAAACCAGTCAAGCCGGAAGATAATTCCAGACTTCAACGGGAATTTATAGAGTTGAAAAAATTAGTCGAGCAAACCCCGGCTCTGCAATTCTTGAAAGAAAGAATCTCTTCGGCAGAAGCTGATAACGTCACCTCCTCAGATATCCTAGGATACTATAGAGTCATAACAGGAGCTTTAAAAAACTCCAAACCGGCGAAAGAAACGGAAAAACAGATCGAATCAAAGCGTATCATAGATATGGAGCTGTCTTTATCTGAAAAAGAAAAAGAAGCGTTTATGTATAAAGAAACTTTAGCGTTAACAAATAAAAAACTAAATGAAAGCGAGCTGTTGTACGAAAAGCTAAAATCTGATTTCGACAATTATAAAGGCAGAGTTCAGCAGGACGTTAAACTAAAAAGCGTCAAGATAACTGAAGACATCATGAAAAAGATGCTGCCTATCGTCGACAATTTCGAAAGAGCTTTCACGGCTGCAAAAAGCAAAAACAACTCCGCTTCAGAATCTTTGCTTCAAGGCTTAGAGATGATTCTCGCGCAATTTGAAGAAACTCTAAAGCAGTTTGGCGTAACTAAAATAGACGCTCTCAAAAAACCGTTCGATCCTATGTACCATGAAGCTCTTATGACCGAAGTTAACAAAAACTATCCCGAAGACACGGTTTTGGAAATTTTGAGCAACGGTTATATAATGAATGGAAAACTGCTAAGAGCAGCCGCCGTAAAAGTATCTAAATAGAAGAAAATCAAAATGAAAGGGCTTCAAGCTTAAAGCAATGAACAAAATTATAGGCATAGATTTAGGAACTACAAATACCGTGTGCTCCGTTATGGAGGGAGGTCAGCCTATTGTCATTCCGAGCGCCGAAGGAGACTCTCTTATTCCATCGGTAGTAGGATTTGCCAAAACCGGGGAACGTCTTGTCGGAGCCGCCGCTAAAAGACAGGCGATAAGTAACCCCGAAAGAACGATCACTTCAATTAAAAGACACATGGGAACGGACTATAAGTTGAAGATAGACGGCAAAGAGTACACTCCTCAAGAAATTTCCGCAATGATTCTGCAAAAGGTAAAAGCGGACGCCGAAGTATATCTTGGATATCCCGTAGAGAAGGCTATTATCACTGTGCCCGCTTATTTTAACGACGGAGAACGTCAAGCGACAAAAGACGCCGGAACCATAGCAGGGTTAGACGTAGTTAGAATCATAAACGAGCCTACCGCCTCTTCTATGGCTTACGGTCAGGAAAAAAGCGACAGCGACGAAAAAATACTCGTTTGGGATCTCGGAGGAGGAACGTTCGATATCTCAATAATTCAGCTCGGAGACGGAATTTTTGAAGTAAAAGCCACAGCCGGCGACATGCGTCTTGGAGGAGACGATTGGGATCAACGTATAATGGACTGGCTGATAGAAGAATTCCAAAAAGCCCAAGGAATAGACCTTAAGACAGACCGCGGGGCTATGCAAAGATTAAAAGAAGCCGCCGAACAGGCAAAAATCATATTGTCTTCAGAGACTATAACAAAAATAAACCTGCCGTTTATCGCTTCCGACGCTACGGGACCTAAACATTTGGATATACAATTAACTAGACAAAAATTCCAGGAAATGACTCAAGATCTCGTAGATAGATGTAAAGAATCAGTAGATAAGGCTTTAGCAGATTCAGGCTTATCAATAGGGCAAATCGGCAAAATACTTCTTGTAGGAGGCTCTACAAGAATGCCTGCGGTACAGGATAAAGTAAGAAAAATATTTGGGAAAGAGCCTTCCAAAGAGATTGATCCTGATAAAATAGTGGCTATGGGAGCCGCTATACAAGGAGGAGTGCTCTCGGGAGACGTCAAGGATATGGTTCTTCTTGACGTAACGAGTCTTTCTCTCGGTTTAGAAACCGTCGGAGGAGTTTTTACAAAGCTAATAGATAGAAATACTCAAATTCCATGTTCAAAATCAAGACTTTTTACCACTGCTACAGACGGACAAACGGTTGTGGAAGTCCATATTCTCCAGGGCGAAAGAGATTTGGCCGCAAATAATAAATCTCTGGGACGTTTTGAGTTGAGAAATATTCCGCCTGCTTTAAGAGGAGTGCCGCAAATTGAAGTGCTGTTTGAGATAGACGCCAACGGAATAGTAAACGTCTCGGCCAAAGATTTGGCTACGGGAAATAAACAAAAAATTACGATCCAATCGCCTACAAACTTGACGAACGACGAAATTAATCAAATGGTAAAAGAGGCGGCCGTTTACGCGGAAACAGACGCGAAGAGAAGGGAAGAAAAGCAATTAAGAAATAAAGGAAACATCGAGCTGGATACGGCTGAAAGGAACCTCAGAGAACTGGCGGAACAGATGACTCTTGACGAGCAAAAACTGCTTAGAGCCGCGGCAGATCAGCTTAGAGCCGCTTTAAAAACATATGATAACGATAAGATTAAAACCGCAACCAAAGCCGTGCAAGATCAGATGTATAAAATAACTACAAACGTATATTTGAACGTAGAAGGATCTAAGTTAGATCGCGAATCAGCTCCGAGCGGAGAACCTACCGTCGCAGTTTCTTCTGAAGACGAACCCTCTGAAGACGATCTTTTCGGGTGGTTCCAGCAATAACTTAAGCTACAGCTAATTAAAACAAAAGGGCTGCGCCGCAAAATATTTGCCGCAAAGCCTCTTTTTTTAAACAAGGCGATATTAGGAAATTAAAGATATGGATACTAAACATAATTATTACGAAATATTAGGAGTAAATAAAAACAGCAGTCAAGACGAAATCAAATCAGCCTATAGAAAGCTCTGCAGAGAATATCATCCGGATATAGCAAAAGACAAACAGGGAGCCGAAGAAAAATTCAAGGAAATCAACGAAGCTTATTCAGTCCTTGGAGACGAAGAAAAAAGAAGAAATTACGACCAATTCGGAAGTCAAGGTCTCAACATAAACATGGGCGACTTTATGAACGCAGATTCCGACTTTGGCTTCGGAGGACTGGGATCCATATTTGATATGTTCGGCTTCGGTTCTTCTTCATATTCCAGACAGCAAAGCCGCAATATGCCTAGAAGAGGCGGAGATATGAGATATGATCTAGAAATTAATCTCGAAGAAGCCTTTTCAGGATGCAAAAAAGATATTGAAATAGAAACCAAAGTTACATGCGGAGCATGTAAAGGAACCAGATCGAAAAACGGAGCTCAGCCTATCCCATGCGGAACATGCGGAGGAACAGGGCAAGTTACTCAAGTAAGGAAAAGCCCGTTCGGACAAATAGTTACGCAAACAACCTGCATGCAGTGTCGAGGCGAAGGAGTAAAAATAAAAGAATATTGCGACGTATGCGGCGGTTCCGGAAAAGTCTCAAAACTTAAAACGTTAACGGTAGATATACCGGCCGGAGTCGATACAGGATCTAAAATACGAATAGCGGGAGAAGGCGAAGGAGGATATCTCGGAGGAGAGAGCGGAGATCTTTATATTTTTATATTTATACGGGATCATGCCGTTTTCCAGCGGTCCGGAAAAGATTTGTATAAGATTGAATACATTTCGTTTCCACAAGCGGCTTTGGGAACAGAGCTAAACGTCGAGACAATAGACGGCAGTTCAAAACTTCAAATACCTTCAGGAACTCAATGCGATACCACGTTTAAGATAAAGGGGAAAGGAATGCCCGCTATCAGAGGAGATAAAGGCGATCTTTTCGTTAAAATATGGATTAAGGTTCCTCAGAAATTAAACGACCGGCAAAAACAAGCTCTGGAAGACTTTGAAGACGCCTCCACAGGAAAAACCATAAATAAAAAAACACAAGAAAAAGATCCGTCATTTTTTGAAAAGATAGAGAAAAATATAAAAAAAGCTTTAAACAAAAAAAAGACAAAAAAAACATCTAAAGGCAATACATAATGAATCGAATCAAACAAGCTGCCGAAATATGTAATCAAGGAGTTAAAGAATTTGAAAACGGCGATTTTCAGCAAGCTCTAAAATGTTTTAAAGAAGCTGAAAATTTAAATCCCAAACTTTTAGAAGCTATTCTAAATAAAGCGGCGATATATATAAAAACAGGAAACATCCGTCTTGCCGAACAAGAAGCCGATAAAGCTTTAACCATCTTCCCTCGTTCTTTTAAGGCTCTGTCGATAAAAGCTAATATAATCGCGGAAGCTGGAAATTTAGACGAAGCGCTGAAATATGCGGATAAAGCGTTATCTTGCTCTATTCGAGAAACTGAACCGCTTATCGCGAAAGCGAACGTTCTGGAAAAAAAATCAAAATATTGCGAAGCATATTTATTTTACGAAAAGGCGTTACAAATTAAGCCTGACGACATAACTATTTTAAAACATCTAAGAAATACGGCGACTAAACTCAATAATTGGATTCAAGCCGAAGAATACGCCTTAAAAATCGTAGAAAAAACAAATTTAGAGGAAGATTTTCTCGCTTTATGTTCTATAACGGAAAAAAACAATTTAAAAAAAGCAGCCAAAACAAGTGAAAAAGCGTTAACTGTTTACCCTTCGTCTATAGCTATAAAATTATGTCGCGCAGAAATCCTTGAAAAACTTGAACAATATTCCGACGCCGCAAATATATATGAAGAAATATCTCGAATTAAAGAACTGGAAAACAAAGAAAGAGAAGATTTAAAATATAGAACTCAATTACTCCGCGCCGCAGACGATCCAGAAAAATTAAAAACGTTGACTCGAGAAGCTAAATACGCGCAAGAAATAAATGTTTTTTTGATAAAAGCCGCTATAAAAAATAATTATGCCAACTTATTAAGCGAAACGATTCAATATGTCGTTAACGATCTAAAAATTCAGGAAAATCCTAGCGCCGCTATGGAAATAGCTATGATTCTTATAGAGGCGCAAGAATATGAATATGCTGAAGTTATATTAAATAACCCCAAACTTAAAAAAACAGGCCGTATATATTTTACTCTCTCTCTGCTATCGCTAAAGAAAGGCGACGATATAAAAGCGGAACACTTCATGAAGTCAGCGGTAGCTTTAGAACCTGATAACGTAAAATATCTAGAGTATATATCAGGATTTTTACAGAAGCGAAAAAACTATAAAGAACTGGCTGCAACTTTAGAAAAATTATATACGATACAAGACAAAGGGAACGTCACCGACGAACATAATTTGATCATTTTCTCGTTTATTCTTCAAAGCCAGGATTACGAAAAAGCGCTAAAATACGTCGACGATATAAAAATACGCGGCAATATTCCCGAAGCAATATTGGACTCGTTAAGAGCTCAAATAAAAAGCCGTATCGCTAAAACATAACTTTTATTACAGTAAAATTTCAAATCTTAAAACGGCTCTATATTTTTATAAAACGGCGCTTTATAAATTTTTAAATCGCCGTTTTATTTTTGTTTTACATACCGCGCAAAGTCAACGTCAATATATTTATAAAATAAATCTTAAATAAATTATCTTCCGCCTAAAATGCAATTTTATAATTTTAAGATAAAAATTTGTCCGTTTTTTTATGTTGAAACCCTAATCTGCCTAAAAACTCTGCGATACTGCAATAGCTGTGCCGAAAAACTTCATAACTTAAAGCAGTTCTAACATACAAATATTTCTAAGTTTGTAATCTGGAGACTAATGCATGGATTTTATCTTACCTTTTTTATTTTTCATTTTTATTTTCGGATATTTCGCAATATTTCTCAATAAAAACTTTGAAGACGTAATACCTTTCGGTATGATAATTCCAAGCCTGGCGTTATATATTTGTTCTTTAAGCGGCATATTAATCGAAGGAGCGGCAATTTTAGCTGTTATAGCCTACTCTTTTCCTATAACGTACCTCTTTTTTAACGAAAAACAAAAAACTCGAGCGAAAGAATTAGTCTTTTCTTACGGATTCCACATCTTTACTTTCATTTATGTAGTCGTATATATTTTAAATTTTAATAGAGGGTTCGGCTACTACGACGAAATTCAGCATTGGGGAGCTATGGCTCAGGAAATAACGCGGCTAAATAAACTGTATACTTCGGAAGACTCTTCTCTTCTTGTTCATGCGACATATCCTCCGATATTTTCTATTACGGAATATTTTTGGTGTCTTCTATCGGGAGGCTATAAAGAAACTTATCTCTACAGAGCTCTTCAAACTTTTTGTCTTAGTCTCTTAATACCTGCGTTTATTCCCAGAAATAAAACCTACAATATAACTAACGTTATACTGGCCTCTTTAACGATACTTTTAATTGCCGCAGCAATTCCTCTTGCGGAAGGGAGTTTTTACTTTAGTATTTATTTAGACGCTCCTACGGCTATAATATCCGCGGCTTTATTCCTTATGGCGGCGACGGAAAAAAAATTTAAGCCGCTATATTTAATAAAATTTGGCATGTATTCGTCTTTTCTGATTCTGACAAAACAAGCCTCGCTTGTATTTGTCGTTCTAATATCACTATTTTTTTTATTGCGCTTTACGGCAATAAAATATAAAGTATTAAAAAGAAAGGCAAAAACAACGCCGCCTGCCGCTCTGCTTAAAATATACGGCAAATATGCCGCAGCGGCAATATGTTTGATTATACTGCCTCCGGCTATATTCTCTGCGTCTTGGGAATATCATATATATAAAACCAACAATATAAAACAATTCAATCAATCGGATATATCGTTAAAAAACTTATCAAACATAAACGATTGGCAAAAACAAACTATAAATAAATATATAAACGCTTTATCTGGATCTACGCCGCTACTTCAGAGAGAAGAAAACATATCTTCGGCAGAACAAGCTGCCGCCGCAATTTTACTATTTGCCGTATTCTTCGTCAACTTATATAATAAACAAAAACCGCAATATTTAACGTTAATAATTTTAACCGCTATATTTATTCTGCCTCTATGGTTTATCAATAAAAAACCTGCGTTATTTTTCCCGGAACTTATCTTTTTCTTAATTCTAACTTCAGCGTATACAATCGTTAAAGCTCCGGAATCGAATGGCATACCCCGCAAAAATATAATATTAAGTTTTGCGTTTATATTTTTAGGCGGAATTATATATTTGACCGCAATAGGAATAAGCTACATCCTTTTCTTTGGGCCTTACGCCGGTTTAAATCTATGGTCGCTTGCAAGATACGTCAATACATATGTATTATTCTGCTTTTTGCTTATAAGCATGATATACGTATACAATTCCAAAAATAAAAGCGATAAAGCTTACGTGTTAAGTCTGATGTCAATTATATCTCTATGTATAACTTCTATAATTATATTTAGCGGCATAAGCTTCAAAATTCCAATCAAATATAAATCGATAACAGACTCGTACGCCGAAGACGCGAAGATAATCAGACGGAATTCCAAAGACTATGATAAAATTTTTATAATTTCCCAAAACGGAGAACTTATGGATCTCCTTGCAATATCATATCTTACTTCGCCAAGAAAATTAAACGTTAATTACAGCTTAGGCAAGACAACGTCAAGATACGACGTAACAAACGTTGATTTATCCAAGAACGATTTCGCAAATATCATATTAAAAGAACAATACGATTATATCTACTTAAAAAAAATAGACGACTATTTTATAAATATCTACGGCTCGCTTTTCGAAGAAACTCCTAAAGAAAAAACGATATATAAAATTAATAAAAAACGCGGCAAATTAACTTTACAAGCAGAGAAAAGTTATGATAAGTTTTGAAAATTTATTAGTAAATTAACTGCTTTAAACTTAGAATAGTATATTTTTTTTAGATTAGAATTTGCAAAAGGAATTTTTCATGAAAATTTGATATCTTTGAATCAAAAGTCCAAAGGAAATCCAATATGAGGTTGTCGCAGCATGTTTTTTAGATTTTAAGCAAAATGCGGTTTCGCTCGTAGTCGATCACGTCGTCTTTCCGCATTTTGGAAAGCTCATGTCACATGACGCGGCGGTCAACATTTAGATAGTCCGCCAACTGCTGGCGGTTGTAAGGGATAAAGAAAGAATTGTTCCCTGAGCGTTTGGCGCATTCCGAAAAATAGGATGTCAGCCGTCCCCGAATGGACTTGGAACTGGTATGACGGATTCTTTGGGACAGCTTAAGACTTTTGTGGGCGCAGACAGTCAGCAGATTTCGGATAAGTTTTGTATGAAATAAACAAGCGTTAGCACAAGCGGCCAAGACTCGCCCACATTCATAAACAGTACGGAGGTATCATCTACAAGCGGACGCCGTAACCAGCATCGGCTGACCAATAATACAGGCATATACTTCGGCGAATACGGAACCGGGCGCGACATTTCCCAAAATAACTGGTATTGCCCCAAATATCGTCATATGATATCATCGCCATACCAGATAGCACTATACCGATATTCTCCGTGATACTTCCAAAAAATCACTGTTCCTTTTTTAAAATTGCGCTCTGCGGTATTCAGACAGCCTAAAAGGGACGTAAAAATGCACAGCCTTACCCTCCCGAAGCCTTTGGTTCCACATGATAGAGACACGGTTTAAACGGAATCGAAGAAAGAGTCGCGACATGCCCAACAACTTAGCGCAATTAAAAGGATCTATCGAATTATTAAGATAGCGTAAGAACGAAAGACAAGAACAAAGTAACGCTATAACAACAATGCACTCGCGCTTTACGCATTCTTAAACCGATTAGAATTGGTTTGAGCTTTAAAAAAAACGCTATGATTAACGAGATTTAGTTAATCATAGCGTTTTTTTAAGCAGCTTTATACTAAAAATTAATATTTAGGCATAGGACCGGTATAATTCTGACGTCCTTCAATCCTTGCGTTAGATTCGTCGAAAGGACCGTGAGCTTTTATATAGTTATTTAAAGCGTCTCTCATAAGCATATTTTCGTCCTTTACATTTTTGCCTTGCGTCAGATCCGTATAACCGTTGCTTCCTCCGGCAAGAAAATCTGCCGTAGCGACCTTATAAACTCTATTAAGATCAAGCGGTTCTCCGTTTACCGTAATATTATAACACCGTTGTCCATCTCCTCTGCGAGGATCTATATCCATCTTCATACCGCTAACTTCGATAGTTCCTCTTTTTCTGCCGGCGCTCTCTTCCATCACGCCTTTAAGCTGTCTTCCGGTAAGCTCCATAGTAACTAATCCGTTATCAAACGGCAAAACGTTATAAACGTCTCCATAGGTTATCTCGCCTTCTTTAATATCGGCTCTTATTCCGCCTGAATTTGTAAAAGCGACTTCAGCTCCGGTCGCGGCGCGCATACTGTCCGTAATTATATTTCCCATAATAGTCTCGGGGAACTTCCCTCTTCTGGCTAAAAATACGCTGGTAGAGCCAACTACTTCGCCCATTACTTTATTAACGTCTTCTATTATAGGAGCCAATACTTTTTCTACCTGAGGATCGGGAGAAGACGTATTTGAATTAATAGGATTCATCTTGCTTTCATAAGAAACCACTTTATCGGTCTTAGGATCATACTGTAAATCCAACTGTCCTAAGTTAAATCCTTTAGATCCGGCTTGAACTATTAAAGTATCGCCAACTTTCTTCGGAGGATTGATAACGGCATGACTATGAGCGCTAACTATAACGTCAATACCCTTGACTTCCGAAGCCATGGCAGCGTCGGCTTCAGGTCCGTTATGAGAAAGAACGATAATCATATCGGCTCCCTGTTTTTCAAGTTCCGATTTATATTTTTTAACGGTCTTAGCCGCGTCTTCAAAATTAATTCCAACGGTATTTTCAGCGGCGGTATCGTTAGCTGTTTTTTCTGAACCGATACCTATAATTCCAGTTTTAACTCCGTTTATTTCCTTCATAATATAAGGCTTTGTGCCAGGTAAAATATCGCCTTTCTTATCTACGATATTAGCTCCTAAAATGGGGAAATCAGCGGTTTGAATCATCTTATCGAGAGCTTTCAAACCCCAGTCAAAATCATGATTTCCTACCACCGCGGCGTCATAACCAAGCTCGTTTAAAACTTTCATGACCGTTTGACCCTTATCCATCCCGCCTATATAAGTGCCCTGCGCCCAATCTCCTCCATCCAAAAGAAGCGACGGAGCTTCAGTCTTCTTCTCTTTGATCACGCTCGCTAAATTTGAAAGTCCCCCTTTCATTAATTCGGGATCTTTCTTATCTTCCGCAGGCAAAACTTGACCATGAATATCATTCGTAAAAAGAATACGTATTGACGCAAGGCCTGCTCCCGCGGCTCCGGGCACTAAAGAAGCGGCCGTAGACAAGGCCGTTTCCATGGCTTTGGAAGCCATATCTTTAGCAGATATATCGGCAATATTCTCATTTTGAGCCGTTTTTATATCTACAGACTGCTTCATCATTGAAGACCGCAACTGCTTCATATCGTCAGACGACGTCTGAGACAGTTCAAAACCGTCTCCGGACGCAACGTTAGCGTCTATTGAAGCATTTTCCTGATGAAGAGGCTGAAAATTAGTCGACTGAGTATAAATATTTGCCGAAACCGAACCTAAATTTCCGATATTCTGCATGACTCCTCCCATTTATAATTAGGTTATAAATTTATCAAATCATAAGCGTTAAGTTTATATAACAAACAATTTAACTAAAGATTTACTATTCCGTAAAACTAATAATTATAATATTTGCTCATACGTTCAATCCTGTAAAGCAAACGTTAATATATATCCAATTGGTTTTATTATAACATTCGATATATTTTAAAACAATAAATAAAAACACTTTTTTTTGTAACAAATTTGATAATTTTTAACATTTTTCATTTAAAATAAACAATTCAAAATAAACAAAAAAAATAGATATTCGTTCGTAAGATTCGACCGAATATCTAAAACTAAGCAAAACTACAAACAAAGCAGTTTAAAAATTTAGGATTTTTTCTTTTTAATAGTTCGAACTTTTTTCGAACGCCTTTTGCTAGACTTTGATGCAGTTTTATCTGTATTTTCTATTTTTTCAAGTAAAGGCTGTTCCATTTTTTCCTCGCTAGCTTGTATATGACGCTCGTCAGTAAGCCTAGAAGAATCGTCGAGGGCAGAAGGCGAAGAATAAAAAGCTTCTTCCGCTACTTCGAAAGAAGAAGACTCTTCGACTATATCGGGAGAAGAATAGTCGTAGACTTCGGAAGAAGGAGATTCTTCGACTATGTCGGGAGAAGAATAGTCATAGACTTCGGAAAAAAGAGATTCTTCGACTACGTCGGGAGAAGAATAATCGTCGGTTTCGGAAGAAGGAGATTCTTCGACTGCGGCAGAGGAATAATCGTAGGTTTCGGAAGAAGAAGATTCTTCGACTGCGGCGGA
>CASEKF010000027.1 GCA_949288455.1 uncultured bacterium
TTTATAATTTATCTAAGTCCTTTAAATCGCCGAAACGATACAAATTCCATTAATCGGCGCGTTCCATCAAAATTCCAGATTTATAATGAAAAAAATATATTTTTTTATCGCTCGCTCTCAGCTGCAAACATTCGAAGACAAACCAAAAATTTTAAATAAAAAGAACCGCAAATCCGACGCTTAATAGCATCAAAATTGCGGTTCTTAAATATGGCGGAGAGAGAGGGATTCGAACCCCCGAAGATCTTTCGACCTTTCTCGATTTCGAGTCGAGCGCCTTAAACCGGACTCAGCCATCTCTCCTTTTTTTTCTTAAATTGTAAAAAAAATTCTGCAGCAAAAAACTGCACTCCGCTTCCATAACGCCGCCTAAAACTTCGGCTCGCTTACAGGCCCCCGGATAATCGGCGATATTCATCAAGCTGCCGCAAGCTCCGGCTTTTTTATCGTAAGCCCCGAAAACGATTCTGGATAAGCCGGCCTCCAAAATAGCCCCGGCACACATCGGGCAAGGCTCCAAAGTAACGTAAATCGCCATACCGCGAAGAAATTTGCCGTTTGTCAATACGGAAGCCGCTTTAATAGCGTTAATCTCGGCATGTCCCAAAGGATCTCTAAAAGTCTCCCGAGAGTTATACCCTGAAGCGATAATGTTTTTCCCGTCCGTAATTACGGCTCCTACCGGTATTTCTCCCAAATACTTCGCCGTCATAGCCGCCCTAAACGCATAACGCATAAAAAAAATATCGTCTGAAATCACACGCAACTTATATATAACGCGCGCCCGGGAGGGTTCGAACCTCTAACCTTCGGCTCCGGAGACCGACGCTCTATCCAATTGGGCTACGGGCGCAGAGAAAATCAAGCATTCGCCAAATATGACCGGGATTCCTGTTTTAACGATAGAAGGCCGTTTTCAAAGATGCCGACGCAAATCGATATGGCTCCCGTTCTATCTCCACAAGAGTAACTTCGGATAATCTTTACCCCGGATTTCTTAATCATAATCTAATGCGTAATTTAATATATTAATACCTGCGTTAAGGTCTTTATGATTTGTCATGCAGCAATAAAAAAACAAATAAACCGGCTATACTAATAGGTATTCAATCCAAAGGCTTAATACCTTTAGAATGAATACCTATAAAGGTTAAAGGCGAAAAAAGCACGCCCGAAAGGATTCGAACCCTCAACCTATAGATCCGTAGTCTATCGCTCTATCCAGTTAAGCTACGGGCGCATTTTAATCAGCTTCGCCAGGAAACGGAGAGACTGGGATTCGAACCCAGGGTAGGGATTAACTTACCCTACAGACACTTAGCAGGCGCCCGCCTTCAGCCACTCGGCCATCTCTCCGTATGTCTATTTGAAGCTTGATATATAATAACATACTTAAATAAAAATAGCAAGATAATTTTTATTTTTTTTTTTACTTTTTTCAGTCGTAAGTTTAAGAATAATTAAAGTCAAAATAAAATCGATATATAAAAAATCAAGTCATTTTTGACGACTAAACAGGGAAAGATAAAAAAGCATGGAATTAACTTTTCTTAAAGATATTAATGATCTATAATATTTAGATTATAATTATATCTTAATTATAGTCTCATCTTAATTTGCCAAACAACATTTTTTTCGGAGAAACTGTTAAAATGAACAAGAGGAAAATACTGGTAACTTCTGCTCTCCCCTACGCAAACGGATCGCTCCATTTAGGACATCTGGTAGAATACATACAGACGGACGTCTGGGTTCGCGCTCACAAAATGAGCGGTCATAACTGCAGATATATGTGCGCGGACGACACTCATGGCACTCCGGTGATGATCAGCGCCGCTAAAGCCGGTTTAAAGCCTGAAGAATATATTTCCAAGATTCATAAAGAACGCATAGAAGATTTTAAAAAATTTCGCGTAAACTTTGATAATTACTATACGACTCATTCTAAAGAGAACAAAGAATTCTGTTCTTTGATTTTCAAAGCAATGAAAGAAAAGGGACATATCAAAGAACAAGAAATTTCGCAAATGTATTGTGAAAACGAAAAGATATTCCTGCCCGACAGATTTATAAAAGGGACATGTCCCAAATGCGGAGCTCAAGATCAATACGGCGACGCATGCGAAAAATGCGGAGCCACATACGAGCCTTACGACTTAACCGATTCCGGCTGCGCGATGTGCGGCTCAAAACCGGTTCTTAAGAAAACCGTTCATTATTTCTTTAAACTCGGGGATTTTCAGGACGGACTTCAGGAATGGCTTTCAGAAAAACATGTTCAGAACGAAATGCTTAACAAATTAAAGGAATGGTTTGGCGAAGGGTTAAAAGATTGGGATATTTCAAGGGACGCCCCCTATTTCGGTTTTGAGATTCCTGACAGCGAAGACAAATATTTTTACGTGTGGGTAGACGCGCCGGTAGGATATATGGCTTCGACAAAAAACTGGTGCGATAAAAACGGCGAAGATTTTAATTCCTGGTGGAAAAATCCCGATACCGAAATATATCATTTCATAGGCAAAGATATAGTTTACTTTCACTGTCTTTTCTGGCCCGCCATGCTGATGTGTTCCGACTATAATCTTCCTTCCAAAGTCTTCGTACACGGTTTTCTTACCGTAAACGGAGAAAAAATGTCTAAATCAAGAGGGACTTTTATAAAAGGCTCTACGTTTGCCAAATACATAAACCCGGAATTTTTAAGATATTATTATTCATGCAAACTTTCCGGAACAACTTCCGATCTGGACTTAAACTTCGAAGATTTCAAAGCCAGAATAAATTCCGATATAGTCGGCAAAATAGCCAATTTAGGAGTAAGAACTTCCGCCATTCTTTCAAAACGCCTTCAAAGCTCCACGTGTTCCATCGCCGAAGAAGATAGAGAACTAGTCGAATCTATAAAAGCGGCATGTCCTAAAATAACGGAGCTTTACGAAAATCTGGATTATTCGAAGGCGATGAGAGAAATATGCAGGCTTGCCGACACGGCTAATAAATTTATAGAAGACAGCGCTCCGTGGACTCTTATAAAATCGGATCCTCAAAAGACAAGAGAAAAACTTACGGCCGCTCTTGAAATATTTAGACTTCTTATCCTATATTTAAAACCGGTAACTCCTTGTCTTGCCGAAACCATAGAAAAATATTTTAATATAACTCCCATGACCTGGGACAGCATTAACGAATCCATAGAAAATAAAACGATTGAAAAACTGCCTCACCTTGCGCAAAGAATAGAAAGCGAAGATATAGAAAAAATGATAAAAGAAACCATTGAGGAAAATTCCAACGAAGCGAAAAAAGAAACGATCGAGCCTCTTGCGCCCGAATGTACCATCGACGATTTTCTGAAAGTTGATTTAAGAGTAGGAACAATAACTTCCGCGGAGAATATAGAAGGCGCGAAAGCTCTTCTTCGTCTAAAAGTAGATATAGGCGGAGGCATTGAGAAAAACATATTCGCAGGCATAAAATCGGCATACTCTCCGGAAGATTTAGTCGGGACTAAGGTCGTAATAGCAGCGAACTTAAAGCCCAGAAAAATGAGATTCGGGATAAGCGAAGGCATGGTTATAGCGGCCGGAGAAGGCGGACAGAATATTTTTCTTCTCAGACCTGACAAAGGGGCTAAAAACGGAGACAAGATACATTAAAGCGATATTTAACAGAAAAGAAAGAAATCACCAAAATGAAAATAATAGCGGTATCAGATATCCATATTCCCAAAAACGACGCGTATATGCCTGATTTAATACAAAAAATAAATTCAAGCGACGCAGACGTATTGTTGTTGGGAGGAGACATAGCTCCGGCCAACGATCAGGCTCTGGAAAACTTTTTGCAGTCAATTTCAGGATTTAAAGGCGTTAAAATGTATATTTCCGGGAACCATGATCTTTGGACAGTCACGGAAGTCTCGTCTAAAGAAAGGCTTGAATCCGTCCTTCCCGGCATATACAAAAAATACGGAGCGCATTCTCTCGAACAGCAGCCTATAATTTACAAAGGCGTAGGCTTTGCGGGGAATATAGGCTGGTATGACTATTCTCTAGTAAGAGTCTATTCTCCGCCTCCCGGAACTAAATTCATACAATTGGACGACAACTATAAGCCTACTTCCAACGTCCTAAACTGGAGCCAGCTGACAAACGCCGACTGGAGGCGCAAAGAAATTATGGTAAAAGGGATGTTGGGCGTCAAAAGCACTACGGGCTGCAATGATCGCGATTATATCAAAGGGCTTGGAGACGATTTGGTTTTCTGCGAACAAATGAAAGAAAAAATAGAAAACGATTTATACGCCATAGAAAACGAAGTGTCAAAAATAGTAGTAATGTTTCACTGCGTTCCTTTTAAAGAAGGGCTTATAAGGAACAACTCGTCTCCGGAGGTATGCGTAAGGAACGCGTATACGGGCAGCAAACTGCTTGGAGAAGTCTTGTACAGACATCAAAAGGTACAGGTTGCGCTTTGGGGACATGTACATAAACGACAAGAATTTAAAAAAGGGAAAATACGCTGCGCGAACGTCAGTCTTGATAAAACGGCGTCAAATCCCTACGAGCTGGAGTTGTAAGCGGGATTGATCGCTTTCGTTTTTTATAATGCTAAGAATAATTTTAAAGCCGGAACTTTAAACGTTCGTTTAAAATTTCGGCTTTAAAATTATATTTAAATTTATTGCTTTAGCTTAAATAAGGAAATCTAAAAACTCAAAATCTTTACCAATATCGACAAGCTCCCACGTAAGCGTTTTTATAATACTCCGAATCAAGACTGTCTATAGTCACGCCTCTGCTGCTGGACGCGTGTATAAATTTGCCTTTTCCCAAATAAATGCCGACATGACTGACTCCGGGGGCATATGTAGAAAAAAAGACCAAATCGCCGACCAAGAGTTCCGACTTCTTTATCTTTTTACCAGCGTAATACTGTTCGTCAGCCATTCTCTTCACGTTGATTCCATTAGCTCCGTAAACTTTCAAAATAAAGCCGGAGCAATCAAAGCCTGCGGGAGAAACGCCTCCCCACCGATAAGGAACGCCTATAAATTTTTTAGCCGTTCTGGCCACTAAACCGCCTCTGGAAGCTAAAGCCGAAGCCCTCTTACGCCATGAGGAAACCGGGTCTTCATATACGGCGCCCATTACGGAAGTTCCGGAAAGAGATTCCGAATCGGCGTCTATTATCACTACATGCGGAGAGCCTTTAGAAGAATTTTCGCTCGTCTCTACTACTTGCGGAGAATTTTTAGAAAGATCTTCGGAAGAATCGGATTCGATTATCATTACGCTTGAAGAACTCTTGGAAGAGTTTGCCGCAGAAGAATTTGAATCTTCGATCTGAGAAGCCAGGGCGTTTGAAAAAAAGAAAAGAACTAACGAAAAACACAGAATGATCGATAAAGACTTCAAAAATTTTATCCCCCCTTAAATATACGGCAAAAAAACTACGTTAATTATAAAATTAAATAATATTTGCCCAAACAAAAATTTATTTAGAATAAAACTCTTATAACGTAAAAAAAAATACGGCTTTTTCGGCGGTTTATATAAAAAAATCGCGTCGAATTTTTATATAAACCGCAGTTAAAGCGGAATTATAGTAAATTGAATTCTACCGAGTTAAATTTAAATCCTTCTCGAATAGAAAAAAAGCAAAACGTCAAGCGGCAAAATCGTCTAAATCATTAAAATAAAAGGATATTTCTTTAATGTGTCTAAAAGTACACCTAATTAATTAATAAATATATAAAGATCATCAACGCAAAGATTGAAAACTACTTGAGGAACTTATCTAGAATGGAACCGACAGACTCCGACAGTCAAGCGGTTAATCAGACCGCCGCAAAAAAAGACGAAGACAAAAACGATTTAGGATGGCATGCGGGATTCACGCTTGTAACGCTTGCGGTAACCGCCGTATTCATATATACTTTAACGATAAAAGATATGACGTTATATCAGCTCGCGATACTCGGCATATCTTTATATACTATGTTGACCATGGGCATTTGTTTAGTCGCAAAAAGGAAAAACGTAGCATTTTCGGACGAACGCCCTTTTATATCTATTTTAGTGCCGGCTAAAAATGAAGAATTAGTTATTGAAAATACCGTCAGGTCTCTTTTCAAAATAAATTACAAAAAGACCGACGGATCTCCCAATTACGAGGTTATCGTAATTGACGACAATTCTTCCGACTCTACTCTGGCGACGCTTAACAGGCTGAAAAACGAATATCCTTCCTTAGTTCCTCTTCACAGAAAAGAAGGGCAAAAAGGTAAATCGGCGGTTTTAAATTTCGCCGTACCCAAAGCTAAAGGGGACTTAATCGCCGTATTTGACGCCGACACATTCGTGGACAAAGATTTTTTTGAAAAGACCGTGCCTTATCTTTCCGCTCCAAATATCGTCGGAGTTCAAGGACGAGTTCGAATATTCAATAAAAACGACAATATATTAACCAGGCTGCAGGACGACGAATTCACGGTATTCGCTCACATGCTCCAAATGTCAAAATCCATTTTCGGGGGAATAATGCAGCTCGCCGGAAACGGACAGATAGTGAAAAAAGACGCTCTCATGTCGGTGGGAGGCTGGAATGAAAAATCGGCGACGGACGATCAGGATTTGACGATTAAATTTTTACTAAAAGGCTTATTTATAAACTATGTGCCCGAAGCGATTATATGGCAGGAAGCAATAAGACAGCCTTTTCCTCTCTTGCGTCAAAGGATAAGATGGGCCGAGGGCATGCTGCGGTGTATTTTCGACTATTTCTTCCCGGTCATTTTCCATAAAAAATTAACCCTGATACAAAAAATCGACGGTCTGGCAGGGCTGATGCGAATAGTCGGAACATTAATAGTATGGGTAGGATACGTACAAATCGCCACTGTTTATATTTTTAACATAACTTATTATTCATGCGCTCCCATGGCGGTAATGTGCAATATAGTTCTTATTTTGGTATTTATAACGGTCATGCTCGGAGGGCTTATTAAATATCTTGACAATTTCAATCCGTACGATCTGATAAGATTTCCGGTTTACTGGGCATATAATACGATATGGCTTATAGCCGCGCCGATAGGATATATAAACGCCATACAGAATAAAAACACCATAAAATGGGATAAAACGGAACATAACTCGACGACGGCAGAGCTTGTATAAAGCGAAATTTAAATCAATTAATAATTTTTACAAAAAATTAACATAATTTATATTTACCTATTTAAAAAATAAAGAGATAATATAATTAAGGAATGATCGACGAGGGGGGATAGGTATGAATTTACATACTCATAATACCATATCAATGATGTCCGCAATGGTAGGTATACCTCACAATACGGACGGAGCCAAACAAATAAGCAAAGACAATCAGTCTTTGAACAAACTCAACAGCGCTGCGGCGGAAGCGGGTTCTGTAGAAGGAGGCGAATCCGGAGAAGGAAGCGGCGAAGAGGTAGGTTCGGAGTATATTAAAAAACAATCCTCTCCGCAATCAGGCAAAACTCGGCGCGCTCAAACGGCACATGTGGAAAGAAGGCAGGTTTCGGAAGAAACCGTAGCCGACACTAAACAAGCGGAGCAGGGAACCGAAGCTCAAGCCGCCGATAAAACTGCCAAAACCGCAAAATCAACGGCCTTAAAAGGCTCTATGTTTGATACGAGCAAACAGATTCAATTCCATTTTAATAAACAAATGGATGAGACTCAGGCTAATCAGGATACTAAAAACAGGCCTGATATACAGCGTAAAAAATTTGCTCAAAATCTCAAAAAATGGGTAGACGTCGAGTATAAGCAATACGTCAAGGATAACGATCCGCTTTATTCCCGCAGAAACTTGAGAGAAATTCTTCAAGCTCTCGGAGACTCCGACGTTAAGACAAAGAAGACCGGCAAAAAAGACGATGCTTCGGGTAAAAACGAGATTAGTTTCAGCTCGTTCAATAAGTATAATATCTCTCAAGCGACAAACACATTAAAGATATTTGACGAGATTCAGCTTCCGGACAATTACGAAGCGTTTGAATTGGTAGCTTAAGAAATTTTTCGCGGTTAAACGCAAAATTTTAATAAAAGAAAGACGACAGATATTTGTCGTCTTTCTTTTATTTTCCCGATGTTTTAATTTCCTTAAAATCCAAAAGTTTGTCGCGATAATATTCGTATTGTTTCTTTCTCGCTTCGATTTCGGCCGGCAAACCGGAAGCAAGATCTGAAGTAAGCTCGGAAAATTTATCCAAAATACGCACGATCTCCCGCTGAACCGCAAGAGGAGGCAGAGGAAGGGTTAACCCGCGCACAATATCTGCATTGAGATTTTGTACTGCCCCTCCAAAAGAGGCTTTTTGTTTCATTATGTGCTGATATTTATATGAAACCAAGAGATAGTATAGAAAATCCGAAATAAAATAATCCTCAAATTTACTTATTGCAAGCCAACCGTCATGAATACACCCTTGGATTTTCATAATATAAGGTCGTCCAAAACTCATTGAATTAGACAAGATAAAATCCCCTTCATGTACAAATCGAGATTCTTTTGCGCCGTTTTCAGTGATTTTTTCAGTAGTTTTAGTGATATATTTGCTTCCTGGAGTTATATCTCCGATTTTTATCCAATTTACGCCGTTCGTATCTGTTGTTATGAAATTTTTAATTGGTCTGGGCGAAGCGCCTCTAACAACGATCGCCATTTCTCCCAATTTCTTATATGCCACACCTTCGGGGCAGAGTTCCCGTAGCATTTTCCCCAATTCAGAAAGCCCTAAAATATTAGATAAGTCATAAGTTAAATCAAAATTCAGCAAGCTGTCCCGATAATACTCATACTGTTTCTTTCTCGCGGTAAGCTCCGCGGTAAGCTCCGCGGTAAGCTCCGCGGTAAGCTCCGTAAAAGAGTCCAAAATACGAACGATCTCGCGCTGAACCGCCAAAGGAGGAACGGGAATTTTTAAGGCAGAAACTGTTGATCTGGCCAAAGCTGGAATACCTGCGCCATATTTACATTTTTGCAATTTATATTCTTTTGACTTAAGAAAATGATACAAATAACGATTAACTACCGTTTCTGCCGATTTCAATACATAGCAATGTGCTCCTGCCCAAAATTTTGTTTTGAGCCAATTAACATATCCAGCCGATTCGCCTCCCTGAGATATGGTTATTGTTCCTTCAGCTTGATTATATTGCTCAATATAGCCAGAGGGACTTATACCGCCATTTATAACAGGATATGGCCCCATATCACGCATATCTTTTTTATTA
>CASEKF010000028.1 GCA_949288455.1 uncultured bacterium
AGTTTTGACGGGGCTTCTGAGAAATCTTATGATTATTATAGAGGCAAGGGCACGTATAGACGAGCCGTTAGAGGAATAAAAACTCTTAGAGAACTTTTCGATTGTCCTCTTATACTTCATTCTGTTATTATGAAGCCTAATATAGGCGAACTTCTCAGTCTTTTCAGGGCAGTTCAGAAGTTTGAGGCCGACGTTTGGAGTCTGGATTTTTTTCGTCGCTCCGGAGGAGCGTCGTCTCTTACTAATTTTTCTCTTACTCCCGCGGACGCGTCTTTGGTGCTGCGCACAGTCCGCAGATTTGCCGAGACTTCGTCTGTTAAGATAAAAATTCCCAGTTTTCCGGAAAGAGCTTCCAAAATAAACCTTTATAGGGGATTCGGCTGTTCCGGAGGCCGGATGTATTGTTATATAAACGCTAAAGGAGACGTAAAAACCTGCGGTTTTATGCCTGATTCTCAGATTGCGGGAAATATCAGAAGGGCCTCTTTAAAAGATATATGGCTTTACGGGGAGCCTTTTAAAGAACTTCGCGAACTGCAGGGCAACGATATTTGCAACAATTGTCCTTCCTACAATTCATGTAGAGGAGGCTGCAGAGCAAGAAGTTTTGAGAGTCATGATCTTAACGGTCAAGATCCATTGTGTCATTTGATTGAGGAAGATAAAAGTTTTTTGGTAAATTGAAACGCCGTCTTTAACTTTGTATAAAATGATGAAATCACAAAGCAGAAAAACTAAGGCTTTAGAGCCTAAGCATATGTATTGTACTTTAATAAAGAAAAGAGTCGCGGTTCTTCAGGAGTATGACGATTATAAAAATCGAAATAACAAAGGTTTTTCAGAAACGTATTATTGCGAGAATATAATTCCTTGTTATAATGTTGGACAGAAATGCAAATACAGCGGCATTAGTCCTCTTTATCCTAATCCTTTGATTCCGGTAGAATTTGTCGAAGAGTAATTTTTCAGTTTGTCTTAAAAAGGCGAAGCGAGGTTGCGTTATGAAATCAATTGCATTTGCGTCGTTTATTTTTTTCTTGTCCTTTATCGTTTTCGGATGTACGTCTTTTCCTGAAAAATCGTCGCCTAAATCTGAAGAGCCGGCACGAAAACAAGATTATTATATAAATTATACGGTAGGATATAAGGTGCCGGTAGACAAGTCTTGGAAACTTGTAGACAATCCGGAAACCGATATTATGATGATAAATCTTGACGGAACTTTTACTCCTCCTCCTTCTATAAATATTGTCACTCTTAAGTCGAGCGAATATGATTTATGGGATAAGACTATTCAGAAACGTTTAAAAGACGAAATTGACAAAGAACTTGTTACCGCTTCCGAGGAGAATTTGACTCTGCATGACCACAAGGCCTATAAGATTGTTTACGGACTGGAGAACGACGCCGTTTCAAAAATAGTGACTCAGATTTATCTTTTTCACAACGGATATTTTATGGTTATTACATGCGCGTCCAGAGAGTTGGAATTTAATCGTTTTGATATGATTTTCACAAATCTTATAAATAAGATTGAATTTGATTGACGGTTAATATGATTTTACCTTACGGGAATATTCGCTATGAGTGAAAAGCGCATTGGTTTTTTATCGCTCGACGAGCCGTTTTCGGCGGCCGTAGTCGAGGCCGTCAATGAAAGAAAAGTTCGAGGTATAAAAGCGGAGCATATTTCTCCTGAAGTGATCTCTTCAGAGAGTTCGTCCGGTTGCGTTTTAATTGTAGATAGAATTTCTCATTTGCTCCCTTTTTTCCGTTCTTATCTTAGGTATGAGGTTCTTAACGGCGTATGCGTCGTCAATAATCCTTTTAGAGATTATTCTCAGGATAAATTTTTCGCGTGTTCTCTCGCTTCGGAACTAGGTTTAAAGACTCCTAAAACTCTATGTTTGCCTCCTTTTGAGTTCCCGGTAGGTTTGTCTGACATTGATCTGCGTCATACGGCCACTTCTATAAATATTGATTTTATTTTGAGTTCGATATCGTTTCCTGCCGTATTGAAACCTAATTGCGGTTTTGGGGGAAGGAACGTGAGCCGTATAGACGCTCCTCAGGAATTTCTGAAAGCATACTCCGGTTCTAAGGATGAGGTTATGCTTTTGCAGGAATTTATAGACTACGATCGTTACGTTAGGTGTCTTGTCATAGGTAAAGAGGACGTGCTTTTGATAAAATATGATCCTAGAGTTCCTTTTGGCGGTCGGCAGTATATAGCCGCTGAGCCGGCTTATTTGCCCGGTTCTCTTAGAAGTAAAATTGAAGATTCCTGCAGGGCTATAAGCGGAGCTTTAGACTATGACGTAAATACCGTCGAATTTGCTATTAAGGACGATATTCCATATATGATAGATTGCACTAATCCTGTTCCCGATATCGATCCATATAGAATTCCGGCTGACTATTTTGATTGGGCTGTAGATAAAATGTCTGAAATGCTGTTTGATTTCGTTTTATCGGCTAAAAAAACAGAGAGGTGACAATGTCTGAAATAACTGATAATCTTGATAAAATAAGTTCGAAAATAGCCGCTAAATTTACGCGTGTAACTAAAGCCAGAGATGAAATATTGCAGGCTCAGAGGGATATTATCAGATTTTCCTCTCAGGCTGTTCGATCTATTCATAGAAGCGAGTTTGATAAAGCCGAGGAGTTATTGAATGCCGCCGACTCTATAATCGCCGACAAACGTCATATTTTCGAGACGTTTCCGGAGTTATATTTTGCGGGGTATTTTTTGGACGCTCAAAAAGAGCTTGCCGAGGCTAGGATAACGTTTGCGTTGACTTCAGGAAAACCGTTGCCTGATCCTGACGAATTGAATATTGAATATTCCGCGTATGTTAACGGTATGGGAGAAGCCGTAGGGGAGCTTAGAAGATATATTCTGGATAAGATTAGACATGATTCCTTTGAAGATGGCGAAGTATTTCTTGACGTTATGGAAGAGCTGTATTGCGCGCTTATTTCTTTAGATTTTCCGGACGCTATTACGAGAGGCTTAAGGAGAACGACCGACGTAGCGCGATCTATCATTGAGAAGACTAGAGGAGATTTGACTCAGAACATCGCTCAGAAGCGTCTTGCCAGAAAAATCGACGAAAGTCGGATTATAGGTTGATTTTTCTCGTATTTTCAACGTGTTTTAATGGGTTCTATTTAATAAAATGCAAGGTGAAGTTTTTAAAGATACGGAAGCCGGATATTTTTCTTTCTTTGTTGCCTCCGAGAATTCAGGCGAGCGGCTCGACGCGTTTCTGGCTTACAGTCTGGATCGTTCTAGGAGTTTAATAAAAAAACTTATAGACGACGGAAACGTTCGTTTGAACTCTCAATCGGCGTCTCCGGCAAAAAAGTTGAAGGCGGGGGATCATATAGCCGGAGTTTTGCCTATTCCTTCCGACATTGAGGTTTTGCCTCAGGATATACCTTTGGATATAATATATCAGGACTCGTCTTTAGCCGTGATCAATAAACCCAGAGGCATGTCTGTTCATCCCGGAGCCGGCAGAAACAGCGGGACTGTAGTTAACGCTTTATTATACTCTTTGGAAGGGCTTTCCGGGATCGGCGGCAAATTGCGTCCCGGTATAGTTCATAGATTGGATATGAATACTTCCGGCGTTATGATTGTAGCGAAGAATGACAAAGCTCATTTATCTTTGTCCAATCAGTTTGCGGAACGACGCGTAAAAAAGGAATATATGGCTATCGTTCATGGCCGTTGCGGGTTTGGATTAAAGAAAATAACGGCTTCTATAGGCCGCCATTTGGAGGATAGGAAAAAAATGGCGGTAACTCCGTCCGGGAGATATGCCGAGACTGTTTTTAAAACGGAACGCGTTTTCGATAATTATTCTTTGGTCAAGGCTTATCCGCAAACGGGAAGAACTCATCAGATTAGACTTCATTTAGCGTACGCCGGGTTTCCTATCGTAGGAGATTTTCTTTACGGGGCTCCGAAGAATCCTTGGAATATATCCGTTCAAATGCTTCATGCATGCAAGATATGTTTTTTGCATCCTGAGACCGGAGCGGAGATGGTTTTTGCGGCTCCTGTTCCTTTTGATATGCTTAATTTACTATCATCTTTATAATTTGTATATACTGGCTGTTAGTTTGATATTTAGAATATTTCTAGACATTTCACGCGATTATAGGAGGATTTTATGACTGAAAACAGATGCTGCAATTGCGGAGAACATGATGGAACTTACGATTGCGATTGCGTTGACGACGAATTGGTATTTTTACAATGCCCCGTTTGTTATAAGTTAGTTACCGTTGCCGAAGAACCCGGAAGAGACAATATTTGCGTCGAGTGCTGCGGTAAAAAAATGATTAATTTGAACGAACTTTCAACGTCGGATTCTTATAGATGTTCCAAGTGCGGAGCCGAGCTTTATATAGGCGATTTTTCTTATCTTAACGGAGATCATGCCGAATTTGTATGCTGCGGTCAAAAGATGGAGCCTATTGACGGCGTCGCCGAGAATTGCGATACTTATGCTTTTTGCCCCGTATGCAACGTCAGAGTCGCAGTGTCTAAGCCTGAATCGGAAGTCTCCGATATTGAATGCTGCGGGCATAATTTGATACTTGAAATTGATAACTCGGATTCTATTTACGAATGTTCAAAATGCGGATCTAAGATATTGATTGATATCGATTCGGTTTGCAAAGACGCAAATTCATATAAATCTCCGGTATGCTGCGGAGAATTTATGAAATTGGTGAAAAAGGACGTATTTGAAGATGAAGATTTCGATATAGAAGAGAGCGAAGTTTCTTACGTATGTTTAAATTGTCGCCGTACGATATCTCTTTTACGCGCTGCTGAACATGGCGAGAGCAAAATTGAATGTTGCGGTAAGGAAATGGTATGCGAGGGCGATGCGCCTGTTCGTTATGGAGAGCTTTATATATGCAAAAAATGCGGTTTGAAACTTATTGTCGAGGAAAGCTGTCTTTGCGATTTAAAAGGCGCTCCATGTTCCCTCGTATGCTGCGGCGAACAGATGTCGCTGGTAGAATAGTTTTAATATTTCCCTTATGCGTTCCGTAACCGTAGCGGTAGCCGGTCATGTCGATCATGGCAAAACTTCTTTGGTAAAAGCTCTTACAGGGATAGACACGGATTCTCTTCCTGAAGAAAAAGCGCGTAAACTTACCATTGAGACGGGATTTGCTCCTTTGCTTCTTGAAGATGATTTTTTTGCCGTGTTTGCCGATTTACCCGGTCATGAACATTTTATTGGAAATATGATAGCGGGGTGCGCCGTTTTTAATTTGGCTGTTCTTGTCGTCGCGGCAAACGAGGGCATTATGCCTCAAACGATAGAGCATATCGATATAATTTCGGCTTTGCGCGACTCGTATCCGCTTGTCGTCGTGATAACGAAAACGGATTTGGCGGCTCCTGACGTCGTAGAATCCGCGATAGTTCAAGTAGCCGATTTTTTGATTTCAAAAAATATATCCGAGTTTTATATTCGTCCTTTTTCCGCTAGAACGTTGGAAGGATTATGCGATATTTTAGGGTTAATTCGCGCCTTGGCTGAAAAAACTTGTCTTCCGTCTTCTTCGGACTCTTTTAGGATGCATGTCGCTCGAGTCTTTTCCGTAAAGGGAGTCGGGGTGGTCGTTACGGGACATGTCGCGTCCGGTTCAGTTAGAAAGGGAGATCGTCTTGAAATTTTTCCGGGTTTTCGTTCCTGCGCGGCGAGAAATATTCAAAGATGCGGAATCGACGTTGAGGAAGCTTCGGTCGGAGCCACTCTTGCGTTAAATATAAAAGGCATCAAGCGGGATAATATATATAGAGGCATGACTATTGTCCAACCTGAGCGTTTTGCTCCGGTTTTAAGAGCGTCGTTTATTTGTAAGAACGTATCCTCTTCTATTTTGGAAAAAACCGGAGAATTTCTTGTTTATTTAGGAACAAGCAAAGTTTTATCCAAGTTAAAGTTTCATAATCGAATTTTACCGGGAGAATCGGGCCCGGCTTCCGTTATTTTTCGGAAGAAAATTATATGTATTGCCGGAGACCGCGTTCTGGTTCGCTCGCTTAATCCGCCTGAGACGATAGGAGGGGGAACGATTTTTGAAATTTTTTCAGAATCTTTCGATACTTTTGCGCTTAACGAAAAAAAAACTCGCGTTAGAATAAAAACTCCTCTTTTAAATCGCATTTTAAAAGTTGTCGAGCTTGCGGGTTTAAGGGGAATCGCTTTCGGTACGGTAGCGGATTTAACAGGCAAGGATATCGGAACCGTAAGACGACATGCCGTTTTTCTTTCTAATAAGTTAAAAATTAAGATTTGCGGTAATTTTTTGGTTTCTTTAAGAGCGTACGACGAACTTAAAAGACAGTTTATTCATTTGCTTAATACTGGCAGTTCAGGCTCTATAAGCGATATGAGAAATATAATTTCGGCAGGACGTCATTTTCTTGTGGCCGTTTTGGAAGAGTTTGATAGAGAATCTCTGACTGTCAGAACGGAAAGCGGTCGGCGTTTATTATAATATTAAAATTCTTATTTACAAATTTTACGCAAATTTTACAAATTTTACATTTTTTTTTGTATAATCTTTTTGTTTTAACCTTATAATAAGAATAGAAAGTTTGACAGTTTTTATAAGCCGAATTTATTATCGTCTTTGTAAGCGCGGGCCCTGTTTTTCTCATTTAAATTTTAGCGGGGCTTTTGTTGAAAATATTTAGATAAAACTGTTATAATAATATTTTTAGGAGGTTCGCAATGTTTAATATGGGAATCATGCCTAACGTTGGAGGAATGTCTTCTTTAGGAATGGGCGGAATGAATTCCATTCCTTCGTCTTTGTCGTCTATGGGAGGCATAGGAAGCATAACTTTTAGTTTTGGCATAGATACGTCCGCTTTTTCGCCTGATTTGATGGATTCTTTCGGCGGTCTCGGCAATATGTCCAATATGTTTGGGAATAATGGGATTAGTTCCCTAGGTTTTGGTTCTGTTCCCGGATTCAATACGTCTTGTTATCCTCAAGGAAGCAATTTTGGAGGTCAGGTAAACTCTCAGCAGATGATGCAGATGATGATGATGCTGCAAATGATGCAGATGATGTTGACGATGCAGATGATGATGATGCTTATGCAATCGGCTAATTCCGGCAACGGAGTTTCCGGAGGCAGCGGCGGAGGCATAGGCTCATCCGGTATTCCCGGCAGCAGCGGCAGTTATGCGCCTACGGGAACTGCCGGCTCAAGCGGAAGCTCTGATCTTTCGTCTGTCGGAAGCGGTACCGGAGAGGCTTCGGTAGCTCTTGCCGAGAAGTTTTTGAACCAAACTACTCATGATATTCAAGGTTTGGAACACCTCGATAAATCCATCGGTTACAATTTAAACTGCGCTAATTTCGTGAGCGCGGTTCTTCAGCAGACCGGAAGACTTGACGGTCATTATAATAACTGTAAGGGACTTGAATCCGCTCTCAAGTCTCAGGGATGGAGACAGGTTTCGGCTTCAGAGGCTCAGCCCGGCGACGTATGGTTTAACGCTAGCAGAGGTCATACTGAACTGGTGAAAAGCGCCGGAAATCCTCCTACGCTTATAGGTTCTAACAACGGCGGCGACAGCATACAGGAAGTCACAGTCGATAGATCCAGCGGTAAAAGCGGAGTATTCTATCATAAAGATTAAAATTTTAGACATTTTGCGATAAAATGGGGAGCCGGAGATACTTCTTTGGGCTCCCCATTTTTCTTTATGATCGTCGTTATCCCAACGGCAGAAGCCGTTGAGACTAAATATTGATTATACGGTAGATTTATGGAAAATAGCGTTCTTAATATCCTTATTCAAAAATTACATGGAAACGGTAAAAATTACGTTTCCGGACTGACGGCTGCGGCTAAGCCTTTTTTTATTTCGCTTTTATCGGAATTGACGAATAGAAGCGTTCTTTATATAACTTCGGATTTTTCAAATTCGGAAATTGCCGCGGATTCGGCTTCCGTTTTTTCCGGCGAAGCTTCAGTTATGTTCTTTTATTTATCTGATAACGAAGACGACGCGTCTTGTCTTTTTAATATTCCCGATAGGCGTATTATAGCTGCGACTGACATCTCGTCTTTTTTAAAGAAATTGCCTTCTCCTTCCGTATTGAATGAAAAAAAGTTGAGCCTGAAGAAAGGAGAGTCTTTAGAGCTTGAAACTTTGTCGGAAAGGTTTTTTAACGAAGGATTCAAGCGCGTTCCTTGGACCGAGAAGAGAAAAGAATTTTCGGTTAGAGGAGGCGTCGTAGACGTTTATCCTATTTCCGGTCCTCCTTTGAGAATAGAATTTTTTGCGGATATAATCGATTCTATACGAGCGTTTGATATTGAAACTCAAAAGTCCGTAGATGTTCTTAACGAGGTTTCGATTATTTTTAGTCCTCAGTCTGATAATTCGGCTTACATGACTGATTTTTTCCCTGACGATACGATAATCGTTATCGACGAGCCGTCTCTTTTAAAATTAGCCGCTCTGGAAAATTCAGAGTGGGAATATCTTCTTTCTAAAGACGATTTAGCTTTGGACGAGGAGCCGGTTTTTAGAGAAGCCGTAGACGCGGATAAGCTTATGAAAGATTTTGATGCGCGTCTTAACGGGCGAAGCGTAGTTTGTTTTGCCGACTTTGGAGAAGTCGCGGAACATCATTTTGATTTTTCTCATTCGCCTTATTTCGGAAGGAATATCGACGAATTTACTTCGTTTATTAAAAATTCTGCCGTTTCCGTTCGTTTTTTAATAGTTTCTCCTCAGGCAAATAGGCTTGTTGAAGTTTTGTCGGGAGAAGATATTTCCGTAACTAGATTTTTATCCGGAAACGAATCTTTGGAACAATATTTTTCAGTTTCTACAAAGGCGGCTTTAGTTAAAAAAAATTTGACGGAAGGTTTTTGTTGGGACGGATTGTTTTACGTGATTACTGATAGCGAGCTTTTTGGGGCTAAGAGGAGAAATACAAAAAAGAAAGATAGAAAAATTCCGATAAAATTGGAAGATTTGCAGGAAGGCGATTATGTCGTTCATTCGTCTTACGGCATAGGGCTTTATCATGGACTCGAAACGAAATCGACGGAGGGAGTTAAGAAAGAGTTCTTAAAAATCGAATATGCGGGAGGAGATCTTCTTTATTTGCCGATAGACAGGATTTACCTTATTGAAAAATACGCGCAGTTTGAAGATATCAAGCCTTCTCTTTCAAATATGAACGGGCGGGAATGGAGGAAAACAAAGACAAAGGTTAAGGAGGAGACGGAAAAGTTAGCCGCGGCTCTTTTAGATTTATACGCGAAGCGTTCTTCCGCGTCGGGCTTTGCTTTTTCTAAAGACGTTCCATGGCAGAAAGAGATGGAGGATTCTTTCCCGTTTGAAGAAACTCCTGAACAGCTTAAGGCTATAGAGGCCGCTAAAAGAGATATGGAATCGCCTCGTCCGATGGAGCGTTTGATATGCGGAGACGCCGGATACGGGAAAACAGAGGTCGCTTTACGATGCGCTTTCAAGGCTGTTATGGATGGAAAACAGGTGGCGGTTTTAGCTCCTACGACTCTTTTAGCGGAACAGCATTTCGCAGTTTTTTCCGAGCGTTTCGCGTCGTTTCCTATTCATATTGAGCTTTTATCCAGATTTAAAACAAAGACGCGTCAAGCCGAGACCGTGTTAAAAACGGCTCTTGGGGAAGTAGATATAGTTATAGGAACTCATCGCCTTCTTTCCAAGGACGTTTCTTTTAAGGATTTAGGTTTGGTAATCATAGATGAAGAACAGTATTTTGGAGTCTTACATAAAGAGAAACTAAAAAAAATGGCGGCAGGAGTAGATTCTTTAATCCTTTCCGCGACTCCTATTCCTCGCACTCTTAATTTAACCATGAGCGGAATAAAGGACTTGTCCGTTATTTCTACTCCGCCTCAAGATCGTCTTCCCGTAAAAACTTATATTATGCCTTTCCGCAGCGATCTTATAAAAGGCGCTTTAATGAGAGAAAAAGCTAGAGGCGGCCAAGCGTTTTTTCTTCATAATAAAATAGACGGCATTGAGGCTGTAGCAAAGGATATTGAAAATCTTATTCCGGGAATCAGGGTAGCTTTTGCTCACGCTCAAATGACCGAAGCTAAATTGGAGAAGATTATGAGGGAGTTTATCGAAGGAGACTATGACGTTTTAGTATGCACTACGATCATTCAGAGCGGAATAGATATGCCTAACGTAAACACAATTATCATCAATAACGCTTATAATTTCGGTTTAGCTCAGCTATATCAGATAAGGGGCAGAGTAGGGCGGAGTTCTCGTCAGGCTTACGCTTATTTGATATATCCTCGGCATCGTCTTCTTACTGACGAAGCTAAAAAAAGAATGGAAATATTGCGCGATTTTACGGAGCTTGGCAGCGGTTTTCATGTAGCTATGAAGGATTTGGAGATGAGAGGAGCGGGCGATATTTTAGGCAAATCTCAGCATGGCTTTATGCGTTCCGTAGGTATGGGCCTTTATTTAAGAATGTTGTCGGACGCCGTAAGCAAATTGAAGGGAGAGCCTAACGACGACGCTTTGCAAGGGGATCCTGACATAGATCTGCCCGTTTCGGCTTATATTCCTGATTCGTATATAAGCGATTCCAGACAGAAATTAACCATGTACAGAAAACTTGCCGCAGTTTCGGTAAAATCCGATTTGGATAATTTGAAGCTGGAGTTAAAAGATAGATTTGGAAGACTTCCTGAAGAAGTATATAATCTTATGGATATAGTCCGCGTAAAGTTAATATTGAAGGAATTATATATACCTAAATTAGGTTATATGGCTAAAGATATTTACATGTTGATTCCTTTTGCCGATTTAAGCAAATCTCAGATCGCTAGAATGCATAAATTGGGAACGCCTTTTGGGATAGACGGAAACAGGCTGACGCTTCATGGATTATTGAAGGATGAATATTGGATGGAGCTGTTAATAGAGTTTCTTGAGTTTTGTCTGAAAATAAAGGAGAATTTTTATAAAAAAAATGAAATTTCAATAAGGTTGTAACATTTCTTTAAAATCTTTTCTTTATAATTACATTGTAAAAGTAAATTTAATTAAAAAACTCCGCTGTAACTTACGAATAAAACTGCGGAAGTATGTTTCAGGAGGATCTTTATGAGAAAACTTGTTACAGCTCTGTTTATATTGTCGCTGTGTTTGTTTATTAAACCGGCATACGCAGATAAAAGTTTATATCTCAACAATCTGAATACCGGACAAAAAATTTTGTTGATACGCGGAACTTCATATATTCCTACGGAGACGCTGGCTGCGCGTTTGGACACATATACCGCTTGGTTCCCGGGTTCGAATACTTTTATTCTTAACGGCTCGCAAATTCGGGATTTTATAAATTCCAAAGGAGCCATATATGTTTCGGCCAAAGAGGCTGCTAAAGCTTGCGGAGGTTCTTTGAAATTTAACAAGCGTTCCAGAGATCTGTATTTTATAGCGGATAAGTCTAAAGTTTCTTATACTCGTTCGCGCTTATCTTCAAATTCCCAGGACATTCAGACTATTGATCTTTCCTCGCCCGTTTCGTCAAACAAATCTCTGCCGTTGTCTTCTTCTTCTTCTTCGTCTTCGGACGATTTGACTACGGTTTATCCTCAAAGTTCAGCTAAGAGCGATTCTACTATACTAACTCGGCATGCCGGAGGAACTATTATGGATGGGCTCAGGATCCCCGTAAACGCAACTATCTCCGGGATTCCTGCTCCTAAGACTCAATTGACTTCTTATGCCGCTCCTTATACGCAAGGAACCGCTTATTTTTCGCCTAAAACGGCCCAAAATTCGACCTTTCAGGTAACCGTTACGAATATGGAGGAAATTTCGGTCGTTAAGAATAGATTTAATGCCTCCGCAGGTAATAAATATGTCGTGTTGTATGTCTCTCAGCAAAATATTTCTCCGGAAGTTCAAATTTATACAGGAAAATTCACATTTGTAGATGAAAATTCTAAAGTGTACGATTATCTTGAAGGGTTGAGCAATTACTGGCTGTCAATTTTAAAGCCCGGCGGAGTTAATTACGGTTATTTGGTTTTTGAAATTCCGTCCTATGCGCGTCCTTCCTATCTTGTTTTGAACGCCCTTAATCAGCCTCCTCTCGAGATAAATTTAATCAATTGATTTATTGGGGAAAAATAAGGAGGTCAAGCTTCTGATGATTAAAAAAATATCCGCATTTTTATTGTGTTTCGTTCTTTTTACGGTTATTCCTAATTTTGTTTGGGCTGCTGAGAAAGTTTCAATAGAAATGTGGCATGCTATGAAATATGAGAAAAAAGACGCAATAGACGAACTGGTGAAAAAATTTATGAAGGAAAATCCGGATATTTCCGTTACGCCTAAGGCCATGCTAAGTCCGGACGTCAGGCTTTACGGAAACGATTATTCTTTCCTTTACCGTAAGATTATTCAGGGATTGGCCGAGAATAATCCTCCGGACGTGGCTCAAGTATATGAAAATTGGACTACTCAGTTCGTCGAAATAAACGCAATCACTCCTTTTTCTCATTTCGACGGTTCGGAAGCCATGTCCAAAAAAGAGCTGGACGATTTTTTCCCTATTTTTAGAAACGCTTCTTCTTATGACGGCGTTATGTGGACAATGCCTTTTAATAAGAGTATTTACGTCTTATATTACAATAAAGATTTGCTTGATAAAAGCGGAGTTAAAATTCCGAAAACTTGGGACGATTTGAAATCTGCCGCGATAAAAATATCTGAAGACAGCGATATTTACGGAATAGCTTTTTCTCCTACCGTCGATCTTCTTGGGCACATTATATATTCTAATAAAGGCTGGTTTATATCAGATAATAAAGCCGTATTTAACGACGACATAGGAGTCGCGTCGTTAAACTATTGGAACGCTCTTGTCAATCATGATAAAGCCGGAGAAGCTACCTTTAATTCTTATCAAGAGTTTTTAAAAGGCAACGCCGCTTTTATAATTGAGACTACTTCTCGTATAGGATCTTTGAAAAACGAGTGTAAGTTTAATTATGGCATAACTCTTCTTCCTACAGGGCGTTCTCAGGCTTACCAATGCGCGGGCACTAATCTCGCTATATTTTCTAAAGACGAAGCGAAGAAATTAGCCGCTTGGAAACTTATAAAATTTTTTGCCAGAAAAGAAAATAATATTGAACTGTCTATTAAAACAGGCTATCTTCCCACAAGGTATTCTGCTTATAATAGCCCGGAATATCAGAAATTCTTAGCTTCTTATCCCGGTTATAAAGTAGGAATAGCCGCGCTGAATTACGGGATAACTCAACCCAGAATATCGGCTTGGGAATCTATAAGAGGTTTTGTTAACGACGCTGTTTTTGACGCGATATCCGGGAATTTGGATTCTAAAGACGCTTTGAATAAGGCAGCCGATTATTCGAACGGTCTGTTGAAGGGATTTAAATAGGGGAGGAGGAGTTCATGGCTCGAATTTTTACATTTCTCTCAGGCTTGCTTTTATGTTGCGTTATTGTTTCCGGTTCGGGATATGCCGCTATAAAAACCGTAGACGTTTTTGCGGGTAATCGTCTTATATCGCAAAAGGGCATAATTAACAAAGGTTCCCTGTATGTTCCCGTGAGGGGATTGTCGGAAGCTTTGGGCGTTTCTTGTAAATGGGAGCCTTCTAGAAATAGGCTTGTAGTTAATGGAAAAACAGTGTTCGGGAAAGCGATAAAATATCGCGACGCGTTATATATTCCTTATTCGTCTTTTGCCAGCTGCTCCGGAATAGCGGTAGTTTACGATGGAAAGGCTTCTAGGGTGGTATTTAATCCTTCGGTTGGAGAACATAATACCGTTTCGTTTTTTGAGAATAAAGGTTCCGCTTTTCCTATTTCGACTTCATCTCCTTCTTCGTCGGGATATAAGTCTTCTGCATCGGGAAGTTCTAAGGTTTCTTCTTTTATAGACGAACCGTTTATTCCGGTAATGGGCGAAAACGATATTTTTAAAGTTGCGGTTACAAATATTAAGGATACTTCCGAGGTAAAAGGGCAGTCTGTTTCCAATCCGGATAATAAATTTGTTATAGTTCACTTGTCTCAACAGAACGTTTCGAACGAGGTTCAAATTTATACTGGTAAATTTGCTCTTATGGATAAAAGCAGCAGAATTTATGAGTACAGCGAAGGATTAAGTAATTTTTGGCTTATAGTGCTTAGACCCGGAGGTTCCAATTTCGGTTATATTGTTTTTGAAATTCCTAAAACCGCCGAGCCTTCAAAATTGATACTTTCAACGACTTCAAGACCTCCTTTAGCTTTAAATTTACATTAACGCTATATAAATAAAACGGCAAGGAGCTTTATCGCGCCTTGCCGTTTTATTTATATAGCGTTAATGAAGTCTTTATAGCGAATATTTTATATAGAAAAAGTTTGAATTTTTACGAGCTGCAATAATATGAATTTTTGGAAACCTGATTATATAATAGTTCATCCTTCGGTTAACTCGTTGCGTTCGCAGATAAGAAGAGAAGCTAAAAGCGGCAATGTGATCTCAGGACGCGCAAATATAATATATTTTGATTTTGTAAGCGAAATATTCAAGGGAAGCGGTTTAGACGCAAAATGCAAGCTTTTGTCAAACGCTTCCAGGTTTTTGTTAACTAAGAGGATTGTTGAAGACGTCAAAAAGAATGACGGCAAGATATTGTCGGATAGTTTCATAAGAGCCGTTATAGATTTAATAACGGAATTACAGGAAGCCGACATTTCAGTAGACGCTTTTAAGAAGGCTTATCTTTCTCTTTCGGATCGCGCCGACATTAAGACGGGCAATATCGCCGACATAGCTTTATTTTACGCTTCTTATGAAGACCATAAGAAGAGGAGGAAATTTTACGATCTGTCCGATACAAAAAAGGCAGCGGCCGAATGTCTTCAAAAAAAGAATTGTGAGATCACAATTTTATCAGGCGTTAAAAAAATAATTTTTACAAATATTTTCAAGATAACGGAACTTGATTTTAGGATAATTTTATCTCTTGCGAGATATATGGAAGGTAAAGGCGAAGTAATTTTTAGGCTTCCCTATAATCCGGATAGACAGGACGCTTTTAGATTTCTTGAAAATCGCCTTCGCGCTTTTGAAAGCTCCGCGGACGATTTCCCCGCTTTAACTTTACATTTTGATTATCCCGACGATTTTTTTGCCGGTTTATCAAAAAAAAGTTTTATCGCTAGAAATATTTTTAAAAATTACTCTAGTAATCATGAAATTTTATATGAATCTGAAAAAGACGGCATATCTATTTACGAGTCGGATTATCCCGATGAATCTTTAGAAATTTTTAGGGCTTTAAATCCTGAAGAAGAGTTAGATTTGGTTTTCAGGCGTATAAAAAAAGAGCTTCAAGCCGGGACAGAGCCTTCTTCCATAGCTTTAGTTTCGGCAGAACCTGCAAAAATCGCGGAGATTGCGCGGGATAAAGCTGAAAAATATTCTATCCCAATAGTCTATTCCAAGGGTACGGATATGAAGAGAGTTCCTTTAGTCTCGTTTCTTTTATTGATTTTTGAAGTTTTAGCTTATGGACTTTATCCTGAGTCCGCTTTTAAAATTCTCGTGTCTCCGTTTTTTTATTACAGACTTTTTGTCTATGCCGAAGATTGCCCCGAAGTCGGAGTTTGCGCCGACGATATTGATCGCCTCTTTTCGGAAGCGTCCTTATATACCGCCTCTTCCGATACGGTTTTACGGCGTATCGAGAATTTTATAAAAACATATGAAGAGTCATGCGATTTGTTAAATCTGGAAGTTCAAACGCATAACGACCGAATAGCGAAAAGAGAGCTCGAGGAAAAATTAGCTTTTCTTCCTAAAATTGTAACTGTTTTTCAAGCTTTAACGCAATTTGACGAAAAGCTTCGGCAAGTGCAGAATATTTCTTCTGAGGATCTTCCGGACAAGATAAGAGAATTTTTTAAGTCGTTGTGTGATTTTTTAGATATAGAGTCTCGTATTATAAGCAAGAAATCTTTCGACGATATAGAAGGTCTCGTTTTTATGAACGAAAATCTCGAAGCTTTAAAGAAATTTAATGATATTATGATCGAGGCTTCTGCCGCCTTTAAATTGATATATAAGAGCAATTTTGATTTTAAGACATACTATGAGCTTTTGATATATGCCGTAGAAACTTCTAATTTAACTGCCGGAATTCAGCATGACGGCATATTTTTTCTGTCTCCTTCAGAGGTGATAGGCAAGGATTTTAATATCGTTTTTATAACGGGACTTTCAGAGGGTAAATTCCCGGTTTTTACGGCTGAGAATCCTCTTTTTGACGATTTATCAAGAAAGGCCATGGCTTCGGCTTTAAAAATCGTTTATAGAGAATCTCAAGCTACTAAAAATAGAATATCGAGATTGTCTGAAGACGACGTAAAAAGTATGGATGAAATTGTCAGAGCTTTTCCTTTTGTCACTTCCAAGATGGAATATTGGGAACAGGCGTTTCTTTTTTTGAACTGTATAACGTCGGCTTGCGAAAAGGTCGAACTTTCTTTTTCGAAGACTGACGAGACGGGCGTCGCCATTGCTCCTTCATACTATCTCGATCAAATTTTTTCTTTGTTGGGCATAGTCGACGTTTCGGCTTTAGACGAGCGTCGGAACTCGGATATTATGTCGCCCGACGACATAATATCCGAACTTGCGCAGCCTCATTCCAACTTTGCTTCAAGAAGTTTGTTTATACGAAATATTTTAAAAGAACGTTATTCTGAGTTTTACGATCGTCTAACGATAGTTAACGAAAAAATTTATCAGGCAAACAAGCGCGAGTCGTTGCCGGCCGTAGATTTATCGTTTCAAGATTATAATGGCCGTGTGCCGCGTCATGAAAAAAGATATTCTGCTTCTGAGCTCGAAGACTACGCCAGGTGTCCTTTTGTGTATTTTATAAAATACGTCCTTAAGATTGATAGGGCTTCTGCTTTGCGAAAAGAGTTTAATCCTTTGGCTGCCGGAACTATAATACATGAAATTTTACAGAAATATTTTGAAAAAATGAAGCCCGGCGAAGGTTTTGTAGAAGAAGTTTTTTCTGAGGTTTTTGCTGAAGTCTTCGAAAAAGCCGGGATAATGCAAAATATGGGAAATTCTATTTTTTTTAAGCGTAATATTGAGAGATTGAAAGCCTCCGCAAAAAATTGGATTATTTCAGATACCTCGGCTCTTTCTTTTGAGAAAACCATAACGGAAAAGTCTGTCGATTTAGAATTAAGAGTTAATATCAGAGGAAAAAGAGAGTTAAGAAAAATTTGCGGAAGGATCGATAGGATTGACATAAATGAATCGTCCTTTAGAATTGTAGATTACAAAAACGGAAGTTCCGCTTCAAATCAGATTAAGAGCGATCCTTCGGTATCTCTTCAGGCTCCAATATATTACCTTTGCGTAAAGAGCTTATACCCTAAGCTTAACGGAACGTTTATTTACGCGTTTTTAAAAAATTTACGGACAATCGAGCCCAAATGTTTTAAAAAATCAAAAGGCTACGGTATTTACGATTATTATTTTGCAAATGAAGAAGAGATATTTTCATTGAAAGAAAAAGATTCTTTTGCTGAGAAAAGATTTTTTCTTGAGGATATAACGAGAGTTTTGGAAGGGATTGAATCGGGGATTTTTCAACCGAATCCTTATAAAAACGATTGCGGAACGTGCGATCTTAAGCCGCTTTGCAGATATGACTCGGGCGAAAGGCGGGAAGAATGAATTGGTCTGAGCAAAAACTTGAACTTTTTAAATTTAACGATAACTATTGCGTTAAAGCGGGAGCCGGAAGCGGGAAAACCGCCGCTTTGGTTCATTTAAATTCATGTTTTCTGGAGGGAACGGCTTCGATAGGCGAGGTAGGAGTAGATGAAATTCTTGCGATTACTTTTACCGATTTGGCCGCCGCAGAGATGAAGGAACGGCTATGCTCCATGATAGACGCTCATATACGGATCGCGTCTTGCGAAAGCGAATCCAGAAAATGGAAGCGCATAAGGACGATGCTTGCCAGCGCTCATATTTCTACTTTTAACTCATTTTGCCTGAGACTACTTAAAGAAAATCCGGTAGAGGCTAATTTGTCTCCCGATTTTGAAACCGTAGATCCGGCTCAGGCTTCCGAATTGCTTGAACGTAGCGTTGCGGACGCTCTTGCGTCGGCTTCTGTTAAGGTCGAATATGACGAACTTTTTCTTGCTTACGGATTCGACGAGTTAAAAGATAAGATTATTGCGGGAATTGAGATGGCAAGGGATTTTTCCGCCATAGGTTCTTTAAGAGAGATACTTTTTAAAAATGTCTATGGCATAAAAAGGGAATTTAAACGAGCCTTAGGCGAGTTGGCTCTTAATTTTGCGTATTTGTCGGAGTATTGCGCTTCTAGATTATCTATGGGAAAGATTTCTAAATTTGTAGAAGCGTTCGTTTCTTTTCAGTCGTATTTAAAAACTTTCTTTCTAGACGCGGCTTTTAATAAATACGACGATGTTTTTGAAAACGATAAAAACGCAAAGATTCGGGAGTCCGATTTTAAGGAAAAATTTCGCAAAGTTTGGGAGTTAAGCAAGATAAGAAATTCTTTGCGCGACGAAGCTAAGGAAGAATTTGTCAATTTTAAAAATAATGTCGAGCATATCCGCCTCATTATTAATTTTTTCGAAGCTTTGCCTTTGACGTTTAACTTTATTTCTCTTTTTGAAATTACCGAAAAAAATTACTCCATAAGAAAGAGAAAATTAAATTGCATAGACTTTAGCGATCAGTTGTTAATGGTTAAAAATCTTCTTATGAGGAATAAAAATTTAAGAAGAAAATATAAGCGTAAATTTAAAGCCGTAGTCGTAGACGAGTTTCAAGACGTAAATAAATTGCAGAAGGACATCATTTTTCTTCTATGCGAAAGAGACGATTTTGAGGATGATTTTGTTTCTGACGAAGAACTGAGCGGAGTTAATCTTCAGAAAAGAAAACTTTTTGCGGTAGGCGATTTAAAACAATCTATTTACGGTTTTAGAGGCGCTGACGTATCCGTTTTTTCCGATATGATCGAGAGCATGGAAAAGAATAAAACGGGTAAAAAATTAGCTTTTAAGGATAATTTTAGAACCGTAGCGGAAATTATAGATCCTTTGAACGACTTTTTTTCCCGGATTATGAACGCTTCGGGTAATAAATTTATTTATCCCTTTACGGAGGACGACGCGTTGGAAGCTAAAAGGATCGCCGGTACAGATTCCGAAGCTTCTATTGAATTCGTGGTTTCTCCTGGGTTTGGCTTAGATAAGAGCGATATTCCGGCTACAGAAGCCGAATCTATAGCTTGTTGGCTAATAAACGAACTGCCTAAAGTTCAAATAGAAGAGAACGGAGAGTTTCGCCCCGGCGAATTAAAGGACGCGGCGATTCTTTTTAAGAGAACTACTAAAATAGACGTTTATTTAAGCGTTTTAAAAAAATATTCTATTCCTTACGCGTTAGAAAACGGCAAAGGTTTTTATTCGTCTGCGGAAGTTAACGATCTTATGGCGGTATTTTCTTTTTTATGCGGAAAAAACAAGCGGTTTTCTTTGGCATGCGCGTTACGTTCTCCGTTATGCGGAGTTTCGGACGACACATTCTATAAAGTGACGGCCAAAACTGAATTTAAGGATTTTATGGAAATGTCGGACGATGAAATTTTTGAACTGGTTTATGAGGAAGAATTTAACCGAGTTGTAAAATTTAGGGATTCTTTAAAAAAGCTATCCTGTATAGTCAATCTAACTCCGCCTTCTAAATTATTAAAATATATAGTAAAGGAATTTTCATATCTTTATATTTTAAGGAATACTTTTGCGGGAGCAGTTAAAGAGGCTAACGTAGAAAAATTGATACGGACGGCTTGCGATTATGAGCAAGGAGTTTTTCGGGACGTATCTTGTTCGGTCTTTGATTTTTTAACTTTTTTTGAGAAGCAAAAGGCTAAGGATATAGAGAGAGAAGCAGCGGCATATACGGAAAACGCGGTTAGGATTATGTCCGTTCATAAATCTAAGGGCATGGAATTTCCCGTGACTATTTTATGCGATACGGCCTCTAAAGGCAGAGGCAGAGAATTTGGCGTGTGTTTTTCTCCGGATAGAGGCATAGGCATAAAAAAATATAACGACAAAAGAGAGTTGGAAGAAAATATTCTAACTAGAGAAATATTTTTAGAAAATAGACTTAGAGAAGAAGCCGAAAGTCTTAGAGTATTGTATGTCGCTCTTACCAGAGCGCGCGATTACGTCGTCATTTTTCTTCCTTTTGTTTTTTCTAAGGGAGCTAAGTCCGATGTCGGCGCGTTGCGACAGGAATGCGAGAGTTTTTTTTCAGAGTTATCTTTGGAAAAAAGCGATAATTGGCAGGAGCTTTTCTATCTTTTTATCGGATGCGGCAATATGACGCGCGCTTTTTTCGAGTATTACGATAATAAAGCTAATAATGAAAAAGCTTTTTTTCATAAAATCTCCGAGGTTGGCGAAAATGGAGCTAAGAATAAAATAAAGATTTCGGTAAGAAATTCTGATTTTAAGCCCGGTCTGAATGTTAAAAATCAAGCTATTACGCCTGATGCCGATTTTTCGGCCTATCAGGTTGAGAAAGAGGTTTGCGAAAGTCTTGACAATATTAAGAGATACGGTTCTTTATTATACCTTACGCCTACGAAAATTTTATCTTGGCATTTATGCAAGCGCCGATATCTTTACGAATCGTTTAGAGAAACGGGAGAAGGTTCTTTTTATGTTTCGCGACTGAAAGGTCCTTACGCTGAGAAGGCTTTAGAGATCGGCTCTATCGTTCACTATTTTTTGCGGCGTATCGATTTTTCCGATCGTCGTTTATCGCCCGGAAATCAGCTTTTGAGGGTCTTTGAGCAGGCTAAGGATTTAGCTTTGAGCGCGGATAGTTTGGAAAAGGCTCGATTGTCCGTAGAAAGGTTTTTGTCGGTTCCCGAAGAATTGAGAGATTTTTTTAGAGCCGATTCAAGTTTTATGCCGGAACATAAACTGTACTTTTCCTGTCGTTCAGATCCATATATCTATATAGACGGTATTATAGATATGCTCATTATAAAAAAAGACGGAGACATAGCCGTTATTGATTATAAATTTGGCGATATCTCCTCAGGCAAAGTGAAATTTTATGAAAATCAGTTAAAAACTTATATATGCGGAATCGCAAAAGCCGTTTCTATCGAGAAGATAAAAGGCTTTATAGTTTTTATGACTCCGGAACGCGTCGACGTTCATAGAATGGTTTTAAGCGCGAGGAAAATTAATAATTTTGAAAAAAAATTATTAGATATAGGAAGAACTATTTTGAGAAAACCTCTTATAGAAAGCGAATGGACGCCTGACAGGCGTATGTGCGAGGAAATAGCTTGTCCTTATATTAAACGATGTTCTGATTTTTAAGCGTTTTGCGCCGGAGTAAGAGAGATTCGTTTTTTGACCGGATCGGCGTTTATAACTTTTACTTTTATGATATCTCCGACTTTTACGGATTTTATTCCTTTAGCTCCCAGTTGAGAGATATGGCATAATCCGTCTTGATGAACGCCTATATCTATGAAGGCTCCGAAATTTGTCACGTTTGTGATTCTTCCTTCCATCTCCATATTTGGCTTCAGATCTTCTATGGAGTCTACGCCTTCAAGAAATTTTACGTTTCTAAATTTCTTTCTCGGATCTCTCGCCGGATATTTCAGATCTTCAATGAGAGATTCCACATAACGCTTCCCAAGGTTGTCCGAAATATATTTTTCGGGCTTTATAGCTTCTAGAACGCGCTTGTTGCCTATTAAATTTTTTATAGACGTCTCGTAATCTTTAGCTATTTGCATTATCGTTTCATATGCTTCAGGGTGAACTCTCGTCGCGTCCAGATAGTTATTTCCTTCTCTGATTCTTAAAAAGCCGGCGCATTGCTCATATGTTTTAGGACCTATGCCTTTAACTTGTCTCAGCTCTTCCCTGTTTGTAAAAAGTCCGTTTTCTTCTCTGTATTTGACTATATTTTTCGCCGTTTTTTCCGCAAGGCCTGAAATTTTCGCAAGAATAGAATATGAAGCCGTATTCAAATCTACTCCGATATTATTTACGCATTTTTCGGTTATTCTTTCCAGCTCTTCCTTCAGTCTTTTTTGATCGACGTCGTGTTGATATTGTCCTACGCCTATGGAACGCGGATCTACTTTTACTAATTCCGCGAGAGGATTTTGTAATCTTCGCCCTATGCTTATTGCTCCTCTTACGGTAAGATCTAAGTCCGGAAATTCTTCTCTTGCCGTTTTTGAAGCGGAATATACCGAAGCTCCCGCTTCGTCTACCAGAGCCGTTATTATCTCTTCTCCGCATTTTTCTGCGGCTTCGTTAGCGAGAGAGAAAGCTTCTTTGGAACCTGTTCCTGTTCCTACTCCTATAGCTCCGATATTATATTTTTTTATAAGTTTTTTAAGGATATCTAATGAAGCTTCCCGTTCCGGCGGAGTTCTTACATGTAGAACCGTATTTATGATAAATTTTCCGTCTTTATCTAAAATTGCGGTTTTTATGCCCGTACGTATGCCGGGATCCATGCCTATTACGTTTAGATATGGGATTGGAGGAGACATAAACAAGTCTTCCAGATTTTTTGAAAAGACTGATATAGCTTCATTTTGCGCCGTTTCAAATAGTTCTTGATGAATTCTGGTGTCTATAGGAGCTCTCAAATATTGATAATATGCCGTTTCAATCGCCGTTTTTACATATTTTTTATATGCGTGTTCTTTTTTGAGATACTTTTCGTTAAGAGCTGATATATGAGCCTCTTCGTCTATTTCCGTTTTGACGCTTAGAGCGGATAATTCTTCCCCTCTCCGTAAAGCCAGATATCTGTGCGAATTTTTAGGAAGTTTGAGAAGGGCTATTTTTTCGGTATACTCGTAATAGTCTTCAAATCTTCTGTCTTCTCCTTCGTATTTTTTCTTTTTTTCAGATATGATAACTCCGGTTTTCAGAGCCGAATCTAAAAAATATTCCATTAAGCAGTTTTTTTCAACTACGTCTTGAGCCGTTATATAAGTAGCTCCTTCAAGAGCTTTTTCAGGAGAATCATATCCTTTTTCCGGATTTAAAAAACGCGAAGCTATGACTAGTTCTTCTCCTTTGTATTCATATCCTGAAAGTATTTGAGCTAACGGTTCAAGTCCGGCCTCTTTTGCCTTTTCCGCTTTTGTTTTCCGTTTTTCTTTATAAGGAAGATAGATGTCTTCAAGTCGTTTGGGATCCCAACATGCGTTTATTTGTTCCCGAAGCTCATCCGTTAATTTTCCTTTTTTTTCTATTTCTTCTATAACGAATTCTTTTCTTTGAAAAAGTTCGGAGTAGAGTTTTATAGCGTCGTATGCGGCCGCGATGCCCATTTCGTCCATACCCCCGGTTTGATCTTTTCGGTACCTGGAGACGAACGGAACGGTAGCCTTCTCATTATAAAATTCAACGATTTTTTTTGCGTAAATCAGCTTGATATCCATTGCTTTAGCAACGAGCTCTTCTATATTCATTAAAATTTTCTCCGCAAGGTATATTTTATTTTCTTGGATTTACTGAAAAATCCGAAATATTAAAAAGAGTTTTTATTAAATAAATAGAATAAAAAAGCGATATGTTCAACGCGTTTGGCGTTTATCGTGTTTTGCGTATGATTGAATATTAACAGCGGAGTATAAATTATGAATAAATTCTTTGTTTTCCTTCTTATTTATATATTCTTTTTAAGCTCTTCCGCTTTATGTTCTCAGTCCGGCGAGCTTATGAGGAAAGGCAACGCATTCGCCGCGAAGAAGCAGTATAAGCAGGCGGCCGAATGTTATGAAAAGTTGGTTTCAATGAAACCTTCGGATCCTGTTTTAAAAAATAATTTAGGTTTTCTTTACGCCGAGATGGGTTATTACAGACAAGCTTTAGATCTTTACGAAGAAGCTTTAAAATTGAAACCTTCCTATAAAGACGCGGAAAACAATATTTTGGCAGCTGCGGCCAGATATGCTCAAGAGCTTATAGAAAGCGGGAAATACGACTCCGCCGTATCTATGCTTGAGTCTGTGAAGCGGCGCTTCCCCGACGCCGGCGAAATTTATTATTTTTTGGGAGTAGCTTATCAGGCTCAAGGCAAATTTAAAGAGGCCTTGGACGAATGGAAAAAGTCCGCCGATATCAATCCTGATTCCAGTATCGCTTTATATGTCGAGGGAATTGAAAAAATAATAAAAGGAGACAAAGAAGGAGCCGTAAAAGTTCTTAAAGCTTCTCTTGAAAAAATGCCCGATAACGCATACGCCGGCAATATGTTGGGGATCCTTCAAGTCCAGGCCGGGCGTCTCGACGAAGCGCAAAAAACTTTTGAAACCGTGATTAAGCGTCGTCCGAATTATGTTGAGGCATATTTTAACTTGGCGTATTTAGCCGAGCGTCGTTCAGATATTCAGACGGCCGTTAAATATTACAAAATGGCTTCCGTGAAAAATCCTTATTCTCTCAAAGCTTTGATGGCGATGGGGAAAATTTATTTTCAAACAAATCGTTTTTTTGACGCCGAGAGCTGTTATAAGAGAGCCAGCAGACTTTTTCCTTTTTCTTCTGACCTTCATAAATCTTTGGCTTTAACTTACGCTAAACAAAATAAATATCCTCTGGCCGTCGAAGAATTTGAAACCGCCGCGAGAATGAATCCCGACGACGCCGAGGCCTGGTATGCTCTAGGCGCGTTATATCAGGCCGCCGGGGCTGAGAATTCGGAATATCTGAAAAAAGCTGAGCAGGCTTTTCAAAAGTGCGCTTCCGTTAAAGATTCTTCTTACGCTCCTCTAGCGGAATCGAAATTGGCTCAGTTAGGGGCAGGTTCTTTTTCTTCGAACGATTCGCCTTCTATGGCAAATTCGCCCGGAACTTCCGCTCCCAGAGCCGTTACCGCCGAAAGTCCGGAAGGAGACCTTTCGCTGTCTATTCCGCCCGAATGGACGGAAGTTCCGGCTTCTTCCGGAGGGGATAAATATTTGTGGTTAATGTCCTTGTTAGAAAAAGGAGCTCTGTTTACAGTTTATAGACCTTCGGAGTCTTCCGGAGAATCGGTCGCTTTAGCGGAAGCGGAAAAGCGAATGAACGAACTTACCGATATTAAGAAGTCTACGGCGACTTTTTCAGGCCGAGCTTTTTCTGTTTATGAAGGCAAGACTAAATCGGGGCAGATAAGAATCGTTTACGTCGCTTTCAATAAGGGCAAAACTTATATGTTTGAAGCTGAGATTCCTAAATCTAACGTTCTTTCGGAAATTGAAAAAATTATGAATAGCGTCGTATTGAGGTGAATTTATGTTAAGGGTTTTAACATGTCTCTTTATTGCTTTATTTTTATCGATATCTGCGGTTTCTCTATCTTTTGCTTCCGAAATTAACGGCAAGGCGGTCCAAAATTCTTTGACGTCTTCTGAAAATAAGCTTAATTCCAATCGCTCGGCTACGGATTCGGATAAAAAGTCGGATAAAAAAGATCTTGCAATAGACGTTGCAAAGGACTCCGACGAAGACAATTCTTGGAAATTTGCCGCGGTAAGCCGTAATCTTGCGGTTTTTTCGTCTATTTTCGGCCCGGGGGCTTCTCTCGCTTCCTTATATGACTTTTCTATTTATAATTCCAGTATGTACAAAAGTATTAAGGTCTCCAACGGTACGGGAATTTCCATGAATTCTAAATATCCTTTGGTTTCAGGATCCGCTTTTACTTCTGAAACTGCTTTGAGCGGAGCGTATAAGCTTAATTCTAATTTAACCGCAGGTTTTTCTCTTAATTTGTACGCTAATTTGGATTCTGACGACGTAAATTTACCCGGAGAGCCTATTCAGAGACTTTCAAGAGTCTACGGAGTTAATATTCCTTCGGGAAATTGGACTTCGTTACAGTCTGCGCCTTATTTAGAATCTTCTAAGATTCCCGGGTTGTTTCTGGCTCTGGATAAAATTTACGTTAAAGGAGAAAGCGAAAGATCTAACTGGGCGTTGGAAGCGGGTTCGTTATATCCTTCCCTAGGCAAAAAGTATAATAAATATATAAACGTCAATTATTTTTTGCTTCGTTATCCCGTTTCGCAGATGAGCGCTTTTGGACATTTATCGTCTTTGGATTCTATTTACAGCGGTTTTGACGAAGAAGAATCTACTCCTTCATACGGAGTTCGGTTTTCAGGCAAGTCGAATGACTTTTATTATGAAGCTTTCAGCTGCGCCGTTGACGAGTCTCCCGTATCTGTAGGGGAATTTTTCCGTTATAGCGGTTTAACGCTTGGATTAGCTTCCGAGAATTTGCGGTTGGGGCTTTCTTTCGCTCATTGTTTTGGAGGGTTGCTGGGCGAAGAAGCCGAGGAGGCTCAGGCGAATACTTGCAGACAGGATGTTTTCGGATTGCACGGAGAGTATGATTTTAGCGATTGTTTCGGGGCTTTTTTTATGATGGGAACTACTGATTATAATCAAAATGGCGCTCTGGACGGTCATAGGTATGCGGGCAGGGCTTTTTACGGAGGAGCGTCCTTACATTCGGCGGATAAGCGTTCGCAGTTTAAGGTTTCTTGGCAACATGTTTCGCCGGATTACGATCCTTTAGGTTTTCATAAAGCTTCGATTTTTCATAATAACTACGAAGGTTGTAAATTCGAGGCTTTGAAGTATTGGGGTACTGAAGAAGAGAGAGAAAAAGAACGAAACAAATTTTCAATTTCATATTCTGATTTGAGTCAGATTGAGACTGATATCGGAAATCCTGATTTTAAATACAAATATATTTACGGCGATTATTTTTTCCCTGACGGAGCCGTTGGAGCAAGAGGAAAAGTAACCGTATTGTCTCCGTCTTTAAACGTATATTTTAGAAATTTGAAACTTTCCGTCGGAGCTGAATATGAAAAGATGCGTCTTTTTAGATCGGAAGATTATCTGGGTTCAGAATATTTAAAAAACGTAGACAATTATTCTTTTTGGGCGGCTTATGATATAGATAAACACTGGAACGTCGCCGCAGGGTACAGAGAAGTAAATTTTGGCGGAGAGTGGTCTGTAGACGAAGAGAATATACCGTATTTGCAAAAAGTTTCGATTCCTAAAATTCAAATTTGTTATAAAAATGAAGATTATTCCAAAATAAATCTTCAGGCCCAATTTTTAGATTTTAAAGATATGACTCCGTTTGTGCCTTTAGCTTCCGAAAATGATTGGCATGGAGCCGCTCTTTTGCTTGAAACTTCCCTTATGTTTTGAGAACGCATAATTTAGAGGTTTTTAAAATATAAGTCCGGCATGAAGTTTTTTTGTATTATTAAAGGAATTTAGACTTTTTGTAAAAAATAGCTTTATAAAGTTTTAATTTTTGTAAAGATAGACGCTTTTTCGGCTGTTAGTTATGAAAACCCGTTAAGCGTAAAGGCGGAAAAATGAATGTCTCGCGAGCTCAGTCTGCTGCGGCTGTCATATGTTTCTTGCTAGTTGTTAATCTAGTTTGGGTTTCCTTTGCTCTTTTCGGCCGTAACATGCCTTTTGATTTTTTATGCTTGTTTACTCTTTTGGCTTTAGCTGCGGTATTGGAGCTTTGCGCCGTCGAAGTTCCTTATTACGGCTACGTTAGCGTAGGGCTTCCCGTATATTTGTTCGCTATGATGTATTCCGACGCAGGAGGATGGGGAGGAGCTTTATTAGCGGCTTCATTTGGCATTTTAGTCAGAACGTTTATAAAGAATAATCAGCCTATGCTTTATAAAATAGCCGATCTTGCTTCGTCTTTGCTTGCCGTGACGATAGCGGTATACGCTTTTACTTTTGTTTTGAACGGAATAAACGATAGCCCTTTAAAAGTTTCTATCAAATTGATTTCCGCTTTTGAGGCATTAAAAACAGATCCGGGTTCCTTTCCTATCGAAGCTTTTACCGTGGCTTTCATTGCTTCGATGATAGCCTTTTTTGCCGTAGATTTTTTCTTTACCGTTTCCACGGCTTGTTTTCTAACCGAAGAACATATGCTTGCCTGGAATAAGATACGTAATAAAATTCGTTTGTTTTATTGCGTGTCTTTTGCCGTCGCGTCTACGGCGTATTTTACAATGGCTTATTCTCCCTATGCATGGATATGGATCGCGCTTCTTATTTTCGGTTTTTATAAAGCGTTGTTTTATGTTATCGAAGAAGTTTCGACGATGGACAGCGAACAGCTTTCTCAGGATTTAAGATCTTCTGAATCAAGATGCGAACAACTGGAAAAATCTTCTCTTCAGCTTAGCGTCGATTTAAAGAAAAAGATAGACGAAATTTCCGTATTATATGAAATGGCAAAAGCGATAGGTAGCAGCATTAATTTGGAAAGCGCCGTTTCGATAACTATGGCTATGGTTAGAAAATTCGTCAGGTATCAGTCGTTAATCATATTCCTTTTTAAAAAAGGAGTTCTTTCCGTTTTTAAGGCCGATTCTCCTTATAGAGGCGCTATTTCTAGCGAAGGACTGCCAAATATTAAAGAAACAATCGTATACGAAGCCGTTCAAATGCGTATGCAGAAATTTATTTCTGAAGATCAGGAAAAAAATCCGGAAAAACTTTTTGAAAATGAAATTTCCGCGATATGCATTCCTTTTTTGGTTAAAGAAAAGATTTTAGGAGCTCTTTATATAGGCGACATAAAAAGTCGGGCTTATCATCAGGGACATTTAAATATTCTGTCCGCCCTTTCCGTGTTAGCGTCGATAGCTATCGATTCGGCTCAGCTTTATCAGGAAAAAGAATCTTCTTTAGCCGAAACGAAAAAACTTAACGACGAACTGACTAAAAACCTGAAACGAACTTCTATGCTTAACGAACTGGGCAAATATCTTGGAACCAGTTTAAAAGTTGACGATAATCTTGACTTTATATGTTCTAAGATTAAAACTGTAATTGATTTTCAGACGTTTGTTATTTTTGTGGTTTCTACGCCTGACAAAGATTCTGACGATCCTCCTTTAGTCATTCCAAAGCGCGTCGTAGGACCGTATGCTAAAACTATTTCCGAACTTTCTTTTAAGCATGATAAGGGGATTTTAGGTTGGGTTATTGCGAATAAGAAACCCGTGAGACTTTCTTCCGAGGAACAAAGCGAATATCCTAACGTTTTTGAAAACGAAAAGTCTTCTTTAATCGCTCCGATGCTTGTTGAAGATAAGGTTACCGGAATTTTTTATATGGGAAGCGCAAAGGAAAACTTTTATGACGCTAACTCTTTAAATCTAATTTCCACGATAGCGTATCAAACCGCTATGGCTATGAAAAACGCCGAGCTTTACGAGAGCATGGTCGCTTTAGCGATAAGCGACGGTCTGACCGGCCTTTATACGCATAGGTATTTTCAGGAACGTTTAGTGGAGTTTTGTAAAGAATATGAGAGGACTAATAAGTCATTTTCTTTGATAATGATCGATACGGATCATTTTAAGTCTTATAACGACGCTATGGGACATCCTGAAGGGGATAAACTTCTTAAGGAAATAGCAGGTTTAATAAAATCATGTTGCAGAGACGCAGATTTAGTCGCCAGATATGGAGGAGACGAATTCGTAGTTATTTTAAAGGAATCTGATAAAGCTAACTCCGTAAGGGTAGCGGAAAGAATTAGAGAAGCTTTTCTAAGGCAATTTTCAGATTATAAAGTAAAAGTGACGGCTAGCATAGGAGTGGCTACTTTCCCTGAGGACGCCGTTAAGAAGGAAGAATTAATCGTCGCGGTGGACAACGCTCTTTACGAATCTAAGAAGAACGGTAGAAATAGGGTGACCTGCGCTCCTTTAAAAGAGGGCGAAGTTGAAAAAATCGCTAAATCTTCTACGCTTAGTAAAACTAACGCGATGAATAAAACGAACGAATTGAATCCGGCGCAGCTTTTTGAAATGCGTCAGAGCTTTTTTCATGAGATGCAGTCTCATTCCAGCGTTCTTTTAAGCGACGACGAAACGGAAAAAAGAGCGAGTCAGGATTCTTCCGGCAGATTTCATGTTCCCGACGCTCCGTCTGCAAAGGCTTCTCAGCGACTTGCCAAATCTGAAACTACTCAAGTTTTTCAGCAGCCTTCGGCCGTCGGCGGACAGGCCGGCGAAAATAAATTTATCGACGGCTCTTTTGACACTAATAAAATGAAAAGATAAAAATAACTCTTATTTATCGAGGTTTGAAATATGGAGAAATATAAGATTTTAGTGGCGGACGACGAGACTGCTATCGTTGAGTTTATCGAAATAAATTTAAAGCGCGCCGATTTTGAAGTTTTGAAGGCTTATAACGGAGTAGAGGCTCTTGATTTGATAGAGTCTGAAAAACCGGATTTAGTAGTCCTGGATTTAATGATGCCGGAAATGGATGGCTTTGAAGTGTGTAAAAAGACGCGTTTGTTTTCCGACGTTCCAATAATTATGCTTACCGCAAAGGGCGACGATTACGATAAAATCATAGGCTTGGAATTTGGAGCGGACGATTATATGGTGAAGCCTTTTAATCCTTGGGAATTGATAGCGAGAATCCAGGCTATTTTGAGAAGATCGTCTAAAAAGCCTCTTGACGAAAAAAATGCCAGACTTATTTACGGAAATATGACTATAGATTCTCTCGGTCGAAAAGTTTGGAAAAATGGATCTTTGATAGAATTGACTCCAAGAGAATATGATCTGTTGATGCTTTTTTCTTCTAATCCGGGTAAGAATTTTTCGCGCGAAGAAGTTAGAAAAAGGATTTGGGGGCATGAATTTATTGAAGAAAGAAGCATAGACGTTTATGTTAGGCGTCTTAGAGATAAGATCGAGGATTCTCCGGATTCGCCTTCTATGATTTTGACGATTTGGGGGGTAGGTTATAAATCTAATCCGGATATATTTGATAAAAAATGAAAAAAATTATAGATTTTTTCGGCAATATGAGGTGGAAGCTTTTATTAAGCTATCTGATCCTTATTATCTTTAATATATCTCTTATGGGATGGTTGTTTTATATTTTTACTACGAGCCATTTTTTCTCCACCAGAGAGGAGTATCTTGCGGCTGCGGCGGACTATTTCGTTAAGTTCGTCGCAGCGAATATGGAAACTGAGAGCGAATTTGTAGGAGCGTCTAAATTTTTTCTGCGTCAGAATTGGGAAAAGATGGATTATGAACTTGTCGTCACGGATCTGTCAGGAAATATAATCGCGGATTCCAGGTCTCTCGACGAACGTTTAGCCTTATTTTCCGATTCAATTAATAAAGATCCAAGAGTAAAAGCCGCTTTATCGGAGGGCAAACAATCTTCCTGGCGGGAGATGGGCGAAGACTATCCGATGATTTACGTATGTTTTCCCGTTTTTTTTGAAACTAAGATAATTGGAGCGGTAAAATTAGGAATGTCAACGGACGATGTGAACGCTCTGTCCAAGATTTTGCGGGATTATTTTATCGTTACTTTTATCTTGTCTTCAATCGCGGCGTTATGTCTGGGCCTAATATTTGTGCGCAACATCATGACGCCCGTTCGCAAAATAAGAGATATGGCTTCGGAAATATCTTTAGGCAATTTTGACGGTCGGTTAAATTATACGGCCATGGATGAGCTTGGCGATCTCAGCAAAACTATAAATAAGATGGCGGAGGATCTTAAAAAATTTGAACAAACTCGGAATTTGTTTTTGGCGAACATTTCTCATGAATTAAAAACTCCTCTTACTATCATTAAAGGTTTTACCATGACCATGGCCGGAGATCCTGAAACTTCAGATATTCAAAAGCATTATCTCGACACGATCAACAAGGAGGCGGATAGACTTACGAGGCTGGTAAACGAACTTTTAGAGCTTAGTAAGATCAGAACCGGCCGTATATCTTTAAAGCCAAGCTTATGCAACGTCAACGATTTTTTGTCTTCTATCGTTTTTCAGATGGAATCCAGAGCTTCAGACTGCGGCTGCGTTTTGTCCTTTAAGCCCGGCGAAGGCGTTCCCGATATTTTTATTGATCAGGATAAAATCAAGGAAGTAATGATAAATCTTATAGACAACGGGTTAAAATATTCTAAAGGTCATGGAGAACTTCCCGAAGTTATCGTAGAAAGTTCGTTTACAAATAACTTTGTAGAGATAAGCGTTAAGGATACCGGACCAGGGATTTCCGAAGAGGATATAGACAAGGTTTTCGAACGCTTTTTCAGAGGAGGAAGCAGGAGTCAAAAGGTAGAAGGGGTTGGCTTAGGTTTAGCTATCGCCAGAGAAATAACGCTCGCTCATAACGGTAATTTATCCGTATCAAGTCCTAAAAATACGGGCTGTATTTTTACGGTGTCTCTGCCGATAAAATTTGTATAATACGTTTTAATGCGATTAATTATATTAGAAGGGATTTTTATGTATGGCTTTGCAGGACTTTTTTCGTTATATAACCACAAAACATATTGACAATTTAGAGCACGACATTGTGTTAGCATATGTGGAAGTCGGGCAATTTTCCGTAAGATACGAATATCCGATGGGAATTTTATCTATCGCTACCGTTTTAAAAAACGATGGATTTAAAGTAAAATTCGTCTCTTCTAAGATGCTTGTCAATTTGTCTTATAGCGAGAAAAAAGAGTTTTTTAAAAAAGCTAACCCTAAGATCTTTGGTTTATCGTTAGATTCCGATAATTACGACGCTTCGATCGCATTTGCCAGGCGTTTGCGCAAAACGTTGCCTAATACGATTTTTTTGGTCGGCGGCCCGTTGGTTAACATAATAAAGGATAAGGCATTGGATTCCGGAGCGTTCGATTACGCTATAGCGGGCGAGGGCGAATTCTCCGTTAGGGATTTTGCCAGACATGTTATACGCGGCGAATTGTCTCTTGATGAAGTCCCGGGTCTTATATATTTGAAAGACGGAAAGGTTATATCTAATCCTCTTCCTCCTCCTATAAAGAATCTCGACGATTTGCCTTCCATAGATTATTCCATGATAGATAACAGCCATGTGTTAAATTACATATCGGGAAGGGGCTGCCCGTTTTCTTGTAGTTTCTGTTGCAGGACTATGCCTTCCGGGTATAGATTTTTTAGCTCTGAACGCGTAGTTTCCGACATAGTGAAACTGGCTCAAAGAGGAGCTTCTACGATCGTGATCGTCGACGATACGTTTATAGCTAATATTGATCGCGCGAAAAAAATATGCGAAGGTATTGAAAGCGCTAAAAAGCAATATAACCTTGATTTTAATCTCTTTTGCGAAGCGAGAGCCGACGCCGTATGCCGTCATCCCGAAATAGTTTCTTATTTGAAGAAAGCCGGGTTTACAAAGATGCAGCTTGGCATAGAAAGCGGAGTTCAAAAGATACTCGATCTTTATAACAAAAAAGTCACTTTGGAACAGATAGAAAAGGCCGTAGATATAATTTATGAAAATCGTCCTATGATAATTACCGGCAATATTATTCTTTGCGCTCCTTTTGAGACCGAGCAAGTTTTTCTCGAGTCTCTTGAATTTGCAAAAAAATTGATACGTAAAGCTCCGGGGCTGCTTGAAATTAACTTTCCTTTTTTATGTCCATATCCGGGTACCGACATAGGCGAACATCCTGAAAACTACGGTTTGGAGATTATAGACGACAAATGGTATTCGGGAATGACCACTCAAGTTCCGTCCTGCCTTCCTAAAGGCTTAACCAAAGAACAGGCTATTGAGAGAAGACTTTTTGCATGGAATACCGTTCAGAGAGAATATGCGGATATCGTGAAAAATTTGCCTTATGATATTATTAAATTTCATATGTTTTCAAAAATAAAGGGAGGAGAGACTCCTTTATATTCCAGCATTATAAGAACTATGCCCATAGTCGATAAATATTTTTATTTTATTATGCAGCCCGGTTTTATGCGTCTTGACGAAATACCTGCCGACGAACTTTTATTTGCCTCTCCGGTTAGGGTAATGCCTTCTATCGTTTACGGCGATTCGGTCAACGTTTATAAGATGATAGATTTGCCTGAAGAAGTAATAATAACTGATCCGCTTGAAATGAGGTTGTACAATTTATGCGCGGGTAAGATTAATATAGGACAAATAGCTGAAAATTTGAAAAAGGATCTTCCTGATAAGACAGTAAGCGAAATAATAGAACATTTTATGCTTCCGGTATTTAGGAAATGGGAAAGTTTATATCATTTGTTTTTTATGCTTTAAAGGTTTTTTCCCATAATAATAGAAAAAAACTTTAAATTAATTTTCTTTTTTTACTTCGGAGGGACTTCCAATGGCAAGCGTCAGGATGAATAAAGTGCAAAAAACTTATATAGGCTCTCAGCCTGTAAAGAAAGCCTGGTGGGAATTTTGGAAGAGCGGTTCCGTTAAAAGAGAGGTTAACGTAATAAAAGACGTTTCTTTCGAAATACGAGACGGAGAATTTTTAGTGCTCGTAGGTCCTTCCGGCTGCGGTAAATCTACCGCCTTAAGAATGATAGCCGGACTGGAAGAAGTTACCGGAGGAGAAATTTATATTGACGAAGTTCTTGTAAACGACGTATCTCCCAAAGATAGAGATATCGCTATGGTTTTTCAGAGTTACGCTCTTTATCCTCATATGAACGTATATGAAAATATGGCTTTCGGACTTAATATCAGAAAATATCCTAAGGATGATATTGACAAAAGAGTTAACGAAGCCGCTGAAATGCTGGGACTTAAAGATTTGCTTCTTAGAAAACCCGGCGAGTTGTCCGGAGGTCAGAGACAGAGAGTCGCGATGGGAAGAGCTATAGTTAGAAAACCTAAAGTTTTTCTTATGGACGAACCTTTAAGTAATCTGGACGCCAAATTGAGAGTTCAGATGAGAGCCGAGCTTCAGAAGATGCACAAGAGACTTGGAGTAACTACAGTATACGTGACTCATGACCAAACTGAGGCCATGACTTTAGGAGACAGGATCGTAATATTAAAAGACGGCATTGTGCAGCAGATTGATTCTCCTATGAATTTGTATGATTTTCCAGCTAATAAATTTGTCGCCAGTTTTATAGGCAGCCCTTCTATGAATTTTGTACCTTCAAAAATTGACGCAGAGGCCGAATATGTTCTTATTGAAGATTGGAAATTGAAGATACCTGAAGAAAAACGGCCCGGCATACTTCCTTTTGCGGGCAAAGAAGTAATTTTTGGAATTCGTCCTGAACACATACAAGACGTCAAATTTACTAAAGATTACGTTAAGGATTATGCAGTAAAGGGAACCGTCGAGGTTGCCGAGCCTATGGGGTCGGAGATCATGATTCATATTGATTTTTGCGGCAATGTCTTGGCTGCCAGGGTCGATTCTCATTCTTCGGCTCGCCTTGGCGACGAAGTCGAGCTTTGTCTTGATATGCATAAAATGCATATTTTTGATCCTGAAACAGAGATAAATTTAGTATATCCTAAAAAATCTGATTCGGATGCTGCTAAATCTTCGAAGAACAAAAGTTCCGGCGGCTCTGAAGTTTTGAAAAAGGCCGATTTAAATACTTCTAAACCTTCGAACGAATCGGATCCCGACGCTTCTGACGTATCGATGGGGGCTGTTTCAAAGAAAGCGTCAAGTAAAAAATCTTCGAAGAAGAAAAAATAAAGAGAATTTATTTAGGCGCTTTATTAAGAAACGAAAAAGACCTTGACCGAGAACTGTACAGCGTTCTTTGCCGAGGTCTTTTTAATAAAATTTCGTTTATATATACGGTTCAAACGCTGAGCTTAAACTTATAAGTTTAAATTTCATGCCGCGGGAGTTTATTTAAATATATCGTCTTGTATTCCCGTATTGATATTGTAGTTATAATATTTCACATGAGCTTTAGCCGTAAAGAATTTGGATTTAAGCTTCGCTTTTTGAATATAGGGAAGAGAAAATTTAGCGTCTTTAGCGTAATCATTTTCCGTTTCTATAGAGCTGGAGTCATTATATTTAACGATCGCAAAGTCGGGATAAAGCGTCGCGTCGTTTAACCATAGGTATATCGCTTTTATATTATTTTGTTTTAAAGGCGTTATTTCTATCAGATGAAGAATTTTTCCGTTGGTTTTTTCCATTCGTATATAACGTTTTTTTGATTCGCCGTAAACGGTTCTACCCGGGGCTAAATTTTCAAAAAGGGATTTATATTCGTTGAGAGGATAGGGCAGATTGTCAAATTTCATTTTCATTTTATTTGGATATTTAAAGAAAAATTTTCCTCTCAAAGGGAAAGAAAAGGAGAGATAGTAAACCGTAGCCGTGAAATTTACCGTAAAATCTTTTATATGTTTATTTTTATTTTCAAGACCGGCCAGCAATTTATTCGCTTTAGTCTCCTGCGTTAAAGAATCTGCGGTTATATTTTGAACGGTTAATAAAAAAAAAGCGACAAATAAAGTTAACGATTGTATTTTCATAATTATCATTATACAATATTTTCGCTTTTAGCGCTTAATTTGTTTTTGTATTTGTCCGGCGGCTTTTTGTAATTTCTCTATGGCTTTAACTTCTTTTTGTCTGACTCTTTCCTTGCTGACTCCCAATTGGCGGCTGATCATGTCGAGAGTTTGGCTTTTTATGTTGTTTAAGCCAAAACGTAATTTTATTATTTTTCTTTCTTCGGGCGTAAGATATTTCAGAAGTCTGTTTATTTCGTCTTTATCCAGAAAATTATCGTTTTCGGGAGCCGCTATAGTGTCTCCAAGCGTAAATTTTCCGTCTCCTATCGACAGCTCGAACGATAGCGGTTCATTCGCTATTTTTATGATCGCTTCGAGTTTATTTTTTGCGTTTATTTCTTCCTCCGTTATTGCCTGACGCACTAACGGATCGTCAGAAGCGAGGATCCTCCCATATTTTTTCGAAAGTTTACGACGTATTTTTTCTTGCGACACCGGATATATAATTCTGCTTATTTCTATAAGTGTTGGCTGTTTGTCGTATTTCTTTCTATAATTTTCCAGAGTTTGTTTATATAAGCGATATATATTTATTATGTGTATGGGCAATCTTATCGTTCGGCTTCCGTTATAAATCGCGCGTAATATGGATTGTCTTATCCACCATGTCGCGTAAGTTGCGAATCTATAGCCCAAACTGCCGTCAAATTTTTTAGCCGCTTCTATTAACCCTATATTTCCTTCCTGAATAAGATCCATCATGCTCAGCCCTTTTCCCGCATATTTAGCGGCTATTGATATAACTAACCTCAGGCTTGAGTTTATTAGCCGATTGACGGCTTGTTGATCTCCTTTAGAGATTCTTTCGCCGAGTTCTTCTTCTTCTTCTTTGCTGAGCAAAGGGGATCTGCCGACTTCTTTATAGTAATATGAATTTGAAGCGTCTGAAGGTTTTATATTCGATTCATAGTAATATTCTGTATTAAGATAATTATTATCTATGGCGAACATACGGCGAACCTCCATTATTGTATACTTATATTATATTTCCGTCCGTTTTGTTTTGCATCATACTTTTAGCGTAATTTTTATATCTGTTTATCGTCTCAAGGCTGATTCTTGCGTTTTGCAAAACGGCGCTTTTCGGGAGAATTGTATCATGTCGATTTTACCTGATTCTAATAATTATTTATTTTACGTGTTTAAGTCCGGCGGCGTTTTCTTATATATTTTGCTGGTTTGTTCCGTAATTTTTGTAGCCGTAACAGGAGAAAGACTTTATTTTTATTTTAGAAATAAATTTAATTACGATTCCGCGCTTCGTCGTTTTTCTATTTTGCTGTCTGAAGATAAATTTAACGAAATAAACGCCATGCTTGATTCAAGCGATAAAATTCAGCTTTTATGCGCTAGAGCCATTCTTATGAGAAAGACATCTCCTAAAGATGAAATTGAAGACGCGGTTCAGGCGGTTATGGAACGAGTCCTTTTACAGTTTGAAAAGCGCGTTTTTATTTTGGGAATTTTAGCCGTAATCTCTCCTTTTATCGGTCTTGCCGGAACCGTAGTAGGGATTATGAGAGCTTTTGCCGATATTGCCGTTTCTTCTTCGGCCGGAGCCGCAGTAGTTGCCGGCGGCGTGTCGGAGGCTTTAATAGCTACGGCGGCAGGTTTGTTGGTAGCCATACCGGCGTCCGCTTTTTTTAATTATTTTAGGGCTAAGATTAAAAGCTTGAGAAGCGAATTAGGCGTATTCTGCGCTGAACTAATAGAATTGGTCGTGAGAATAGAGCGGGGAGACAAGCCTATCGACGTCTTGGAAATATCTTGAAAGGAGCGATTTTTTTGAAATTTTTAAAAACTTTACCGTCAAATGAAGACGAGTCTTTAAATGAAATAAATATCGCTCCTCTTACCGACTGCATGATTGTGCTTCTTATTATTTTTATGCTCGCCGGATCAGTTTTTACTCAAAAAGGTTTTAATATAGATCTTCCGCATGCCAAGAATTCTGTGGATCTTGTAAGGAGCGAAGTTTCTATAACCGTTTATGCCGACGGTCGGTATGCGGTTAACGGAGAACAAGTATCAAAGTCGGATTTATTTGCCCGTTTATCTAAACTTGAAAATAAGGATACTCCGGTAAGTATAACGGCCGATTCAAAGTCTTCTTACGGAGACGTAATTTATGCGCTGGACGCGGCTAAACAAGCCGGCTTGCCTCAGGCCGAATTGGCAGTGGATTCTTAACTGTCGACTTCTTGTTGGATTCTTTATTGAAAAGATAAAAAAAATATTTATAAGGTCTTGACAAATTTTTTTTTTTAGGTTATTATGTGGTCACGCTAAGACACCAGCGTAACAACGGATGCGGGGATAGCTCAGTTGGTAGAGCGCTAGCCTTCCAAGCTGGATGTTGCGGGTTCGAGCCCCGTTCCCCGCTCCAAACACAAGGAATTGCCGTCTGGAGATTATCGGGATATTGCGTCTGTGTCTGATGCTGGGGTAGCTCAGTAGGTAGAGCACATCCTTGGTAAGGATGAGGTCGACGGTTCAATCCCGTTCCCCAGCTTTTTTAATTGTATTCTGTCGATTAGATGGGTTTTTCAGGCGCTCGTAGCTCAAAGGATAGAGCGGTGGACTCCTAAGCCAAAGGTTAGAGGTTCGAGTCCTCTCGGGCGCGTTTTTTTTTGCAATTCTGATTCGGCGTTTGTTCTATATGTCGCGCGCTCTTTAATATTTCGCGCCGTTAGTTTAAAGAAAAATAGTTATGAACGACGATATGAAAGCCGTTTCTATTATTTGCACCGTTTATTTATTTTTAGGAGGAAAATATGGCAAAACAGAAATTTGAAAGAACAAAACCGCATGTCAATATCGGAACTATCGGCCATGTCGATCACGGTAAAACGACTCTTACTGCGGCAATTACCATGACTCTTGCCGAAAAAGGTCTTGCAAAGGCTCTTGACGTGGATCATATTGATAATGCTCCCGAGGAAAAGGAGAGAGGCATAACTATCGCTATATGCCACGCTGAATATGAAACTGAAAAGAGACATTACGCTCACGTAGATTGCCCCGGTCACGCCGATTATATTAAAAATATGATTACCGGAGCCGCTCAGATGGACGGAGCCATTCTTGTGGTTTCAGCAGCCGACGGCCCGATGCCTCAGACCAGAGAGCATATTCTTCTTGCTCGTCAAGTCAACGTTCCCTATATCGTAGTGTTCCTTAACAAATGCGATATGGTCGATGATCCTGAACTTATAGATCTTGTTGAGCTTGAAGTAAGAGAACTTCTCAGCGCTTACAATTTCCCCGGCGATGACATTCCGATTATTCGCGGTTCCGCTCTTAAGGTTGTAGAGAACGATCCTGATCCGAAGTGGAAAGCCGCTATTATGGAACTTTGCGACGCGGTAGATTCATATATTCCTCTGCCTGAGCGTCCTGTGGACAAAAATTTCCTTATGCCTGTTGAAGACGTCTTCACAATTACCGGAAGAGGCACGGTTGCGACCGGCAGAGTAGAAAGAGGCGTTATAAAGGTTGGAGAGGAAGTAGAGCTTGTCGGTTTCATTGAAAAACCCAGAAAATTAGTCGTAACCGGCGTAGAAATGTTTAGAAAGATTCTTGACGAAGGTCGCGCCGGCGATAACGTTGGTCTGCTTCTTCGCGGTATCGATAGAAAAGATATCGAAAGAGGTCAGGTGCTTGCAAAACCCGGTTCGATTAAGGCTCATACGAAGTTTAAAGCTGAAGTTTACGTCTTATCGAAAGAGGAAGGCGGACGTCATACTCCTTTCTTCAACGGTTACAGACCTCAGTTCTATTTCAGAACGACCGATATTACCGGTTCAATCAAGCTTCCCGAAGGCGTAGAAATGATTATGCCCGGCGATAACGTTACGATGGAAGTTAATCTTATAACTCCGATGGCTATTGAGAAAAATCTCAGATTCGCTATCCGCGAAGGCGGAAGAACCGTAGGAGCGGGCGTAGTTTCTGAAATCGAGGAGTAATAACAAAAGAATCTATTTAGACTGTGAGGTTTAGATATTATGGCCAAAAAGGAAAATCGCATTACTATCTCGTTGGCCTGTGGAGATTGTAAAAGAAAAAATTATGCTACCAGAAAGAATAAGCAGCATACGACGGATCGTCTTTCGTTGAATAAGTATTGTCCTTTCTGTAATAAGCATACGACCCATAAAGAGTCCAAATAGAAATGTATCTGTTTATAGGGCGGGCAGGCATTGCCCGTCCTATTTCAGGATTTTCTGTTTATTTATTTTTGCGTTCGGCTTTTTATATGAGTTTGGCAGTCAGCGGCCGTATGGCTCTCTTACTTGTTATAAGCTGAGCGGGGAGGATTCGGCGCAATATTGATTTTTTTGCATGATGAATCCGTCGGTTTTTGTCATAGTATGTTTTCATGAAAGGTTGTTATAATTTTGGTAACGAGTAAAACTAAAAAAGATAAAAACGCCAAACCCGCTAAAAAAGTCAAAAAAGAAAAGAAAAGCGTAAAGAAAACTGAAAACGCGCAGGTAAATGCCGTTGAATCGCAAGTTCAAAACGTCAAAAGCCGCAAAGAACTTGTTAAAACGGAACAGAATAAATCTGATAATTCCCTTGCTAAATCTTCAGAACCTTTGTCCCAAAAGATAAATAAGCGGTGTCAGCATATAATAGACGCTTTAAAATTATGGTTTAAGGGCATTAAAATAGAGTTTGGAAAAATAATATGGCCGACAAGGGAACAGCTTATCGGATATACGATTGTCGTTCTTGTTACTTTGGGGATAGTTTCGCTTTATCTTTTTATTTTGAGTCAGGGATTCGAAGGTTTATTCAAGGCAATAGGCATCGCTTAAATTGTTTTCTTTTTAGTATTCTATTTATTTTTTGAAAAGGATTGTCGCTATGGTTGAGAATGGTGAGCTAAGCCGCGAGCAAGATGTGAACGATTTATCTTCTTCAGAAACAGAAAGCGCGGCGGAGATTAGTCAAAATTCGGTTTCGTCTGAATTTTCTAAGACTCATGAACAGAAATGGTATGTAGTCCATACTTATTCCGGATATGAGAATAAGGTGAAAAATAATCTTCTCAGCAAGGTTAAACAAATGAATATGCAGGAGAAGATTTTTCAGGTTCTTGTTCCTACCGAAGAAGAAATTGAATTTAAAGATGGAAAGAAAAAAACCGTTCAAAAAAAGCTTTATCCTGGGTATGTTCTTGTAGAAATGATTATGAGCGACGATTCTTGGTTCGTCGTTAGGAATACTTCGGGAGTGACAGGTTTTGTCGGCCCTGTAGGTTCCGGCGTTAGACCTATGCCTCTGCCTGACGAAGAGGTTAAGGTTATTTTGAGGCAGATGGGACTTGAAGCTCCGGCTAAAGTCACTTTAGATATAGACGTAGGTCAAGTGATAAAAATTACCAAGGGACCGTTTGAGGGATTTAAAGGCGTTGTAGACGAAGTAAGTATTGAAAGAGAAAAAATAAAAGTTCTTCTCACTATTTTCGGCAGGGAAACTCCTGTTGAACTTGATTTTAACCAGGTTGAGAAGATTTAAGAGGTGAATTATGGCAAAGAAAGTAAAGGCAGTTGTTAAACTTCAGTGCCCTGCCGGCAAAGCTAACCCAGCTCCTCCGGTAGGTCCTGCTTTAGGTCAGCATGGCGTTAATATTATGGAATTTGTAAAGCAGTATAACGCCAGAACCGCTAATCAAATAGGCATGGTTATTCCTGCTGAGATAACTATATACGAAGATAGAACTTTTACGTTTATCACAAAAACTCCTCCGGTTTCGGCTCTTCTTATTAAAGCCGCCGGCATTGAAAAAGGATCCGGCAAGCCGAATACGACCAAAGTAGCTAAAATAACTAAAGCTCAGGTTGAGGAGATAGCTAAAATAAAAATGCCCGATATTAACGCTAACGATCTTGACGCCGCCGCTAATATTATTGCCGGCACCGCAAGAAGCATGGGAATTGTTATAGAGTAACGCATAAAATAAGTGGGAGAAAGGTTTTTCGATAATACCACAGGAGGAAAAATGGCTAAGAAAAACAAAAGAGTCGCGGAGATTCTTAAAACGTACGATAAATTATCTTATTATACTGTTGAAGAAGCTATAGATTTAGTTTTGAAAAACGCTTCGGCAAAGTTTAACGAAACTATTGAGCTTCATATTCTTCTCGGGATAGATCCCAGAAAGAGCGATCAGACGGTTAGAGGAACCGTAGTTCTTCCTCATGGAACCGGAAAAACTCCTAGAATCATAGCTTTCGTAAAAGCCGATAAGGAAAAGGAAGCTCTTGAAGCCGGAGCGGTTTTGGCCGGAGCGGAGGAACTTGTCGAAAAAGTAAAAGGCGGATGGTCGGAGTTCGATATATGCGTCGCTACGCCTGATATGATGGGTATGCTTGGCAAAGGCTTAGGAAGAATTTTGGCCGCGAAAATGCCTAACCCTAAAGCCGGAACCGTTACTAAGGAAGTCGGAAAGACGGTTAAGGAACTTAGACTCGGCAAAGTGCAGTATAGAGGCGATAAACAGGGAGTTCTTCATTCCGCAATAGGCAAGAGAGATTTTGGCCGCGAAAAAATAGCTCAGAATTTAGCTACGCTTCTCGACGCCGTTATAAAGGCGAAACCGGCGACCGCTAAAGGCACGTATCTTAAGACGGTAACTCTTACTTCGACGATGGGTCCGTCAGTAAGAATTGATCCTTTGAAAATTCCTGCGTTTTTGCAGAGTAAATAAAAATATAATAAAAATGGTTTCGATTCGCTTTCGAAGCCATTTTTATTTTTATAAAAACTTGACAAAATAAAAATTATAATGTATAATCCTGTTGACAATGAAGACGGGGCTATAGCTCAGCTGGGAGAGCGCTTGCATGGCATGCAAGAAGTCAGCGGTTCGAGCCCGCTTAGCTCCATATAGAATAATATTAAGCCCGTAAATGCTTCTTATCGGCATGCGGGCTTTTATCTTATTTTTACCGGAAAAATTTATGAAAGTTACCTCTAACGATTTAATAAAAAGAGCCGTTATTATGGCCGCAGGGCTTGGAAGCAGAATGAGGCCTATAACTTATTCTATTCCGAAACCTCTTGTTAAAGTGGGAACTAAACCGTTGATAGAGACGGGGATAGAAGCTCTTTTAAAAGCTTCCGTAAACGAGATTTTTATAGTCGTCGGTTTTTTACATGAACAATTCGACTACCTTATAAAAAAGTATCCCGGAGTGAATATTATTTTTAATCCCGATTATGAGACTAAAAATAATATTTCGTCAATTTATGCGGCAAGAGAAGTTTTAACTGAGAATTGTTATATACTAGAGGCCGATTTATTTATTTCGGACGATACTATTTTTTCTTCTGTCATAGATAGATCTCATTATTATGGCGTTTTTAAGAGCGGCTATTCTAACGATTGGGTTTTTACTGCCGACTCTGACGGAAGAATAATAAAAATCGGCGTCGGAGGAACAGATTTATATAATATGGTAGGTATTTCGGCTTGGTTAAAGGCAGATATCGCTTTAATTTCCGAAAAAATAGCCGAAATGATATCTTTGCCTTCGGGAAAAGATAAATATTGGGATGAAGCCGTTAATTCTTCTCTTGATAAGATATGCGTATACTTAGAACCGATATTAGAAGGAAGAGTAATTGAAATAGACGATATTAAAGAATTAGAGGCTGTAAGGAATCGATACAAATGAAAAAAGTTTTTATGAGTTTTGCAACGGATATAGTACATAGCGGTCATCTTAATATAATAGAAAAGGCCGCCGAGTTAGGCGAAATTACGGCCGGTATTCAGACTGACGAAGTTATAGCTTTAAACAATAGATTTCCTATCGTCGACTTAGAAGAAAGACTTCGAATTTTTTCTTCTTTGAAGCATATCGCTAAAGTTGTGGTTCAGGACACTCTTTCTTACCGTAAACTTTTAACCGAGTTGAAGCCTGATTACGTAGTTCATGGCGACGATTGGATTAATAACGAGCTTTCTTTTGTTCGCAGGGAAGCGATAGAAATTCTCGAATCTTACGGCGGAAAATTAGTTGAGTTTCCCTATACTTATAATAACGTTCTTTCTCATTTAAATCATCAGTTAAAAGTCGCTTCAGGTCTTACGGAGGTCAGGCGACCGAAATTAAAAAGACTTTTAAAGGTTAAGAATCTTCTTTCTTTTTTAGAGGCTCACAGCGGTCTGAGCGGCTTGATAGTGGAAAATACGGTAGTATGTAAAGGGGACTCTTTAAAATCTTTCGACGGTATGTGGATTTCGAGTCTTTGCGATTCGACTATGAAGGGGAAGCCCGATATAGAGCTTGTTGATTTAACCAGCAGACTTGGAACGATTGACGAAATTATGGACGTGACTACGAAACCTATTATTCTTGACGGAGATACAGGAGGCATACCCGAACATTTTGCTTATAACGTTAAGACTTTGGAGAGAATAGGCGTTTCGGCCGTTATAATAGAAGATAAAATCGGTCTAAAGAGGAATTCTTTATTTGGAACGGAAGTAGCGCAAACTCAGGATTCCATTCAAAATTTTTCAGAAAAGATTAAGGCCGGTAAGAAAGCGTTGAATTCGCATGATTTTATGATTTTTGCAAGAATTGAAAGTTTGATTCTTGAAAAGGGTATGAAAGACGCTTTATTAAGAGCCGAAAAATATGCGGAGGCTGGGGCCGACGGCATCATGATACATTCCAGGCGTAAATCTCCCGATGAAGTTTTTGAATTTCTTCGTTCGTTTAGAAAAATTTCTTCAGATATTCCTCTCGTTGTGATTCCGACTGTTTATTCTTCCGTAACTGAGGAAGAACTTGCGGAGCATGGCGCCAATATTGTTATTTATGCGAATCATTTGATAAGAAGCGCGTATCCGGCTATGCTCAATACGGCTAAATCAATTTTAATAAATTCGCGAGCTAAAGAAGCTTCTGAAGATTTTTGCATATCTATTAAGGACGTTTTGGAAATATTACCCAATAAAGAATAGGATTTATTTTATGTTTTTATATATAGATCCGGGCACGGGAAGCATGCTTTTTAGCATATTTATCGGGATTGCCGCCGCTCTTTATTATTTTTTTAAATTAGCCGTTATTAAAATTAAATTTTTGCTTACGGGCAAACGCTTAGATCAGTCTGCGACTCATGAAAGGATTGCCGTATATTCTGAGGGTAAACAGTATTGGAACGTGTTTATGCCGATACTGGACGAATTAGAGAGGCGGAAATTATCTGCGGCTTATTTTACGTCCGCCGAAGACGATCCGTTTTTTAGTAAAAATTATAAATATATTTGCGGAAAATATATTAATGAAGGGAACAAGGCGTTCGCTTTTTTAAATTTTTTGCAGGCCGACATATGTTTAACGACGACTCCGGGACTCGACGTTTATCAATTTAAACGTTCCAGAGGGGTCAGACATTATTCCCATATTCTTCATTCCGTCGACGACGCTACCAGCTACGAAATTTTTGGATTAGATTATTACGATTCCGTGCTTCTTTCGGGAGAATATCAGAAAGAAGGCATTAGGGAACTTGAAAAAAAACGCGGAGATAAGCCTAAGGAATTGGTAGTGGTTGGTTCGACTTATCTCGACGTTCTTAATGCCAGATCGGCTGAGAATTCAGATTCCGGTCGAGGAAATATGACGGTTTTAGTAGCTCCGTCCTGGGGCAGAAACAGTCTTTTAAGCAAATTTGGCAAAAAACTCCTTGACCCATTAGCCGATTCTGATTTTAACGTTATTATACGTCCTCATCCCCAATCTTTACGTTCGGAATCCGAGATGATAAAAAAATTGAAGCAAAGTTATTCGGATCGTTTTTCTTGGGATTTTGCTCCTGATAATTTTTCTTCTCTTTCCGGGGCCGACATAATGATCAGCGATTTTTCAAGCGTGATTTTTGATTTTTGTTTTCTTTTTGGACGTCCTGTATTTTATGCCGTTCAGAATTTTAACATGGAAATTTACGACGCGGGGGAGCTTGATTCCGAACCTTGGAAATTTCAGATATTAAAAGAGATAGCGATTGAGATAAAAGAGGAAGATTTTATAAATTTAGCGGCGAGGCTTAAGGAATCGACGAAGGACGTAAAACTTCTCGAGGCGGTTCAAAAGGCCAAGGCCATAGCGTGGCAGCATATTGGGGAAAGCGGAGTCAGGTGCGTCGATTTTCTTCAAGGCAAACTTGAAGAATTAAAAAATTGACGGAAAACTTTTTGCCGTAAAGGGCAAAATGCATATTGGGCAATTCGTTATGGAATTTTTATATCAAATTTTTATATATCCGGTACAGTTTTTAGTCGAAGTTATTTATTTGACTTTATACCATGCATTCGAGCAGATACAGGGCAGAAGCGGTTTCGCCATCATAGGAGTTAGCGTGGCCGTTTCGTTTTTAACTCATCCTTTATATATGAAGGCGGAACTGCTGCAGGACGCGCACAGAAAACTTATGAATAAAATGGCTCCGCGCGTAGAGTCTATTAAGCGTAATTTTTCCGGCGATAAGAAGTATATGCTTTTGGACGCTTACTATCGGAAGAATAAATATCACCCTTTTATGGCTCTTCGTAGTTTATTAAGCCTTCTTATAATGATTCCTTTTTTTCTTGCGGCTTATATATTTCTATCTACGCCGGGACTTTTGGACGGAGAATCTTTTTTTATCTTAAAAGATTTGGCCAAAGAGGACGCTTTATTAAAAATCGGGCGATTTGAAGTTAATTTTTTACCTGTTTTAATGACTTTAATTAACATAGCGGCGGGATATGTCTATTCGTTTCGCTTTACTAAGAGCGAGACTGTGCAGACCTACTGCTCCGCTTTGATTTTTTTGATTTTGCTTTATAATTCTCCTTCGGGCTTAGTTTTATATTGGACATGCAATAATATTTTTTCTCTTTGTAAAAATCTTTGGTTAAGATACGGATTAAAATGTTCGTATGTTTCATATTTATCTCAATTTATTGATAATTATTGTCCTTCTTTTACGTCTTCTCCAGGTTTGACGGACTCGCTTTTTATTTCTTCTTCTATATTTTTATGGCTGCTTTCCGGCATTGTTTTGCCTTTTAATATGGCGGCTTCTTCCGCCGTAGAATTTTGCGATTTGTTGGGCGGCTATTCCGTATGGAGTTTATTATCTTATCCTGTTCTTCAATCTTTTGGAATTTTTTTAGTTTGGGGATCTCTTGTTTATTTTATGTCGGCCCGGAAAACGAGAAATTTGCTTTCGTTGCTTTTTTGCGCTTTTTCTTTGATAGCCATTATTAATATTTATAGATATGACGCGGGAACGATGTCTCAGGCTTTAAGATTGAATCCTTCCGAACTTACTATGTCAATTCCTACGTCATGGCTTTTGACTTGTTTTTTAACGATAGTTTTATGCGTTTTGTTCTATTTTATTATTAAGTTCGGCCATATAAAGGCTATAATGTCTGCTTTTTTTATATTGATTATAGCTTGCGCGATAAACGTAGGAGTTAAGGCTCAGGATATTTACGCCGGAAATTTGAGATATTTGGAGATTACTCGCAAGGAAAGCGACGTTTTAAAAAGTCCTTCGGTATTTAAATTGACGAAGACGGGTAAAAACGTCGTAATTATTTTTCTTGATAAGGCTATCAGCGCGTATTTCCCTCTTATTTTATATAGCAATCCGGAACTTAACGAGAAATTATCCGGGTTTGTTTATTATCCGGATACCGCTTCTTTTTACGCTCATACGATCTTGTCCGTTCCTTCTATTTTTGGCGGTTACGAATATACTCCTGATAAGCTGGACGCCAGACTTGGTCAAAAAATGAAAGATAAGCATAACGAATCTCTTTTAGTTCTTCCCGTTATGTTTAAAAATGCGGGAGGAGAAGTTTCCGTTGCCGATTCTCCGTTAAAAAATTACGAGTGGGTTTCAGACAACGATTTATTTTCTGATTTTGGTATTACCGGGGTGAATATTTCGGGAGAGTTTACTCAGAAATTTCTGAGCGAAGAGTTAGATATAACTTTGCCTCAGTTTATGCATTCGGCTCTTTTGCGTCATGATTTTTTAATTTACAGTTTTATGAAAATGTCTCCGGAAGCTTTAAACAGGCGTCTTTATAACAGCGGCAAATATCTTAATACCGTTTATATTTCTTCAAAGAATAAGATTCCCGGCGAGAATATGTCTATGCTTGACGCTTATTCGTCTTTATTTTACCTTTCGTTTCTTACGGACGCGACTTCGCCTTCTTCTTTGACGCTGAATATTATTTCAAACGAATTGACTCATGAACCTTCCTTCCTTCAATATCCCGGCTATAAAGCCGCTTTGGAAGTTACCGATAAAGGCCCGAATATTGTCGGTTCGGAAGATGCTTTTAAACATTATCATGTCAACGCTTCGGCGTTATTGCTTTTGTCTTCTTGGTTTGATTTTCTTAGAGAACAGGGCGTTTACGACAATACTAAAATTATTATAATTTCAGATCATGGCGCTTTTTTACCTACTTGGGCTTCTAAAGAGTCTTTGTCTACGTATTATAATCCTCTTTTTCTCGTTAAGGATTTTGGTTCTTCCGGGCCTGTCAGAACTTCCGAAGATTTTATGACTACGGCCGACGTTCCTTATTTAGCTTTAAGAGGCGTTGAAGTCGGTTTTGTCAATCCTTTTACCGGGAATCTCATATCTGATTCGGTAAAAGCCGGAGGAATATATATTGTGCCGGGAAATAAGCATAATCCTCAGGATTTTCAAGGAGACAGGTGTATTTTTTCTGAATATCTGATTAAAGTTACAAAAGATATTCTTGACATTTCTCATTGGAAGTTGGAACGGGTTGAAAAATAAATATTTTATGGTATGTTAAGGAGG
>CASEKF010000029.1 GCA_949288455.1 uncultured bacterium
GGCTACTAACTGAGGAAATAGCGAGATATAGAGAGCTAGTTTTACGAAATTTTTCTGAAGTTTAATTTTTTTATAGTAAAGGTCTATAATATAAGAAATCGATTGGAAAGTATAGAATGAAATACCTATAGGGAGAGCTACATGTTTAAAGTTAAAAGCTTGTTTCCCGGCTAATATATTTAACAGCTCGACAAGAAAATTAAAATATTTAAAGTAACCCAAAAGACAAAGGTTTCCGATAAGGATAAGAATAAGTATTATTTTTCTTGTTTTGCCGTCGTATTTGTCCATCCATATGGACATAAAATAATTAAAGACTATAGACGAACAAAGTACTATGATATAGCTTGATTCGCCCCAGAAATAAAATAACAGACTTGCGAAAAGAAGGAATCCGTTTTTATATTTTCTGTCGAGAAGATAATATACCAATAGGACCATGGGGAGAAAACACCATAGAAACACCATCGAGCTAAATACCATAGTTAAAATCCTTTAATGTTTTATAATTTGCCTTGCAATTGGACGAATAGATGAGTTTTCCTGTTTAATTCTGTTATTTTAATAGTCGTCATATAATAAATTTATCCTCTGACTTCAAAAAGCGAGGATGAATATGCTAAATGTCGTTAGGCTTGTTATTGAGATTGCTGAACGAAATTCAGCTGAAGATTTTGTTTCAGCATTTCCATTTCGGCTATTTCCGCCTGAGTTGAATGAGGTTTTATAATTTCGCAAAGACTTGCTACGCAGTCTATAGCGAGTTTTGCTTGCGTTAAATCTTTTTCCATTTTTTGAGTAAAAGGGTTAGCTTGCATTCCCATGGAGATCCAAGCCTGCTGTCCAAGCGAAGCGATCACGTTGCGCACTAAAGCATAAGTGTCTTTAGGAAGTAAATCGTTTAAATTTATATTTTGTTCCTTCATTGCTTTCATCGCTTCGAGAGCTTGTTTCATAATGTCTGCCATATGCTTCTCCTAAAGAAATATTTATTTTTATCTTTATATTTTAATTTTTACGCGCTTTAAGGGTAAAGCCGTAAAACGATAAAATACGTCTTTCATAGTGAAATTTATTTAAAAGTGTGATGTTGATCACAGACATATAACGCTTTAATAGAGTATAATATTATTAATCAAAAGTTAATAATATCGTTTGGAGGTTGGCAATATGTTGCGAATATTTTTTTCTTTTTATAATTTATTTCTGCCTCGTATATATATATCGGATAATTATTACATCGCCGGATATCAGTTCCGAGCCGCAAACGCCGTATAATCCCGTATTAATTTAACGATGTTTAACGTCTTTTCGACGCCAGCCTGTCTCTCAGGTTCGCCGGTAGAGAATCAATATCGTCGTTTTGCTGCATATATCCCGAATCGGACTGGTAAGACGAGTCTGAATCAAAATAATCTATGTTTTCGTCCTGTAAAGAAGAAAATCCCGTAGCTATAACGGTTATCATTATCGTATCTTGATATGAATCGTCTATTACCGTTCCAAATATAATTTTTGCGTCCGGATCTACTGCCTGAGAGATTATCTTCGCCGCCTCGTCTACTTCGTTGAGAGACATAGACTGAGAGCCTGTTATCGAGAAGAGAACGCCTTTTGCTCCGTCTATAGAAGCGTCCTGAAGCTGACTTCTTATCGCTTCTTCAGCGGCCGCAGCGGCCCTTTGATCTCCTGATGACATACCTATTCCCATAAGAGCGGAACCGCTGTTTGACATAATCGTCTGTATATCGGCAAAGTCGACGTTTATAAGGCCGGGAATAGTCATAATATCGGTAATGCCCTGAACGCCGTATCTTAGAACGTCGTCTGCGACTTTGAATGCGTCCATAAGAGAGGTCTTTTTATCGACTACTTTTAGCAGATTGTCATTTGGGATGGTTATTAAAGCGTCTACTTTTTCAGTAAGCTGCGCTATGCCTCTTTCCGCAATCATCGTCCTCATTCTTCCTTCAAATGAAAACGGCTTAGTAACTACGGCCACGGCCAAGGCTCCGACTTCTTTGGCAAGTTCAGCGACTACCGGAGACGCGCCTGTTCCGGTTCCGCCTCCCATTCCTGCGGTGATAAAGATCATATCCGCTCCCTGCAGGGCCGCCATAACTTCCGCTTTATTCTCTTCGATAGCTTTTAGACCGATTTCAGGATTACCTCCGGCTCCCACGCCTTTCGTAGTGTTTTGTCCTATGGCGATCCTTTTAGATCTGTCGTCGCATAGACATAGCGCCTGAGGATCCGTATTAATGCTGATGAATTCGACTCCTTTAAGCCCAGCCTGTATCATGCGGTTAACGGCGCTGCATCCCGCTCCGCCTACTCCCACTACTTTTATACCGGCGATCTTTTCCGAAATATTTTTCTGTTCCGCTTCAGGCTGAGCCGATATATGCGGCTTTGTTATTTTTTGATTGAGTTTTTCCAGCCCTGCCGGAATATATTTTTCACCTTTAGAAGTATTCAAGATGTTGATCCTCCGTTTGATTCAAATTTTTATTATTTTTAGAAAATTTCATGAAGCACTCGCATTATATTGTCTAAAAAGCCTAAAACAGGCGATTTTGACGGAGGTTTATCAGTTATGCGCTCCATTTTGTTCGCTCCGTATAAAATAGTTCCCATCACAGTGGCGTACTGAGCGTCTGAGAATTCTTCCGGTATATTTTGAGGAGCTATAACCTCTCCTATTTTTACGGGACGGTTGAAAAAATCCTTGCATAGCAGGTCTGCGCCCGGTATTGCCGAAGAGGCTCCCGTAAGGACTATCAGGCCTACGGGGTGATTTTTGATAAACGAGTTGCTGTTGATGTCTAGTTTTTTAAATATGTCTTCTAGTCTAGCTTCTATTACTCCGGTTAGATCTTTTAAACTTATGGTTATTTGCTCTGACGACGCTATGGAACTGACTGATAATTCTTCGTCTTCGGCAATTAAATCAGACCAAGCCGTTCCTTTTGAAATTTTAAGTCTCTCCGCTTCTCCCAACGTTATGCCAAAAACTTGGGAAATATCTGAAGTTATGCGATAGCCTCCGATTTTTATACTTTTATATAAAGCGACGCTTTTGTTTCTATAAACGGTGACGCTAGTCGAATCATGTCCGATGTCTATAATAATCGCTCCCAGCTCTTTCATTTCTTCCGATAACGTCGCTAAAGCCGCGCAATAACCGCTTAGCGCTATCCCGTCGTCTTCTATTTCTATTCCGGCGTTTTCAATGGCTTTTATTATATTGGCCAAATGTGTCTCTCTTACGGAAACTACCATTGCCGTTAGTTCAAGTTGATCTCCGGACATACCTATCGGGTTTTCTACTCCGGCGAAGCTATCTACCGTAAAGTCGAACGGTATAGCTTGTATTACGGTTTCTCCCGGGGTGTTGCACATACTGCGGATATTATCTTTGACTTTTCTGACGTCGTTTTCCGTTATGATTTTGTCAGAGCTGGTTATAATCAAGGCTCCGTTCGTCATCTTTGTGGTTACATATATGCCTCCTAAGCTGACGTAGGCATGTTTGATACTGAAACCGGCCTGTTTCTCAGTTTCCTTGACAGCTTCCTCAATTGATTTGCTAGCTTCGTTTATATTGTTTATCAGTCCTTTATGTATGCCTTTCGTTAAGGCTTTGCCTACTCCAAGTATTTCTATAGGGGCGTTGTCGGCAACTTCTGCCACTACGCATCTAACGTATTTTGAGCCTAAGTCTATGCTTGCTATAATATCTTTTCTGGTCAAGTTAAGTCACCTGCGCTTTATGCAAAAAATCTATTTTTCATTTTCGGCTTTTTGAGACGGATTTTCCGTATTTGTGACTTCCTGAGTTTTTCTAATTCTTTGATTCATTAGAATATCGTGTCTTATGGTCCCCAAATTATTGAAAAGTCTGACTCCAAACGTAATTATAGCGGCCATATATAGGTCGACTCCAATTCTGTCTCCCATCCATGTTATAAGACCCGCTAATAGAGTATTGGCTATAAAACCGGTTATAAATATAGTAAGATCAAATTTATCTTCTATTCCGCCTTTTATGCCTCCTATCACCGAGTCTAAACCGGCTAAAAACGCCACGGATACATAGGTCGAATATGCCGCCGGAGGAGCGAAGTGAGCCGGCAAAATACAGGCTATAATGATGCCTGTTATAAGTCCTAAAATAATCCACATCTATTTTTTATCCTCCGCCGTTTTTGCATAGCGAAGAATCATACTTCCGCTGAATCCGGGAATCTTTATATCATCGGATCGTTTAATATTTACTGTGACTCCTTGATTAACCGAAGGAGCCATGTAGTCGATAAAGCCTCCCGGTGTCCTTAAGGCCCCTTCGAGCTCTCTTGAAGGGCCTATAGCCATAATCCTATAAGGGGATGCCAGACGTACCGAATTTACAAGAACCGTAGGGCCTACGCACCTTATCGACGTATTTACGACTATGCGCTGAGAATTAATCGATATAGCTTCCGCTCCTGATGCCCAAAGCTCATTGACTAAAGTGGCTATATCTACGTCATGTATAATAAAGAAAAACGGATCGTCTTTTGGAGACGGGCGTTTTGGAGAATCTGCCAGCTCCACTATTATGCCCGGGCCATGTACGTTGGTATATCCCGCTTCTGTTTTTACTTTTTCAACCTGTCCCTGCATAGCCTTTAGCAAATCTTCTTTACTTCCCGTAGATTGTTCAAAATTTTCCAGCGCCTTATTTTTTTCTTCTAAATCAGCTTCCAGTTTTTTCCTTTGCTGTTCAAGTTCATGAATTAATTTTATCATATCGTTTCTATTACTTGACATTGGAAAAGCTTCTTTAGCCTGCATCTTAAATTGCATTGTAAGAATAATGCCTAAAAACATACAGGTAATCGCTATGGGAATTTGCCAGCTGATTTTATTCGGCGCATATTTTTTATTCATCTGCTGATGGCACCTCGCCTTCCGTAAGGCGTTGTTTTCTGTCGGGATTTATAAGAAGCTTAACTACGGGTTCGGCATATCTTAAATCGATATATTCCAAAAGATATAACTGAGAACGCATTTGCTCCGTCATAGCTTTAAAAATCTCCAATTTTTCTTTCGCTTTATCGGGGGTTCCTAACTTAACCTCAAATGTTTTAGAACCTGTTTTATAGAAAAAAGAAACGTATCCGCTTCTGTCTATCTTATAGTATTTTATATTGCTTCTTTCCTGCTTTGAGATTAAAGAATCTATCTCTATTACGGCTTTTATTTTTGCTTTGTCAGCCATTGAATTGATGATAATCGGATCGTCCGAGATAAATCTTGGCAGAAGTTCGGCTTCGTTCTGAGCTAATTCCATAAGCACGCATCCTTCCGAGTCTGCTCCGAACCATTTGTCAGAGGCGTCTGACGATGCCGCAGCTACGGCTATGTTTCTTTCTTCAATTACTATAGATAAGGAATTTGGATAGGATTTGTAAATTTCGGCGTCTTTTATCCATGGCGTTACGGCAAGCCGGTCTTTAAGAGTTTTAGTATTTACAAGCCATAAATATTTTCCCCAGGGCGGATAGCATTGTTCGATAACTTCGCCGCCTTTAAGTTTGGATATTCCTTTTATCTCGATAGAACTTAAACGGAAGCTGTCTGAGGAAAAAAAAATAATTTGAGATATTATTGCAATGAAGACAATGAAAATTTGCCTCGGGAGAGCATGAAAGTTTTCTGTTAAGTTTGTATTACTCGATTTATTACTCATTTTACAGCTGCATTACTGAATTGTCGCTTCTGTTTTTTTATCGATGTTAAACGCCGAATTTACCTGGCTAGCGAATCGGCTTATCAGGCTGTAAATTATAGCGAGAAGCGAATTTCTAGCTTATTCTATTCAGCGTTTTTACTCTAAGTTTGTCGACGAATGTCTTGGCGTATGCAGAGATATTTCCGGCTCCTAAAGCTATTACCAAATCTCCCTCGCGTAAACGAGGAATAAGAAATTCAAAAGCGTCTTCCGGATCCGGAATAAAATGTACTTCTACGTTTGGAGATTTGAGTTTAGTAAGTTCCGCTATCATATTTCCTGATATTTCCGGATCAGCTTTTTCTCCAGCTCCGTATATATCTGTTATTATAAGGATATCGGCTTCGTAAAAAGATTCTGAAAGATCGTTTTTTTGAAATTTGGTTCTGGAATATCTGTGAGGCTGGCACACGGCTATGACGCGGGACGCGTCTCCGGTACGCGCGGCATGAATGGCCGCTCTGATTTTAGACGGATTATGAGCGTAATCGTCTATAACCGTCACGCCTATTTCGCATCCTATTTTTTCAAATCGTCTTTTAAGTCCTCCAAAAAGTTTGAGAGCTTTAAATATTGATTCCGCGTCCATTCCAAAACTCATGCATGCGGCTGTGCAAGCTAGAGCGTTCTGAATATTATGTCTTCCCGGCACGTTCAAAATTAAATCTCCGATTTTTTTCCCATGCAGAAAAACGGAACTTGCGGAATGGAAGTCGGCTAAAGATATTGAGCTAGCCGTTAGATCTGCGTTCTCCGTTATTCCGTAAGTTATTATGTTTCTGTCGATTCGATTTATTATTTTTCTAACTTCCGCGTTATCGGCACATAAAATAACTGTTCCATTAGATTTAACCCTTTCCGTAAATTTCAGAAAAATTTCGGAAATTTTTTTCATGAGTTTATTTCTATCATTTTTATATGTCTTCCAAGGTTCTACATTTAAGTTGACGTCGTCGTCTATGCTGGTAACTATGGCTATTTCTGGAGATAGACATAGAAACGAAGCGTCGCTTTCGTCGGCTTCGGCAATTAAGGCGGAGTCTGTGCCAAAACGGGCGTTTGAATTTATAGCCGCGAGTTCTCCTCCTATTATGGAAGTTGGGTTTAGATTGTTGTATTGGAATACATAAGAAATCATTGAAGTTATGGTAGTCTTTCCATGAGTTCCGGCAACGGCTATGCCTCGATGAGCGTTCATTAACATTCCCAACATTACCGCTCTTCTTACTACGGTTAAGTTATTTTCGAGCGCCGCTTTTACTTCAATATTTGTTTCAGGTATTGCGGTAGAATAAACTACCGTATCGGCGCCATGTATATTTGCCGCGCAATGTCCTGTAAAAATTTTAGCCCCCATTGATTGAAGGCGCTGCGTTATATGCGAAGGCTTTATATCCGAACCGGATACTTCGTATCCTTTTTCCAGCATGATTTGAGCGATACCGCTCATGCCTATTCCGCCTATTCCTATAAAGTGGATATGTTTCATAATTTATAAAAAGACCTCAAACACCACAAAAATTTAAATGTTAATCTTCTACTTGATCTCGTTTAATACCTTTAAAATTTTAAAAACCGCGTCAGGACTTCCCAGTTTCCTACTTTCTTCCGCCATCGCTTTCAGTTTTTCGTCGTCTGCGAGCAGCCCTTCCAGCGTATCTTTGAGCTTAGTTTTAAGTTCGGAGTCTTTAAGAGCTACCGCCGCTTTTTTATTTTCTAGAAAAGCGGCGTTTTTAGTTTGGTGATCTTCCGCCGCGAAAGGGTAGGGAATCAATATCGCCGGAATGCCTCTTAAAGTCAATTCGCTTAAAGTCGTAGCTCCGGCTCTAGCTACCGCTATATCGCATGCCGCATATGCGACCGCTATATCGTTCATAAACGCCGTCGGTCTGTAATCAAGCGTCGCGCCGCCTAAGAGTTTTTCCGCTTTGCCCTTGATTTCCAAAAGATGCTTTTCGCCCGTAATATGTATGATAACCCAGTCGTTATGTTTCCAGTCTTCGAGACATGCCAGAATAGCTTCGTTTATGCTTTGGGCTCCTTGGCTTGCTCCCGTTATTAAAACGCAGGTTTTATCAGAGCCTATCCCAAGTTTTTTTCTGGCTTCTTCACGGTTTGCGTTAAGTATCTCCATCCTTACCGGATTCCCCGTAAGGATGGTTTTTTGACGCGGAAAATTAGTTAGAGAACTCTCGAACGAAGCGCAAATCTTTACCGCCATTTTTCCTACGAGTCTATTGGTTTTTCCTGATATAGCGTTTTGTTCGAGGAGGACTATAGGTATTTTTTTTAGAAAAGCGGCTATTGTCACCGGGGCGCTTACATATCCTCCGCTTCCGACTACGATATCAGGCTTGAAGTTGGAAATAATTCCCTTCGCTTGGATTATGCCCGATATTATATTCGCTGTTCCCTTTATAGCTTTTATAATATTTAAAGAAAACGCGCTTGAACTTACAAATTTGATCTCGAAACCTTCGGCCGGAACAATAGAGGCTTCGACTCCTTTGGAGCTGCCTATAAATAAGATTTTGTTGTTAGGATGTTTCCGCAATTCCTGAGCTACGGCTATCGCAGGGTATAAATGGCCTCCGGTGCCTCCTCCCGTGAAAATTATATTCATATGTAAACGTTCTTTCCTTGTTTTTATTTATGTCTTTTCTGGCGTTTCGGTATATTCATCCAAATCTGACTTCGTAATGTTATTTTTATCTTCATAGTTCTTTGATTCTTTCTTAGCGTCGTTTTGAATGTTGTCAGGAACTTCGTCATCTTGCTCGTCGTCGTAACCCGAGTCGAATTCTTCGTCGTCGCTGCCTAATTCCCAACCTCTGCCATGGCGCGAACAATATTTCGACACGTTAAATAAAAGTCCCATTAAAAACATAGTGGTAATGAGAGAAGAACCTCCGTAACTTAAGAAAGGAAGAGGAATGCCGGTACAAGGAACGATGCCTATAACCACGCCGATATTCATGAATGCCTGAAAGGCTATCATAGAAGCGGATCCCACTGCAAGCAGGCGTAAGAATGAATCGTTTGTTTCCGAAGCGGTTTTGAAACCCTTGTAAAGTATTAATATGAACAGCATAACGATCATAAAAGAGCCTACGAAGCCTAATTCTTCGCTTATGACGGCAAATATAAAATCGGTATGTTGCTCCGGCAGATAAAAAAATTTCTGTCTGCTGTCTCCAAATCCTACTCCGGTAACTCCTCCCGAACCTACGGCAATTAGAGATTGACAGACATGATAACCGGTGTCTTGCGCATCTTGCCAGGGATTTAGAAAAGCTTTCATTCTATTTATTCGGTAAGAGTGACCCGTAATAAGAAGCACGCATATTCCGATTACGCCAAGAGCGCATATAGATAAGATATATTTTATATTAGCTCCGCTTATATATAGCATTATTATTAAAATTCCGGCTATGGAAAGAGCAGTGCCTAAATCTGGTTCCGCTTCTATAAGAATCATAAGCAGTATAGTTAAGCCTGTTATTTTTAAAAAATACTTTATATTTTTTATTTTATCTCCCGTTTTAGCTAAAAATTCCGCAAGGAATATAACAAATAGAGCTTTTGCAAATTCAGCCGGCTGAAAAGTAAAACTTCCGAATCCAAGCCATCTTCTTGCGCCTTTGGCCACTATGCCTATTCCCGGGAGCAGAACCATAATTAACATCAGCAAAGCTCCCAAATAACATAAGGGACTATATTTTTCTAATTTCTTAGGATCCAATTTATACGCTAGAATAAAGGCTCCAATTCCTAAAAACACGTTTGTTAAGTGCCGTTTAAGATAATAATACTGGTCGTTATTAAAGTCTTCCAGCATAGCGCATGTGGGGGAGCTGGCGCTAAAGATCATTATAGTCCCGGTAAGAAGCAATATGGCCGTAAGAAGAAGGATTGATAAATCCGGATTTTTTTTCAATTTATTTCAGCCTCCATTTTTTTGACGATTCTTTTGAATTCGTCGCCTCTATGTTCCGCTGATTTAAACATATCGAAACTTGCCCCGGCAGGAGAAAGAAGTACGCGTCCTTTGAGTTTTTTTACCGATTCGTAGGCCGCTCTTATCGCTTTTTCAAATTCGGTTCCGAAATAGACTGCGTTTGTCATCCCATTTTTACGGCATAATTCCGCTATTTCTTTTCCCGATTCGCCTATGGCAGCTAAAAAAACCGTATTTTTAGCGATTATTTCCGAAAGAAATTCAAAATTCATTCCCTTATTTTTGCCGCCGGCTATAAGCGCGGTAGGCCGTACAAAGTTTTCTATCGCCGCGACGACTGCGCCGGGATTAGTTCCTTTCGAGTCATCGTAAAAGTCTACGCCTTTTATACTGCCGGCAAATTCCATTCTGTGACTTAAAGGCTTGTAGAAAGCCGTAGCTTTCGCCGCTTGTTCTAGATCTAATTTTAATATGTCACAGACGCATAACGCCGCTAATATATTTTGGCAGTTATGTATTCCCGGCAGATTGCTTAAGGCTGCGTCAGGCAGAACGATTGCCTTATCGTTTTCTGATTTAAAATATTTTCCGTCTTTAAAATAAAATCCGCAGTCTGTTTTTGACTGTACGCTGAACCAGTATTTTTTAGCTTTTAGGCCGTCCGCGATTCGTCTTACGTTCTCGTCGTCATAGTTTAAAACGGCAAAATCATTTTCCCCTTGATTTTCAAATAGTCTTCTTTTAGCTTTGACGTAATTGGAAAACGTAATGTGACGATCCGTATGATCCGGAGTTATATTAGTTATTATGCCTATAAAAGGCTTGAAATTGTTTATAGTTTCCAACTGAAAACTTGAAATTTCCGCAGTTATAAAGTCTGTTTCAGGATGATTGACTATTTCGTAAGACAGAGGAATTCCGATATTTCCCGCAAGAATAGATTTTTTCCCGCAATATGTTATAAGACAATGAGTTAGGCTGGCCGTAGTAGATTTTCCGTTTGTTCCGGTAACTCCTATAATAGGAGAATTAGCCAACTTATACGCAATTTCTATTTCTCCCGTGACTTTTACGCCTTTTGATAGCGCTGTTTGAACGACGTCGTTATATATTGAAACTCCCGGACTTAATATTATAAGATCTTTTCCTTCGTATATTTCCGCAGTATTTTTGCCAAATTCCATTCGAATATTGCCGCGGTCGAAATTTTTTAATAAGTCTGTGAATGCCGATTCGTCTTTGGAATCGCTGATAAAAATATTGTTGTCGAATTTGCTTAATACTTCGGCTATGGCTTTTCCGCTTTTGCCAAATCCGACTATAGATATATTTTTTTTCGTTAAATCCATTTTTGCTTCCCATGCCGCTTCCGTGCGTCCGTTAATAAAAATTATGTTCTTATTCTTACGTTACTAGCGTTAGTTTTTTCTTATATACTTTTAATAGTTCGCTTTCTTTGCGGCGCCTTGTTTTTGATGATAAAAATTAAAGTTTATCTATATGCGCGTTATATTCCGAAATATAAATAGAGTCCCGCTATTGCTAATATAAAGCTTATTATCGCAAACCTTGCGGTAACCTGAACTTCGTGCGTTCCTCCTAATGCGAAGTGATGATGTATAGGACTCATTTTAAAAAATCTTTTGCCTTTAGTTATTTTAAAATATGTTACTTGAATCATTACGGATAAGGCTTCCATAACGTAGACGCCGCCTATTACGCATAGTATTATTTCCGTTCCCGTAAGGATAGAAAGAGCCGCTAAAGCTCCCCCTAAAGCTAGGGAACCGGTGTCTCCCATAAAAATTTTAGCTGGGAAAGCATTAAACCATAAAAAGGCTATTAGAGAACCGATTATTATTATGCTTCCTATACATAGATCTAATCTTCCCGTAAAAAGCATTATTAAGCAGAAGGCCGATAAAGATATGACGACGTTAATTCCGGCAAGGCCGTCTAATCCGTCGGTCAGATTAACGGCGTTGACGCATCCCGGAAGAACGAGCATGCAGAAAGGATATAGAAACCATCCTATATCGACGTATCCTAAAAAAGGAACGAATATAGAGCTTCCTAAAGACGAATAGCATATCATATAATACGCTATCCCCGCGCTCATAATAATATGCGCCAACATTTTATCTCGCGCTCTAAGGCCCAGAGATTTGCATTTTTTTATTTTTAGATAGTCGTCGAAGAAACCTAACGCCGCGTTTAAAAATACGATGACAGAAAAAACGACGTAGTCGTAAGTCAAAGACAAATTTCCGTCTGTTTTTTCCGGGATAATCGGCAGAAACCAAAGCGCGGCGGATATCGCGGCGAATACGAAGACAATCGCGAGACCGCCCATAGTCGGAGTGCCTTTTTTCGATAAATGATCCTGAGGACCTTCCTCCCTGATTTGCTGTCCCCATTGCAGATATTTTAATTTTTTAATATAAAACGGAAATATTGCGAAAGCTAAAATAAAGCTTAATATAACAAACGGCGCGAAAAATTTGAAATGAGCCGGTATCACTGAGAAATTCATCAACCCTCCAGGGAAAAAAAATAAAGCGACGGGCAATTTGTGAGTATGTTATGCCTTTAGCTTTTATTCGGTTAGTAATTTAGTTATTTTCCAGAGTTCCATAGAATTGGACGCTTTGATAAGAACGGCGATATTCTTAGGAACTTTATGTTTGACGCTTTGAAATTCGTCTGCGGTATTTAAATGTATGCATGCTTTAGTATCCATATTGTTATCTTTAGCTCCTTTAATAATTGAAGCCGCTTTTTCTCCTATTGCGATAAGCAGTTCCAATCCGCAGGAAGCCGCTTTTTTCCCAAGTTCATAATGAGAACGTTCGGATATATCTCCAAGTTCGAGCATATCTCCTAAAATAGCCGCTTTGGGCATATTGAAGCCGGAAAGAATGTCTAAGGCCGCCGAGGCTGAAGAAGGATTCGAATTATAGCAGTCGTTTATAATGGTTCTACTGTTTTTAACTATTATTTCAGAACGTTTTTCAGAAATTTTTGCCGATCCTATTCGTTCAGCGGCAGATTTCAGCGGCAGACCGGCCAAGACTGAGGAGAGAATAGCGGCCATAGCGTTATATACGTTGTGGATTCCGGGAAGCGAGATTTCCGTTTTAGCTTTTTCGCCTTTATATTGTATTTGAAAAGCTGAGCCGTAACTGTTCTGCGTCAGGTTGATCAATTTCAGATCGCAAATAGGGGAGCTTCCGAAAAAAAAGACCTTTACGGGAGATAATTTTTCTATATAGGAAGCGAATTGATCATCGCCGTTCATTACTAAAAAGCCGTCTTTAGGTAATTTTTCCGCGACTTCGGCTTTTGCCTGAGCTATCGCTTCGCGAGAACCTAAAATTTCTATATGCGCTTCTCCTATATTGGTTATCGCAGCCGACGTCGGACGCAGTATATCGCATAGCCGCGCTATTTGATTTTTTCCGCGCATGCCAATTTCTACTACGGCATATTCCGTTGTGTCGTCAAACTCGAATATGGTTTTTGGAACTCCAATTTCGTTATTGAAATTTCCTTTCGTGCCGCATGTTTTATATTTTGATGACATTATATGGGTCAGAAGATCTTTTACCGTAGTTTTTCCATTGCTCCCCGTTACCGCCGTTATTGGAAAAGAAAACTGTTCTCTATATCTTTTCGCTATAGTCAGCATAGCTTCTAGAGCGTCGTCTACGGGAATAACCTTTGATTTCAGCTCAGCGGGCAAAGCTTCGAAGCAGGGCAATTCTGCTACGGCTCCCGAGGCGCCTTTGTAAAATGCGGTTTCGATATAGTTATGTCCGTCGAAATTTGTTCCTTTGACGGGAATAAAAAAATTTCCCGGTTTTATAGTTCTCGTATCGGTCGATATATCGTTAACGGGCGCGTCGTTGTTTGTCGTTGTGTTAAATATTGAAAAAATTTTTGATAGCGTAGTTGTTTTCATTTTGTTTGAAAGAATTCCCTTGCAATTTCAGAGTCGTCGAAATGGATAGTTTTATTTTTAAAAATTTGATAGTTTTCATGTCCTTTTCCGGCAATTACTACGCAGTCTCCTTTTTTGGCCGCTTTGAGAGCCATAAAAATAGCTCGCTTCCTATCCGCTTCTTTAAAATATTTAGTTTCTGGAATTATTCCCGCTTCAATATCGTTTATTATACCGTCAGGATCTTCCGTTCTGGGATTGTCCGACGTTATTATAACGGTATCGGCAAGCTCCGAGGCTATTTTCCCCATTAGAGGCCTTTTCGTTTTATCTCTGTCTCCGCCGCAGCCAAATACGGCGGTAACTTTTTTTGATAGAGTTTTAGCCGTTTTTAAAACGTTTTCAAGTCCGTCGGGAGTGTGTGCGTAATCTACTACTACGGCAAAATCCTGTCCGCATTTTACAAGCTCAAATCTTCCTTTGACTCCGGGAAAACTTCTTAGAGCTTCCGCCGACGTTTCGGGAGAAACTCCGAGAGATACGCAAGCTCCTATTGCGGCCAGAGAATTAGCGACGTTAAAAAATCCCGATACTGGAAGCTCTATCTTTATTTTTTTGTCTTTGAAGATAAGTACGTAAGTTATTCCGTCCTGTCTTACGTCGATATTTTCGGCTTTCAGAATACCTTTGTCTATACCGTATGATATAACGTTTTTCTGACGTAGCTTTGCCGCTATTTTAGCTCCCCAGGCGTCGTCTGCGTTAACGATAGCCGTTCTGTTATCTTTTAAACTTAGAAATAATTTAAGCTTTGCTTGGAAATAATCTTCAAACGTTTTATGAAAATCAAGATGATCTTGCGTAAGGTTGGTAAACACGGCGGCGTCAAATTTTATCCCGTAGACTCTATCTAAAGATAATGCATGAGACGAGACTTCAAAAACGGCGTCTTTTATTCCGTCTTCTAACATTAAAGCTAAGTTTTTATTTAGAGTCCCGGCGTCAGGAGTAGTTATTGACGAGGGGTAAGTTTTACCCGAAAATTTAGTATATATCGTTCCCATCAGACCTGTGGGACGTCCTGTTTTTGACAAGATATGCTCTATCATAAACGTAACGGTAGTTTTTCCGTTAGTGCCTGTCACTCCGATTATTCTCAGATGATCAGAAGGATTACCGTAGAACGCGGCCGTAGCTTGAGCGTATGCCTTGCGAGGATCGTCGGTTACTATGCTGGCGGCATTCTCTATTTTTATGGGCTCAGTCGAACAAAATGCCGCGGCTCCCGCTTTATATGCCGCTGAGACATATAACTTTCCGTTTGTTTTAAATCCGTCGATACAGCAAAACAGAGAACCCGGAATAACTTGTCTTGAATCGCAGACAACCGAAGTTATGTCCGTTTCCGGATCGCCTGAAAAATATGCGTGACGAGTTTGTTTAATTATATCTTTAAGTTTCATCGTTGTGCTCCGATATTTTTATCCCCTTTAGAACGAACGGTTTGTCATTCGTTTTTTTGAGGAGTCGCGCCCAGTTTATTTATTTCGTTGGGAAAACTAGGAGGAATTCCCAGTCTCCATAATATTTCCCTGCCTATTTCTGAAAATATGGGCCCGGCTACGCTGCCTCCCCAGATAGTGCCTTTAGGATTTTTAATTTTTACAAGCATTACGAATTTTGGATCCTCGGCAGGCACATAGCCTATGAACGACGCTATATATTTTCCTTGAGCGTATACTCCGTTTTCCACTATGTTGGCCGTTCCTGATTTTCCTCCGGTAAGGTATCCCGGAATTTTTGCTTTCGTTCCGGTGCCGCGCTCGATGACGTTTCTTAAAATCATATTGATTTGATAAGACGTTTCGCTGCTTATTGGACGCGATTTTACTTCAGGCTTGAAATCTTTCACTATGTTTCCTTCGGAATCTAGAATCTGCTTAATTATTCTAGGTTTCATTTGTTCGCCTTGATTTATCGCTCCTTGCACGGCTGATACGATTTGAAGCGGAGTTACGGCTATGCCTTGTCCGAACGAGATTGTGGCGAGGTTTATTTCCGTCCAGTCGTTAAGCGGGAGAAGAATCCCTTCGGTTTCTCCCGGGAGTTCTATCCCCGTCAATTGTCCAAAACCGAATTTCTCTATATAGTCATAGAATATTTTTGATCCCATTTTTAATCCGATAGCTACGGAACCGGTATTGAACGAGTAGGCGAGAATGTCAGTTATATTTTCCGTGGGGTTGCCTCCGAATCCGTCGTTTGCGTTGTGCAGAGTCCATCCTCCGGCTTGTATTGTATTGCCGCATTGTATTTGATCGTCAAGCTTAACTTTGCCGCTGTCTAGAGCCGCCGCCGCTAAAATTACTTTGAAAGTAGATCCGGGTTCGTAGGAGTCGCATACGCAGCTGTTACGCGTTAGCTGCATATAGTTAGGCGACTTTGGATCCGTCGATTTATAGTCCGGTTTATTTGCAAGAGCGAGTATTTCCCCGGTTTTTGCGTCCATTACTAGAACCGATCCAGAGTCGGCTCCATATGCTTTTACGGCTTTTTCAAGAGAATTTTCGACTATATATTGCACGCTCTCGTCTATTGTTAAAACTACGCTATAGCCTTGGATCGCCGATATAATTGAAGAGACTCCTCCGGGAATAATTCTTCCGTCTCTATCCATCTCGGCAGACATTTCTCCGGGTTTGCCTTTTAGGTAGTTGTCCATCACGGCTTCTATGCCGTCCAAGCCTTGATCGTCGATGCCTGTGCAACCCAAAATATGAGAGGCTAATTCTCCTTTTGGATAAAATCTCTTGCCTGTGGATTCCTTTAAAAGGAAAACGCCGTCAAGTTTTAAATCTTCTATTTTTTTAGCTTTTTCGTCTTCTATTTTGCGCTCAATCCATACGAATGTAGTAGGAATTGTTATTTTACTTTCTAATAGTTCTTCCGAAATACCTAAAACTTGAGATAAGAGCAAAGCCGTTTTTTTTCTGTCTTTAATTTGAGTCGGATCAGCGGCTACTGAAGATAGAGCCATACTATTGGCTAAAGTTATATACTTTCTATCCATAATGGAACCCCTGAGAGCCGGGAGAGAAACCGTGCCTTTATGTTGTTGTTCAGCTTTGTCTTTGTATGTCTCGTTTTGAAAAATCTGAAGGCTGACGAGACGGTAAGCCAAAATGCAAAAAAGCAGAAGCAGAATATAGAAAACGTCTATTAATCTTTTTCTTACTTTTTTTTTCCAGCCTATCATAAAATGGTCTCCAGTAGTTAAGATTATGAAATTGGGCAAGTTATAATTTCGGCTCGTTTTTATTTGAGTTAATCGAGTCAGTTTGCTTCGATATATTTTGAAGGGCTGCTTCAAAATATTTTGAAGCAGCCCGTGGAAGACAGCTGAATACCGTAAAAAATTATATCTTTATTAGTTGATAACGTCAGTTTACGCAGGATTCAATTATGTCTTAGGAAATTTTAAATTTATAATTTTTTCTGAGTCGAGCCGTTTGTAATATTTTTATAAAACTACTCTGCGATATCTTCTTCTGCGCCGTTGTCTAGACTACCGTCATTCATAGCTAAAGTTTCTTCCATAGACGCCTGAAGCACAGACGGATTACGCAAGTCTATAATCAGTCTGTTGGGAGGATGAGACATTCCTAATTCTTTTTTCGCGATTGATTCGATTCGTTCCAGGGAGCTTAATCTGTTTAACTCTAATTTTAAAGCGAGTTTAGTTCTCTCTAAAGTTTGTTTCGTTTCTTTTAATCGGCATAGGCTGTATTGCGATTTTATATTTTGAGCGCATATGCCTAAATATAAAATCATTAAAAACGCTACAAACAAAAGCAAAAACGAAGAAAAAGCTACGTAATATGAAGAAATCGTTTTTACCGTGCTCGGCGGACGCATGCGCGACCTATTTCTCGATTTTACTTCTTTTTGATTTACGGTTATCCTACTTGGCAAAAAAATCTCCCTCCCCAAACTGCGCGCGCCGTAGATCGACTCATCTTCAAGCTTCGAATTTTTATTCGAAGCTTGAAGATGAGTCGATCTAACCTATTATTTTTACCGCTCTCATTTTTGCAGAACGCGATCTTGAATTTAATTTCTGTTCTTCCGGCGAAGGACAGATAGGTTTTTTAGTTAGTAATTCAGCATGTCTTTCTTTTTTTAGAGCGCTTTTCGAATATTTATCTTCTTTTGGCTTTAAAGAAATTTCACGGAAAATATTTTTTATGATTCTATCTTCAAGCGAATGATAAGATATCGCCACTATAATTCCGTTTGCGTTCATTCTTTTTACTAAGACGTTCAGCGCAGTTTCTATTTGTTGAAGTTCTCTGTTTACGGCTATTCTAAGAGCCATAAACGCTTTAGTTGCCGGATGTATCGAGCGTTTGCCTGCGGAACGGAAACGAACTCGCCGCTCAATTAATTCGGCCAATTGCGACGTAGTCTGTATCGGGCGCAATTTCCTCATTGTCTCGATGTCGGCCGCTATAGCCTTAGCATGTTGTTCCTCTCCGTACTCTTTGAAAATATCGCTTAGTTCTTTCGCGCTTAATTTATTAATTAAGTCAAAAGCGGTCGTAGCATCCGAAAGATCCATGCGCATATCAAGTTTAGCTTCGAATCTAAAGCTAAAACCTCTTGTTGGATTGTCAAATTGTCTTGACGATACTCCTAAATCAAAAAGACATCCGTCTATACTCGGTATGCCGCATGCATCTAAGATAGATCCGATATTTTCAAATTTATCTTTGATAGCTTTAAAATTTTTAAAATTTCCGAGTTCGGCGTTTGCTTTTTTGATCGCTTCCGAATCTTGATCTATCCCTATAAGAGTCCCTTTCCCGTTTAAGACTTTAAGGATTTCCCTTGAATGACCTCCTCCGCCGAGAGTGCAGTCTACGTAAATTCCGCCTCTAGACGGCGCAAGAAAATTTATCGCTTCTTTGACCATTACCGGAATATGGTAAGGTTCTGCCGAGATTTTGCCAGTCAAATAATCCTTCCTTTTTGCCGCTATATTGAGTACTTGGCGTTTACAAATTCCGAGTCGCTCTCAAAACCGTCTGAATTCATTTCGTTGAGCTTTGAGGAATTCCACAATTCCAAACGGCTTATTACGCCGATAATCGTCACGTTGTCTTCGTTAACTTCGCAGACGTCTCTTAAAGACTGCGGCACTAATATTCTTCCTTGTTTATCCGGTTCGCAAAGATAGGCGTTGCTTACTATGTTTGCTAACCATCTCTGCCCTCTCGTATCCGTAGCCTGAATTTTTGAGGAAAATCCAAGTATCATGTTTTCGAACGCTTTTTCCGGCATAATCCATATGCATTTTAAAGCGTTTATACTTCTGGAAATATAAAAACGAGACCCTAGCGAAGATCTGTATCTGACGGGAATTATAAGGCGGTTCTTAGCGTCCAGAGTATGGGAACTCTGTCCTGTGAACATTTATTTTCCTCCACTTCTCTCCACTTTGCCCCACTTTCCATTTAATAATAAAATAGAACGTTTTATCTGTCAATAGTTTTTAAATGAGAAAAAGCTCGTTTGTTTAAAGTTTTTTTACAAAAATGTAAATTTTTTTTATGCTTTTTTGAAAAATTCGATTTTATATCCTGAATTATTAGAAAAAAAGTTCTAATTTTGTATGCGTTTAGACGTTTGTTAAAGGTTAATTTTTCGATTAAATCCCATGCTTTGCCATACGCAGAAAAAAT
>CASEKF010000030.1 GCA_949288455.1 uncultured bacterium
AAGAAAAAGAAGCGAGAGACAGAATAAAAAACGAACTGGAAAAAGAAGAAAAAGAAGCGAGAGACAGAATAAAAAACGAACTGGAAAAAGAAGAAAAAGAAGCGAGAGACAGAATAAAAAGCGAACTGGAAAAAGAAGAAAAAGAAGCGAGAGACAGAATAAAAAGCGAACTGAAAAAAGAAGAAAAAGAAGCGAGAGACAAAATAAAAAGCGAACTGGAAAAAGAAGAACGAATAAGCGAAGAAGAGCAGGATAAATGCGGCGAAGAAGAACGAATAAGCGAAGAAGAGCAGGATAAATGCGGCGAAGAAGAACGAATAAGCGAAGAGGAGCAGGATAAATGCGGCGAAGAAGAACGAATAAGCGAAGAGGAGCAAGATAAATACGGCGAAGAAGAACGAATAAGCGAAGAGGAGCAAGATAAATACGGCGAAGAAGAACGAATAAGCGAAGAGGAACAAGACTTAACAGAATACTCGTTTGCCGCTTTCAATCAAAATTTAGAAGCGACCCAAAAAGACGCTTATAAACTTCCTTCTGATTTTATAGGGACATCTGAAGCCTTCATAGTAGAAATACAAGACGACTCCATGGCTGATTATGGCATTTATCAAAAAGATCTTGCGGTAATTGAATATAACGACGCTCCTTCCAACGGATCTATAGTTTTCGCCATAGTAAATCATAAAGCTATTCTAAGAAGTATAAATAGAGTTAATACGTTCATATCTCTATCTGCAGGACGCGACTCTCAGCCTTTGAAAACTGATATAAACAATATTAATATTATTGGAACTTTAAAATTTATCTTTAGAACTCAATATTCTAATGAACCGGAAGGAAACGCAATATATCCTCTAATATCGTTTAACGGCAACGTTTACAACACGGAAAACGCATATTCCCTTCCGGTAAGACTTATAGGGGTTAGAAACGCCTTTCTATATAGAATGACAGACGACTCTATGGCTGATTACGATCTCTTTAAAGACGATATAGCCATAATAGAAAACACCGAAGATCCAAACGGCGACGAAGTCGTTTTAGCCATATACGACAATGAAATAATAGTTAGAATACTCAAAAAGACAGAAAATTACGTAGAATTACATGCAGGTTCCAAGCATATCAAACCTTTAAAAACGACTAGGGAATCGCTTGTTTTTCTTGGCGTTTTGAAAGGTCTGTTAAGAAAAATAAACGTATAAACCGCAACGTTCTTCGTAACTATAACAAAAACAATCGCTTTAATTGATTAGCCGCTTGTTTTATCAAGCGGCTAATCAATTAACAAAAAGCGCAAACCATAAGAAAAGAGATGATAATTTGTCTAACCGTTACAGCTTTCAAATAACAACTCTAGGATGTAAGGTCAATCAATACGAATCGGACAAAATGAAAGAGGAACTTTTCGCTTTAGGATTTCAGGAAGCAAAAAAAAATGAAAAAGCGGATCTTTATATCATAAATACCTGCTCCGTAACGCATATTGCCGATAGAAAATCGAGGCAACATATAAGAAAAGCTATAAATCAAAATCCGCAGGCAAAAATTATCGCGGCAGGCTGTTCGGCGGAAAACAAAAATTCAGGGATAAATAAAATAAGCGGAAATATTACGATTATCGGGAATAAAGGTAAAGAACATTTTAAAACTTTAATAACGCAACTTTTTCCGGAATGTACGTCCCATCATATTATCACAAATTATCCTCTTTTCAGAAACAGAGCATATTTAAAAACAGGAGACGGATGCCAAAATTTCTGTTCGTACTGCGTAATACCTTATGTAAGAGGCCCGTTAACAAGCAGGCCGTCTAAGCATATACTTCAAGAAGCGCAGCTGCTGGCCGCTTCAGGCTGCAAAGAAATAATTTTGACTGCGATCCATTTGGGGGCGTATGGCTACGGACTACAAGAAAAAACAAATCTCGCCTCGCTTTTAGAGCAACTAGCATGCGTTTTGCCCGGAGTAAGAATAAGGCTAAGTTCCATCGAGCCTTTAGACTTTTCCGAAAATATTATTAAGGTTATGAAAAAACATGCCAATATATGCAAACATGTTCATCTTTCTCTGCAACATTCATCAAACAAAATACTTAAAGCTATGAATAGAAATTACACGCAAAACGATTTCAGAAACATCGTCGCAAAGATTAGAGAAATAATCCCTAACATAACTATTACCGCCGATATTATCGTTGGCTTTCCGGGCGAAACGGAAGAAGATTTCCAAGAATTAAAAAAGTTTACGCAAGAAATAAAATTTTATAAATGCCACGTATTCAAGTTTTCTCCGAGAAAAGGGACTCCCGCAGCCTCGTATCCCAACCAAACTCCCGAAGACGAAAAACGCAGAAGAAGTTCAGAACTTATTGAACTTAGCTCTGCTTTATCTCTAAAAACTCATAAAGATATGATAGGAGACAAAGTAGAAGTTCTGGTAGAAAGCCAAACAGGCGAAAATTGCGACGGTTTTACGTCTAACTACGTCAAAGTTAAATTCAAATCGAATAAAAATCTTCTTAATTCGATTGCGACGATAAAAATAACGGACATACATAGCGAATACGTCATGGGACTAACGGAATAAACTATGATGGAATATATGGAAATTATCGCCGATTGGCGTTTACTAGCGCTTTTCTTTATATCCGCGCTTATCAGTCTTTTGAGCGGGGCTACAATCGCTACGAGAATCGCCGCGGTGCAAACGAAAAAAGTAGCCACGGCGTTTGCCGTTTACAACATCTTTTTTATAATAACAAGATTTGCAAATCTTTTTTATCTGCCCTATTTAGGAATATATGTAGATAAAGCCGAACAAACGAATAATTTTGCGGTATTAGAAGTACAAATACGTTTTATAATTTACGGAGCGGCTCTGGGAGCCTTCTTGGGATGGCTGCTACTCCCTACTTTCGTCGAAATTTATAAGCAAGCGATCATGGCCATAGATAAATATAAATCGATGGTCAAAGTCTTATTGCTTACGTTAATTTATCCAAAAAACTGGCTTAAAGTGATAAAATGCCTAAAAAAACCGTCGTTTATGGGCGCTCGTCTATTAAAATTAGACGCTGTTCCCGCAGGTTTTTTAATATTTAACGTATTCGCCACGGCAATATGGACGGTAGGAGCTTTATGCGCGATATATGCCAGCGCTCTTAATCCTGAGTTCAAAAGAACCGCCGTTTTGCTGTCAGGATTAGTTAATTCAGTAGCGGCGATATTTTTCAGCCTAATCGTCGATCCCAAAGCGTCTTTAATTACGGACAACATCGTAAAAGGAGAGGCTGAAGCTAAACAAATATACGCAGCTTCGCTGCATCTAATGGCGGGGAACGCGTTAGGATCGCTGTTAGCTCAGCTCGTCTTTATTCCCGGCGCCGCGCTTATATCTGAAACCGCATCTATCCTCGGCAATAGCGAAATAGCCGGTAATTTTATTATTTTAGCGATATTTAACGCGATAGTAACGTTAAAATCTTCTACTACTTATTCTTCGAAAATATCCGCGGTTATTACTAAACGAGTGGCCACGTCGATAGCAATCTATAATTTTTTCTTTTTATTAACAAGAATCGCTCAGCAAATCTTTGCTCCGTTTATAGGAACCATGGTTGACGCGGCCGCTCAAACTCAATCGTTATCGTCTCTTGAAGCAAAATTCAGATGGCTGATTTTCGGCTCGTCCGCAGGAGGTATATTAGGACTTCTTATGCTTGGAAGCTTCGTAGAAATATATAATAAAGCTATCGGAGCTATGACCCGACTAGGCTCGCTCGAAAAACTGGTAATAACTTTTATAACGACGCCGTCGGCATGGCTAAAAGCGATCCGCTGTATTCGGCCTCCGACGACGTTTAACGTAAAGTTGAAAGATTTAAAGGATATACCTAAAAATTTTCTAATCGCAAACGCAATAGTCATATCGTTTCATACGATAGGAGTCATGGCAGCGGCGTACGCAAGCGCGGCCTACCCTGAAGCGAGAGGAGTAACTCTTCTCTCCTCAGTCATAAACGGAGGAGCCACAATATTGCTAAGTTTGCTGGTAGAGCCTTCGGTAGCGGTTATCACGGACGACGCGATAGACGGTAAAAGGCCTATTTCCCAAGTATACTCAATGAGCGTATTTTTAGCTATAGGCACAATAATAGGAACTTTTATATCGCAAATAATATTTATTCCCGCCGCCGAATTTATAAAATTCTGTTCGTCTCTGCTAAGTTTAATATGAAAAGAAAAGAGGGTTGCATAATGAAATTTTCCTGGTTCCCCGGACATATGAAGAAAGCTTTAAGACAGATAAACGAACATCTTTCCCTAATAGACGCCGTAATTTTCATATTGGACGCAAGAATACCGAAAAGCTCTTTTAACCCCGAGCTTGAAAAGATAATAGGCAAAAAAAAAGCGTTATACGTTATGAACAAAACGGATTTAGCGTCGCCTGCCGTTACTGCGGCTTGGCTAAAAAAATTCAAAAATAACGATATGAACGTCGCGGCCGTTTCGTCAAAAAAAACGCAAAATTTTAAAGAGCTTATAAAAATTCTTGAAAATATTAGAGAAGAAGTATATGAAACTAAAACAAAAAAAAATAGAACGGACAAAACCTTAAGACTTATGGTCATGGGGATTCCAAATTCCGGCAAATCGACAATCATCAATCGTCTGGCCGGAAAAAACGTAGTTATGACAGGCAAAAAAGCCGGATTAACAAAGGGACTGCAATGGCTTTCAATCTCGCGGGATATAGAAATTATGGACGCGCCGGGTATTTTTTATCCAAAATTGGAAACGGAAGAAGCCGCTTGGCATCTTGCGGCCGTCGGAGCGGCTAAGGAAACGGTCTTTCCCGCGGACGAACTCGCTTTTCATATATTAAAATTTCTAAGCGAAAGAAACTGCGGCTTTTGCGTCGATATTCCGACTAACAATCCGGAAGAAGCTCTTCATTTCGCAGGATTGAAAAAAAATTTTATCAAAGCTAAAGGGGCCGTAGATTACGAAAGGACTGCGGCATATATAATTACAAATTTCAGAGAAGGCAACTTCGGGGCGTTTTCTCTTGAATTTCCGCAAAAAGAAGAATAAACTATATTGTATAAACGTTAAGAATCGTTAAATTACCTACGCAGAGAGCGTTCTAAGGACAAAAGTATGTTAATGCAAGTAGATCCGGAAAATCCTTTAAAAAAAGATATAAAAATAGCCGCAGGAATCCTGGAAGACGGAGGGATTATAGCTTATCCTACGGATACGATATACGGCATAGGCTGCAGTATAAATTCAAAAGACTCCATAGAAAAAATTTATCAAATCAAAAAAATGCCTAAATATAAACAATTAAGTTTTATATGCAAAGATATAAAACAGGCCGCCGAATACGCTCAAATACAGAATTCCGCCTATAAAATTATGAAACGACTTACTCCGGGCCCTTTTACGTTTATACTGAGTTCTACTAAAGCCGTTCCCAAAATTATGATAAACAAACGGCGCGAAGTAGGCATAAGAATAGCTGATAATCCGATATGCAACGCTTTGCTTACGGAATTGGGACATCCTATAATCAACACAAGCGCGACAGTCGACAAAGACGAATATTTGAGCGATCCGTTCGACATATTTGAAAAATTCGGAAATAACCTGGATCTCGTAATAGACGGAGGAGTTATTTTTTCAGATCCCTCGACAGTAATAGATCTTACGGGCAATCTTCCTATACTAAAACGCTTGGGCAAAGGCGACGCATCTTCAATTTTAGACTGAGGAAATTTATAAATGGAAGTAAATAGCATAAAAAAAACGGCGGTCTTGTTATGCTTAATCTCAATTTTGGCATGCGCGTCATGCTCAAACGTTCATTCCGGCATGTACGACGGCCTACTGCCATTTTACTCTAAAAAGGCATGGGAAGAAACTAAAAACGTCAGACCGGACAAAATTACTCAAAAAATAAAAGATCATAAATTTACCAATTCGCACGTTTACAATTTTTATATAACAAAATATAAACCTGAAGAAATACGACCGATTAAACTAGCCGTTCAAGAACTAAATCCTCATTATTCTCCGTCTCAAGTTATGGACGCCGTATATGAAGTCTTAGCTTATAGATATGTCATATACAAAGAAACAGACTGGCATAAAATAAATAAAAACGTCGAAGTTGCCAAAAGCTATCAATCCATGATAAAGCAAGCCGCGAAAAAATACGACGTTCCAACGGCTCTTCTTCTAGCCGTTATAACATGGGAAAACAGCGGAGGAACGTCTAAAATTTCTTACGCCGACTGCGGCGGTCTTGGACAAATGAGTCAAGGAGCCATAGCTAAAGCGCATGAGTATTCGTCTTCAATATCTAGACGGCTTAAACGGGAAGCGGAAAATTTAAAAGGCGAAGAAAAAGCAAAAAAACTGCGGGAAGCATACTTATACGACTCCGACGCGAGACATCGGGAAATTGCCGCCGGTTTGGGGGTTCATGACGAACGTCTAGCGCCTTTATGCAATATTGAAGACTCCGCGGCCTTTCTAAAAGTATTGATGAATTCTTTTGACCAAAGAGCAGATTTAACTATATCGGCATATCATAACGGAACTCTTAATAACGACGATCTTTTGAGAGAATTAATGAAAATCGAAAAAATTCCTCATTCAGAATCAATAGAAGCCATCATCAAAGAAAACAATATTACGTATCTTTCCCTTTGGCAAAATCAAAAAATAAGAGACATGCTCAACGGATATCTGACTATGGATAAAGAAATAACCACGTCGTTAAATTCGCATAACGCTTTAGGCGACGAAAGCGACATATATCCATGGAAAGTATTCGGAGGATACGCCGCGTTTCTTGATACGCCGGAAGGCTTAAATGACAAGATAAAAAAATGCGCGCAGTCTCAAGCGGCTCTCGAAACATCCGGCCTGGAAAGTTTCAACGACTTAAACGAAGTTCTTGCGGCGGTCAAAAAGGGGAAATTAGTAAAATTGCGGCATAAATCCGGAGGAGAAAAAATAGACATATATATGACGCCCGAACTTGCCGGATTTATAGCTATGCTTCGCGATAAGCTTGCAAAAAAAACAGGCTCTGAAAAAGTTACTATTCCTTCTTCGGGTTTCTTAAGCGCAAAATACTTTGAAAAACTCCGCAAAAATTCGGAAAACTTAAAAGGAATAGCTTTTTATTGTCATTTGAAAAACTTCAAATTTTCAAATGAATTATATTCGATTATAAATCATGCCTGGCTAAACGATAAAATATATATTAGCAAAAGCCAAGACACAATATGCGTATGTTTAAATCCAAGATTCGGCCTTGAGTTTTATGAATACGCCGTCAAAAAAAAGATTGTACCAAAAGCTGAAAATCAGGTTTTAAAACGATAATGAAAGGAATCCCGGCTTAAACTGTATAAATTAACCTTATCTAATATTAACGACAAAAGTAGTATCTTGTCGGTTAATTTAAAAACCGCAGGTTATAATAACGGAGAATCCCGCGGCATAAAAGAAAGTTATTATTATCATAGTGCCGAACAACATAAAACGATTAAAATACACGTATATCTTACCGAAGGTTTAAATGTCAAACTACTTTTTGTCCAAGCCGTTTAAACGGCTAATAAAAAACAATAACGTCAGCGAGAAATAAACATGCTTACTCAAATTTCTTTCCTATGGTATATTGCGTATTTCGGCTTGAATACGGCTCTTTTTCTTATGTTGCAAAGTTACATAAAAAACAACGCGACGCCTCATCCCTTGCTTGCTCTAGCGGGCATAATCTGCGCGGCCTTCACGATATATCTCTACCCCAGCTCGGAAAACAGTTCGGACATAATGGCGGACTTTATTGCATACGCGGTATTCGCTCTCATACCTTTTTCGCAAATAGCAGTTATCTCGACAAAATTTATAACTGAGCTTCTAATCAACAACGACGATTTCGATCCTGACACAAGAAGAAATTATCTAAGCGAAATTAAAATTCCGCTAGATAACCTTGTTTCTTCAGGCAAACATCATGAAGCTATAGAATTCCTGCAGGAAAAACAACTTATGTCAAAATTCAAGAAAGATTATAGAATTTGTATTGAAATAGCGACTATCGCCATGTCTCCGATAGGAAATTATGAACTGGCTCTGCAAGAATACGGAAAAGTCTTAACTTTAACAAAAAGAGCGGAAGCTATAGCATACTCTCTTTACAGAATGGCCGACATATATATGATGAAGACGGAAACGAGAAATAAAGCCAAAGAATGTCTGGAGAGACTAAAAATCAATTTTCCTAAAAACGAATACGGAAAAAGCGCGGCTCTTAGGCTTCAAATCATGGAAAGAGAAGAATTAGGCCTTATGCCGTTCGACGAGTTCGGGGAAGCCTACTCTAAATCGGCGGAACAAGCGTCGAATAAACCAGATATAGTTTCTTCGGATCCTCAAGAATACGCGTCTCAAAGAATTTTCGGCTCTCAAGACACTTTAGGCTCTATACAGACGCAAAGGAACCAAGTATCAAAAGATTACCAACAACTTCTTCAGGAATCCGCCGCTCAAGCCGGCAAGAATAAAAGCGAAGAAGATAAAAAACGCGCCTCAGGCGATAATCTTATGGCAGCTTACTCAATCGTCGAGCAAAAGCGTCAGACCACAGCCGAAGCCGGAAGTTATCAGGATCTTTTAAATCAAAGCTTGCAAAAAACCGCAGGGAAAAGAATGAGAAGCGGCAAAACAGGTCATCTGCCAGACTTGAGGCTGAGAAAAGACGCTCCTCTAAAAGATTTTTCTAAATCAGACGTTAAGTCGGAAACAGGCAGGCTTACTCCGCCCGCTCCCATTTCCATACCGTCTGACAGCGAAGCGTATCAAATGATGCTGAGACGCCAAGGCATACAAACTTTAGAACAAAGCGAACAAAGCAGAAACAAACGCCAGGGAAACGTAAATATAACAGAAGACGGCATAACGGGCTTTACTCGTCTCAAACGGCAACGAAAATCGAACCAAATAACGCGCTAATAAAATAAACGAATAAAAAGCGGAGGGAAAATGTTACATCAAAAAGGCGCATTGACGTTAAACGAAATCTCCACTCAAGGAGAAATATGGAAAAAAACCCTGCAAATAATAGATCAAAAACAGCAGGAAATCATATCTTGGTTCTTAAAAGAAGGTTTTAACCAGCTTGTATTTATAGGGGCCGGAAGTTCTTTCAACGCGGCCGTAGTGTGTTCGCGCTTTTTTTTAGATTTAACCGGAGTATCCTCTTCCTGCTTTCCCTCTTCCGAATTGTTCTACGGATTGAGACTTCCTTTTGAAGAAAGAAAGAAAACCTTAGCAGTCTTTTTTTCCAGAAGCGGAGCTTCTTCGGAAACCATATGGGCCATGCAGAAACTTAACAAGCACCCTAACGTTAAAAATCTTCTTATAACCCCTTCGACATCAGGAGAAGCTTGCTCTTACGCCGATAAACTGTTAACGTTAGATTTTGCCGCGGAAGAAAGCGCAGTGGAAACGAGAGTTTATACGGCTTCAATTCTAGCCTTCAAATATTTGACGTCTTTCCTTATGAAAAACATGACGCTGTATAATGAATTAAGAGCTCTTCCGGACAAATTTCAATTCAAAAAATATCAAACGGAAACTCAAAGAATAACGGCCGTCAAACCGACGAATATTTTGGTAATCGGGAACGGCATGTTTTATGGGCATGCAAAAGAAGGAGCCGCTCTAATAACTAAAATGGCGGCTATTCCATCGGTAACCGATTACGCTAATCAGATAAGATACGGAGGCGCCGCTCATGCTACTCAGAACACTCTTACCATTATATTTGCAAGCGAGTCCATGAGAAAAGCGGAAGGATTTATAACAGGAGAATTAGCGGCGACGAAGAGCCATAGATTAATTTTATGCGAAAACGCCGATCAAAGACTTGGAAATTCTGACTTTGTAGTCGAGTTAAAAAGCGGATTATCAGAACAAGTAAGAGATCTTCTTATGATCACGGTAATTCAAGAACTAGCGTTTTATATGTCCATACAAAAAGCTTATAATGCCGATAAGCCTAAAAACGTTCCCGCTTGCGTAACCTGGAAAGAACCATATTTTAACAAATAGACGAAAGAGGCCGAATAAATGAAAAAGAAAAATATGCCGGGAAAGACTGAAGAACAAGACGTCCCGATAAAAGTATTTTCTACGGAAAATATGAAAACTGAATTTCTTCCTTGGCTAAAAGGCGAAAGAGGAGCTCAAACTTATATTAAGCTAACAAAAAAAGGGCAATTCGCTTTGCTGTATGCCGGAGCAGGTTCCGTTCTGCAGGCTGAAATCCAAAAAGCTTTAATAAAGCTGACAAACGACGGTTGGAACGTCGAAGGAGACGTTCAAATTACGTTTGACGGAGCTCCGGATATACTTTCAGACAGATTGTTGGCAAGACATGAAATTACGATTGAGATAGGAGCCGCTCTATTGCCTTTAATAGATCCGATTAACGGCGCTCCTCTTCTGGAACGCCTAAACGCGATCAGAGAGGATTTGGCCCCTTCGCTGGGTTTTATAGTGCCGGGAATCAACGTTAAAGATAACATGTTGATGCCTCCTAACGCCTATACGATAAAAGTAAGAGAATCTCCGGTGGCTTCTTTCGAGCTTTACTTAGACAGAATGATAGCCATAGGTTCCCAGGAAGATCTGCAAAAAATAACAGGATGGTCCGTAACGGAGCCTACTTACAGAATGGCGGCGAAATGGATTGAGACTAAAGACAGGGCTTCCGCGGAACAAGCGGGATGTCTTGTTCAGGGACCTTTAAACGTAATTTTAACTCATATATCGGACACTATATCAAAAAATGCCAGTAAAATTTTAGGTCTTCAAGAGACTTATAACCTTCTCGCCGATTTTTCTTCGACGCATCCGGTATTAGTCGAAGAATTTCTAGAAAATATACCTTCTATAAGAAATATAAGAAAAATCTTTTTATCGCTCCTGGAAGAAAATATTTCTCTTTCAGATTTAATTACTATAATGGAAGTAATAGGAGAACATTCAGACGAACTCAGTTCTACTTCAAGAATGGTCGACTACGTCAGACAAGCTCTTGCCGCTCAAATATGCTGGAACGCAGTGGACACAGACGGCTATATGCGCGCGATCACGTTCGGCGAAGAGCTGGAAAACCAGTTGAAACTGCTTGTGACCGACGCTCTCGGAGGCTCTTACATGAGACTTACCGAGGAACAAGAAAACAAACTTATAAAATTAATAAAAGAAGTTTCGGACAATCTCGAAACTCCTCCGTCAATTATAACGGATCCCGCTCTGAGAACGCATATACGCAGTCTGCTTTCGTCTCATAAAATAGATCTAAAAGTAATATCCGCCTCGGAAATAATTCCGGAAATCAAAATCGTATTTACCGGAGAAGTAAAAGGAGACGTTATAAGCGAGACAGATAAAATGAAAGCTAAAAAGAAAAAAGAAGCCGGCATATTTTGGAGTAAAAAAATCAATCAGCCGCAGAAGAGAGACAGTTAAATATGACTAGAATATCAGGCCGCAATAACGACGAAGAAAGAGCTATAAAACTAACTCCTAATTTTACTTCATCTGCCGAAGGATGCGTGTTGGCCGAAACCCAAAGAACCAGAGTAATATGTTCCGTGTCCATAGAATCCAACGTTCCGTCTTGGATGAAAGGAAGCGGAAAAGGATGGCTGACAGCCGAATATGGAATGCTTCCTAAATGCTCAAAGACCAGAATCTCAAGAGAAAAACACTTGTCTTCAGGAAGAACTAAAGAAATTCAGCGATTAATAGGAAGATCATTAAGAAGCGCAGTCGATCTTGACAAATTAGGCGAAAAAACAATAATTATAGACTGCGACGTCATAGAAGCTGACGGCGGTACTAGGACTACGGCCATCAACGGAGCCATGGCGGCTCTGGCTCTAGCTTTTGTCAATTGGCATGAAAAAGGACTTATAAAAACGTCTCCCATATCCGATTTTATAGGCGCAATAAGCGTAGGAATAGTCAAAGGCGAAGTCCTGTCGGATCTCGAATACGCCGAAGACAGCGAAGCAGAAGTAGATATGAATATCGTTATGAATTCAAAAAGTCAATTTATCGAAGTGCAGGGATGCGCCGAACGTAAGCCTTTTTCCAAAGAACGGCTCGACGAACTCATAGAACTTGCCAAAAACTCGATAAATCGCGTTATTTCAGTTCAAAAAAGCATATTTTCTACAGAACAAATCGAATGGCTTTTAGGAAAAACCGACGAGATTCAATAGGCGTTAAGCGTATCACAGGAGAACAAACATTCCGGCAAGCGGATTAAAATTTAATCTAAAAGCTTATGAAACCGCTGTAACGGCTTATTGAAAGCGACTGCTGAAGGATAAATAAGGCGAATGTCAAAATTGCATTTTATATATTAAATTACTATATACGGCTAACTGTCTTAAAAATGTGCCGGCTTACGCCTAACTTTTCAAAACAAGATTTAAACAGAGGTATTCATATGGCAAAACAAGATGTTACTCCGGAAACGTTCAACGGTAAAGATTTGGAAAAAGCGCAAAATCATTATAAAAAAGGCACTGAATATTTAAATAAAAACAATATCGACAAAGCCGAAGAAGAATTCAAAAAAAGCCTTGCCTTAAATCCGGATAACTGCCTGGCTCATTATGAATTAGGAACCATATATTCCAGACAAGGCAATACGGATTTGGCTATTAAAGAATGGCAAGAAGCCTTATCAATAAACCCGGACTACCATAGAATACATTTCAGTTTAGGTCTAGCCTTTGAAAAAACCGGCATGAAAGCAAAGGCGATAACGGAACTTCAAATAGCTTTAAATATCGTTCAAAATCTCCATGACAGCAAAGGAGAACGGAGAATAAGGCAAGAACTGAACAGACTTCAAAGAGTGGACGATTTTCAAAAAGCGGTAACGGAAGATCCCGAAGATTCGGAAGCCAGGCTAAATCTTGGAATAGCTTATTACCGTCAGGGAAAATATGAACTAGCGCAAGAAGAACTGGAAAAAGTAACCGCTATAGACTCTGAAAATATGCAGGCCCATTATCATCTAGGCCTTATCGCGTCAAAACTAAAAAAATATGAAGTAGCGATAGACGAACTTACAAAAGCTATGCATTTGAATCCGTCTTATGCCCCGATATGCCTGGCTTTAGGTTCCATATATTTCATGAAAAACGAGCTGGAACCTGCTCTTAAACAATTTAAATTGGCAGTGAGTCTTTCTCCCGACAACGCGGCCTCATACTATAATCTAGGCCGGGTCTACGCGGCTTTAGGCAGGTGGAACGAAACAATAGACGCTTACAAACAATCTATAAAAATAGATCCTAACGATCCTTACGCCCATAATAATCTCGGCATAGCTTATCTGAATACTAACGAATTAAGCGCGGCTATAGGAGAATTTACGAGAGCCATAGACTTAGATCCAAACGATTCGCAAATCAGGCAATATCTGGGTGTGGCGTACAGTAGAAGCGGACAGCTTTCTAAAGCGATAGAAGAATTCAATATTTCCATAAGTCTCGACGACAAAAATTCAACGGTTTACTTTGAATTCGGAAAAGTTTGCAATAGACTTGGAGATTCCACCGCGGCAAATCGAGCTTTTCAAAAAGCGATAGACATAGATCCGGAGATGAGCGACGTTTATATAGAAATGGGGCATTCTCTATCAAGGCTTGGAAAATACGAACAGGCAATTAAAAAATTTCAAAAGGCTATAACGTATGCTCCTGAAAATAAACGCGTACATACCGAACTTGGAATCGCGTATTTAAAACAGGGCAAAGTAGATTTAGCAAATAATCAATTCCAACAAGCTATAGAATTCGGAGCTTCAGGACATGTTTATAAGCTTATAGGCGACACATACGAACTTATGGGACGTCTTGAAGAAGCTCTGGAAGCATACAAAACGGCTCTGGAAACAAATAAAACAAGCCACTTCCTGTATAGATTTTGCGGGTGTCTTTATTCCAAAATGGGAAATAAAGATCTAGCTATACGATACTTAAGAAGATCCATCTCTATCAAACCTTCGGACATCGCTTTTTTTGAACTTGGCAAAATATACGAACAACAGCAATTATGGTCTCTTGCGGCAGACGCTTATAATTCCTGCATAGTCTTAAATCCTTATATTCATGAACCGTATTATAGAAAAGGCATATGCTTAATGAAAACCGGCGAATACGTTCAAGCGATTGAAAGCCTTTCCAGCGCGGTATCTTTAAATAAAGACAACTGCGAATATTTTTATATAACGGCCATAGCTTATAAGAACGCAGGAGATTTAACAAACGCTGTTTTCTATACGGAAAAAGCGCTGGAAATCAGTCCAAAGAGCATTCAGTACCTGGAAGAACTAGGCAACTTATATTATAGTCTGAAAATGCTGGACAAGTCGATAGAAGTAACTAAAAAAGCGCTCTCTCTAGCTCCTTCAAATTATATTTTAAATTATACTCTAGGAATTTTATATTTTGAGCAAGGGCAATATCAAATGGCTATCGACGAATTTACCATAGCTCTAAAATCAGATGCCAATAACGGTCTTATTTATCATTATATAGGAATCGCATATTCAATATTAGGCAAAAAAAGAGAGGCATTAGACGCTCTGGGATACGCCGTAGCCATAAATCCGGACAGTTGGATATTCCAAAGAGACTATGCCGACGCAGCCGCAGCTATGGAAATGTATTCGGACGCTATTTTCCATTATAAAGAAGCGCTTTCTCATCCGGAATCGGCTCAGGAAGGCGGCAGACTATTATTTCGCTTAGGAAGCTTAATGCTGGATTTAGGCAGATTTTCCGAGGCTCTGGCCATTTTCAACAGAAGTTTAGAATACGGCTCTAGCGACGAAGTAGAATACTGTTTGGCAACCGCTCTTGGAGAGAACGGAGAATATGAGGCCGCAGAAAAAAAATTCAGAAATCTTATGAAATCCGTAGGAGAAACTCCGGAAATTCACTGGAATATCGGAAGATTGCTATTGAAGCAAAATAAACTGGAAGAAGCCTCTTTAGAATTTGACAAGGTAATTGAGGAAGATCCGTCCAGAGTAGAAGCTTTGCTCGCTAAAGCTAAATGTTGTTTAGAAATTGGGAACTTTGAAGAAATTCTTGATCAAATATCTCATTTTGTACAAAAAGAACCTAATAATTATGAGGCGTTATTAATTTTAGGCGACTTATATTGGAGACAAAATAACGTAGATTTAGCTATAGAGCAATATCAGAGAGCATTGATAATAAACGACACAGACGCCGAAATTCTAATAAGAGTCGGAGAAGCTTATCTTAAGAGGGGAGATTTGGAACTCGCGGCAGGTTCTTTTGAAAAAGCTTTATCGTTAGCTCCAAATCCTGAGCTTTACGTTAAACTAGGAGATTCTTTCCAAAAGAAATCTAAATGGGATTTAGCCGCCTCAGCATACAAAAATGCTCTTGCTCTTGATCCCAAATATCCTGAAGCTCTCATTGGTACGGGCGACGCTCTTATGTGGAGAGGCAAGCTGGACGAAGCCCTTTCATTTTTTAGAGAAGCGGCTTTAGTAGCTCCTGAAATGTCGCTACCATACAGTCATGGAGGACTTGTATATTATCAAAAAGGTATGCTGAACGAAGCGGTGGCTTCATATGAAAAAGCGGTGGCCGTAAATCCTGCGGACGACGAAAGTTACGCTAAATTAGGAATAATATTTCTACAAAAACAAAACTATGAGGAAGCGACTGAAAATCTTTCTAAAGCGATAGCGGTAAATCCAAATAACTTTGAGGCGCACAGTCATCTAGGCATAGCTTACGCGGCTTCGAATAAACTTGAAGAAGCGATAAAAGAATATCAAATCGCTATAAGCATAAATCCTAACGATCACAGAACTTACTTCAACCTTGGAGTAGCGTATAATAAAGCGTCGCGGTATGACGAAGTTATAAACGCATATCTAAAAACGTTGGAGCTTGATCCGCTGGATCTATCGGCAATGTTCAATCTTTCTTTAACATATAAAAAGAAAAAAATGTATCCGGAATGTAAAAAACAACTTGAAAAAGCCATACAAATAGCAATAAAAACAAATAACGATAAAATGCAAGTAAAAATAAACAAAGAACTGGACAAGCTCAAAAATCTTATTAAATAAATATTGATGCAAACTACGTTTGCATGACTACTCCTCCTCTAGGCAACAAGGGAATTCATAGACTAAGAGTTCCATACCTTAAAAAAAATTCAATCAGTTTTAAGAGGTGAATTAATGGAATTTTATAAACAGATATTACCTGTTACAATAGACAGAAAAGAAAGAAAAAATATTATAAAATCTCTATCAAAAGAATATAGCGCAATTCTCGAAGGAGCGGACGACGTAATAAAAGATAAACTTAACATAGTATGCCTTAATTATGCGGCAAACGCCTGGGAATTATTTAAAGATAACGTAAGCGGATGCATCCTCTACATTTTTATACCTCAGCATCATAAACATATAGAAGTCGGGTGTTTTGCAAACGACGTAAAAGAAAAAAAAATATTTGAAAATTTTAAGTCAAGCGTAAAAAAGACAATAATAGCTCATGGTTACGACGCTGAAAATTTAAGATGGCGTCAATTTCTGTTTCCTAACGAAAGATTCAACGTAATAGACAGCGACAGCTCGGAAAAATCATTTGGCGGAACTTCAGATTCTACTACCATTGAAGCTCTAAAAGACAAACAGATAAGAAGTATTCTACGCTTAATAGGTTCGGGCGAAAAATTGATGGATCATATAGCCGAAAACTTTCCTCAAACTGATATATTTTCGACTATAGATAAATTTATAAACTTAAACCTTGTCAGCAAAAATTTCTACGTATATTGTCGTAAAACCGGACATCAAATCAGTAGAGTCAAAGATATAGAATCCATTCAAGACGCCTCGTCAAGAGGAATGCAGTGTCCGTTTTGCGGAAAAACATTTATGGAGGAAAGAATAGAGCAAATATTATCAATAACTGCCGAAGGCGAAAAATTCGTAAAGAAAAATTACTGGCTGTCTCTGTATGTCGGATATACCTTATTAAATTTAGGCATAGCCCAAGGCAATATATCGATCAGACAAGAAAACGATTTATCCAACAGCGATATTTTCGTAAGTCATTTCGGTAAATTGATTTATATAGCGATAAAAGAAAGTCCTCTAGCTTATGAAGACATATATCTATTCGCGAAAAGAGCGAAGTTTTACGAAGCGGACAAAACAATCCTTATAACCGACTCTAAAACAGACGTAAACTTAAATCTATTCCTAGCTAACATAGCTGAAGACATCTCTATAATAGACTCCGTAGAACAAACTTCCGACGTTTTGATTGATATATTAGAAAAAATAAAAATCAAAAGCGCATTAGACGCTATTGAACAATTCGGTCCGATGACAAATATAAATCTGAAGACCACCATATCGGATTACTTTTTTAAAAATAAACGAGAAGAACTTATCTCTAAACTTGAAGGCACAAACGTATATGCCCATACGTCCCTTATAAACGAAGAAGAGAAAGATATGCTTTACATAGAAGACGAAGAAGCTCTTATAGAAGAAGTTATATCAGAAGCTATCTTCTCGGCTGAAATAGAAGACGAACCTATCGATATGCAAGACGGCGGAGAAACGAACCAAGAAGAGATAAAACAATCGGACGGGGAACAAGCTGAAGAGGACGAAAAATCAGACGTTTCGGACGAATTGCTAAACGTAGAAGAAGATATAGAAGAAGAGGAAGATTTTCTTATTCCTGAAACGATAAAAGCAGGCTTTCAGTATGGAAATGAAATAGAAATCCCGGAACTCTCGGCAAAAGAAAAACATCTAGATGAAATCCAGAATAAAATAGCGGAAGAAATAATCAAAACCGCTGATTCCGAAGGCGTCGACGCGAGCTACATGACAATGGAAGAAACTATAGCGGAGATGGCAAAAGATGAAATTCAAACTATTATAAGCGACGAATCGGGCTTCGCAATCATATCGACTAATACAGACTCTGAAAGTTCCGACTCCATTTCGGCCTACGGTACGGAACTTCTGTACAATCTAAAAAGCGATATGAAAGAACTGTTAAGTAAAGAAATAGTATCTGTTTTTGCAGACACAGCCGATTTTGCCATATCGCTATATCCTCTAAACGGAGGAATAATTTCATTTAAACGGATTAAAGAAAACGAAAATATTCAAGAATTTCCCGCTTCGTCTTCAGTTGAAATACGCAATTCTATAGCCGACAAAATTTTCGACAAACTTAAAAGTATAGAAGCGATCAACGAACTTATTTTATTTGACGAGAACGGCGACGTTGCTCAAAAAAGAACGGAAGATTTAAAAACCGTAGAGGCAATACAAGCCTTTATAAAGGAATTCTCCTTGCAAAACCTGGATCTTGCTCAGAGTATGACAGGAGGCAAAACAATACAGCAATTCTGCATATCAACGGAAGACATTATTTATTCTTTCGTATTCTTCAGCGACGGAAGCGTATTTGTCGCTCTGGTAGACGCTTCCGCAGGCAGAGAAATATGGAATTTAAAAATAATAGAATCAGCCAAGCTTCTTGCATAAAATGTATTTTTATAAAATACGGAGAGAAAAATGGAGAAAATATTGGAACAACTATCTAAGCTAAGAGGCGCTCAAGGCGCGCTGTTGGTTAGTAAAGACGGGTTATTAATTTCAGCGATTGGACAGTTCAATAACGATCCGGATTATATAGGCGCATGCGTATGCGAAATGTATTCTTCAATAGACGTAATGACAAACGAAAGATTTCAATCCAACCACCCAAAAGAGATAACGGTAGAATCTGACAATCACAATACGTTTATAATAGACGTAAACGAAGACGCAATATTGGCGATTATAGCGAATAGTCAAGCAAATAAAGGTCTGATATTGCAAGAAGGCAAACGAGCTGCGAATGAACTTGCAAAATATATTTAAACTCTGCCGTTATGTAAAACGCTCAAATATCTTGACTCCCTGAATAGACTATCAAGATATTTGAGCGAAAATTCCTTTTGCGCTTACAAGAAGGATGCCTTCTTTGCTCCTTAATTCCCCCGTGACAAAATGGAAATTTTTTTCGGAATGATCATATAAAGCTTTAGCCATGACGGTAGAATTTATTCTTACGGGTTTTCTGAACCGAACTTCCATCCTCGACGTTACGACGGGGATTTTTTTTATGTCTATAAGAAAACGCGCCATAATCTCGTCTAAAATTACAGACGCTATACCGCCGTGCATAATTCCCTCATACCCCTGAAAATTTTTGCCGGGCGTAAACTCGCAGCAAAAAGCGTTTTCTTCTTCATAAAATTCCAAACGCAGTCCGATCGGATTTTCTTTCCCGCAAGCAAAACACCAATTATCATCCTGAAGCCTCATAGATTCCTCCCATGCTTATTTAAGATTCTCAAGATTTGACTGCGCAAATCGTCGTATGATCCGTTATTCAAAATAACTTCGTCATAAAGAGAAGAGGAAATTTTCTTCTGAGCTTTTATTCTTGTCATTGCTTCTTCGTCTGAAAAACATCCTCTACGCTTCAGTCTATTCTTTCTAACTTCGACGTCCGCGTCGACAAGACAAATAAGATCCGCCTGAGATTCTAATCCTGAACCTTCCAGCAAAGGCGCTTCAAGAATAATATCGCAATCGGAGAAAGACTTAATCCTACTTTCTATTTCTCTTATAATCTTCGGATGAGTTAAAGAGTTTAACTTATCGAGGTTCTCTTTAGACGACATAACTAAATCGGCAAGTTTTTTTCTGTCAATATCTCCGTCTTCCGACAGAATAGCTTTCCCCCATATTTCTACAAGGCTCCAATATAAAGGCTTGCCCTTCTCCGACAGTTCCGAATATATAACATCGGCTGATATTGCCTTGAATCCAAATTCTTGGAAAATTGCGGAAACATACGTTTTACCTGCCGCAATGTACCCTGTAAGCGCAATAATCATTTTCAAAAACCAATTTCCTTTTTCCGTTTGTCTTAATCATCCGAATCTGAAGACGAATCGGAAGAATTTGATTTTTCCTCTTGAGTTTCCTCTTCTTTAGAAGGATTTTTTGCTCTGTCAAGCATTTTTAAAGCGTAAGGATTTTCAGGATTAATTTTTAAAGCCTGTTCATAAGCTTCTATCGCAAGAGTATAATCTTTCAAAGAATAGTATATATCGCCTATTCTAACCGGAGCGTAATAACCTTGAGTGAGCCCGTTAGGATCCAGCTCCGCAGCTTTTTTATAGTACTCTAACGCAGTTTCTGTTTCGCCGCTTTTTTGACATGCGCTGGCATAAAAAAAGTAAGCGTCCGGATATGAAGGATAGATATCTATAATTTCCATAAAATAGCCTTTTGCCGCTCCGTAATTCTTATCGTCATTCATATATATATCTCCTAATCTTTCAAGAGACATAGAATCGACGGCAGAAAGTTGAACGGCTTTCATAAAATAGCTTCTGGCCCTGGGCATAAGTCTTTTTTGATAATATATAGTGCCCATTCCATTATACGCCAAAGCCAAATTAGGATCCAGCTTAAGAGCGGTTTGGAACATATTAGCAGCCTCTTCGAAAACGTCGTCTCTGTCAAGAAGACTTTTACAAAAATATAAAAAACCCAAATAACATTTTATATAAGGATCTTGCGGATTAGACAAAGATATTTCTTCATATTCGTTAAGATAATCGTTAATTTTTTTATCTTGCTTAGCGCAATCTACTAAATACATAACGGCAAGAGAATTTCCTCTGTCTTCGTCCAGAACGCTTTTAAAAACGTCGGCTGCGGCGGAAAAATCACGAGAATAATAAAGACTCAGCCCCTCTTTTATTTTCGAATTTTCCTGAGAAAATACGTATTCGGAATTAAATGAAAACAACGTAAGTAAAACTACGACTAATAAACACGATTTACAATAAAAACGCATAAAAACTCCTTTCAAAACGGACAATATAATACCATGTAAAGATAAAATTCTAAAAACGCAATTAAAATTTTAGCCTTTTACCGCTCCTTTAGTCAAGCCTTCTACAAGGAATTTCTGTAAACTCAAGAAAACGACCAAAATCGGCAAAGACCCTAAAACGGAAGCCGCGGCAAATTGCGTCCAGTTCATACTGAATTTTCCGCTAATAAAGCCTCTAAGACCGACGGCAAGAGTATATTGAGAAGAATCTTGCAGAACGATAGAAGGGATCAGAAAATCGTTATAAGAGCCAATGAACGTAAAAATAGCTATAACAGCCATAATCGGCCCCATAATAGGCAAAACAATTTTAACGAATGCCTGCCACTTAGTAGCCCCGTCCATGTAGGCGGATTCTTCAAGTTCCTTAGGAACGCTTCCGTCTATATATCCTTTAATTAACCACATATTAAAAGGGATATTAGCTCCGGTATAAATAAGAATAAGACCGGCCAAATTAAATCCTATAAAACCTCCGGTAGCGACGTCGAACACGTTAAGAAGCTTATATAAAGCTACCATAGCCATAGTGGCGGGAAACATTTGAATGATAATCATCATCATAAGCCCCTGTTTTTTCCCAACGAATCTAAACCTCGAAAACGCGTATCCGGCTATGCAAGTACACATAAGACAAAATAAAGTGCTGGTTCCGCATACTATAAAACTATTTTTTATCCACAATAAAAAATCAGATTCGGCAAGCAGCTCGGCATAATTTCCAAAAGACATTTTTGAAAAATCGACGTTCTGCCCGGAAAACATATTGCCAACGTCCTGCAGAGACGCGTTGACGATCCAAAAAACAGGCATTAAAACGGCGACGGTAACGCCAACTAAAATCAAATGCGTTATAACGTTGAAAATAGTATCTTTTGTTTTTTTATTCATAGACTCTCCTATACGCATATACAAAATCAAAACTAATTTTCTTTAAAAGCTCCGGTAGCTTTAAAATTAATCGCGCTCAGACTTCCTATCAAAAGGAATATCAATACGGCGTAAGAACAAGCTAAACCATACTGAGAAAGATTAAAAGCAAGCTTATACGTATAGCTTACAAGAATATCGGTAGATCCGGCCTGACTTCCTCCTACGGCCGGGCCTCCGGCAGTCAGCAAATATATTCCTACGAAATTATTAAAAGAAAAACTGAAACTGGTGATCAGCACCGGAAGCATGGAAGAACGAAGTTGAGGAAGAGTAATTTTAAAAAACTGAGTAATTTTAGAAGCTCCGTCGAGAGAAGAGGCTTCATATAATTCGGAAGATATTCCCTGAAGAGCTCCTAAAGATATCGACATCATATACGGAAAACCTAGCCATAAATTTACGACCAAAACGGCAGTTTTGGCCCAAGGACCGTCCGTAAGCCAAGGAATCATTCCGTTAGCGGGCATAACGAAAGGCGAAAGACTAAGCCCTAAAAACGAAAAAACGGTATTGAAAATATTGACGAATCCATTGATAAGATTTACTAGAAAAGTTATGCATGGAGTAAGAAATGGAATATGAGAAATCATATTATTTATCGAACCGTAATCAGTATTCAGCAATCCGGTCCACATAAGCACGGTTATAAAACTTGGAACCGCCCAAGGAATAATCAAAAGAGTCCTATAAAAATTACTGCCTTTTAAACCTTTTTTATTAAGGACTAAAGCGAGAGCCAAACCAATGACGAACTGGCCAAAAACGCTACAAAACGACCATACCAAGGTCCACCAAAAAACGGACAGAAAAGTTTTAACCTCGGCGCTTCCCAAAATTTTCGCGTAATTTTTCAACCCTACGAAATCATAATGTTCAAAATGAAAAAGACTATAATTAGTAAACGAAAGGACTACGCTGTAAATATTAGGGAAAAGCACTATTAAGAACACGAAAAAAACCGCCGGAGCTATATAAAAGTAGGGGTAGATATCACATTTTTTATTCATAAATTTACTCCATCATGCCTTTCACATCTTTTGTAATTCTTGCCGAAGCTTCCTTAAGCGATTTTTCCGCAGGTTCCTTGCCTCTAAAAATAAGCTGAACCGACTCCTTCATAGGCTGCCACACCGCGTTCATCTGAGGAATATTAGGCATTGGAGAGCCTATGGCAGCAGAATCTAAAACTCCTTTTAAAATATCGTTTTCCTCCATAGAAATATCAGCTGCATATGAAAACGAAGAATACCCGCCAACTTTGCTTTCGCTTTTTAAAACGGGAATATACGCTAATCTCGAATCTTGTTGAGCGTCGTATCTGGACGGAATTCTTCCGCCTTCCATATATATATTAACCTCTCCTTCCCTGCCGCAAACCTCCTCCATAAATTTTACCGCCATTTCTTTATTAACGGATTTGCTATTGAGATAAATTCCCTGAACTCCGACAAATACCGCCGGGTTTTTCCCATTGTCAAGTTTAGGAAGAGGGCTAAAGCCATAGTCGATATCTCTCTTTTTATAATCGGCAAGAGCCCAAGGACCGTTAAAGGTAAACAAAAGCGAATTTTCCATAAATCTGGCGTTCGCAATATCTTTACTCATTCCTTGAGGTATTAATTTATATTTGCGATCTAAATCGCATATAAATTCAACGGCTTTTACGGCTTCCGGCGAACCTAGCCCGTTATCCTCGGGATCCAAACCTTGAGGAGTATCTTTAAAAATATAAGCTCCATATCCTCCAAAAAAAGCCCAGGTGAAATAAAAATCTTCAACTTCGTAAAGAAAACCCGTTAATTTTTTGCCTGCGCAAGCTTCATAATTTATATATTCGTCATATTTAGTTCCCCGCAATTCGCTTAAATTGCCCTGATTAGCATGCTGAGAAATTACGATTAAATCTTCCATGACTTCGGGAGCTTTTTTAATAAACTCCTTATTATATATCAAACCCGCCGCCTCTATAGAAATAGGCAGACCATAGAGCTTTCCTCCGTAAGAAAGAGCCTTTAAAGGAACGGACAAAAATTCTTTCCGTTTCTCATCAGAAATCTCAATTGGAGCGATCAATCCGGCAACCGCAAAATTTCCGACCCAATCATGAGGACCGGTTATAACGTCGGGCCCTTTTCTTACGGGTCCGGCCGTCTGAAATTTAGGACGCATTTCTTCAAAAGGAACTCTGACTATCCTAACGTTCCAGCCTTCTTTCTCTTTAAAACGCTCCGCGGCGGCTTTAAGAGATTGGGACTCTGTCATATCGGTCCATAAAACCAACTCTTTGCCGGAAGACAATCTATCGGAAGAACAGGAAACGATAAAAACAGCAAAAAAACACGCGGCTAAGCAACAAAATAGTTTTCCGTAATTCATTTTGCACCCTCTAGCTTTTTATTTTATAAAAATTATTTTTCTATTTTAAATATATAAACGCCTTCTTAATTAATAAATTAAACTTAAAAAGAAAAATAATTTTAAAATTAAAAAACGGCTTTAGCAATATCTAAAGAACTTATAAAAATCCGCCGCCAAAGTACGCTTGGCATTTAAACGGTTCTGTGATATACTGACATTTGACAGTTTATTACGATTCTCATTTTGAACGTTTCAGGTCAGCGATACAAAAAGATAGATAAAACCAAATAATTTTCTATATCTTTTTTAATTTAAAAAAAGGAGACTCAAAATGGCCATACTAGTTACCGGAGGGGCCGGATTTATAGGTTCTAATATAGCCGACAGACTTATTTCATGCGGTTACGAAACAGTAATAATAGATAATCTTTCAACCGGAAAAGTTAAAAATATCAATAAAAAAGCAATTTTTTACCGAAGAGACATATGCGAAAATCTCGAAGATATTTTTGAAAAGCATAAATTTGAAGCGGTATATCACCTTGCAGCTCAAATAGACGTAAGAAAATCCGTTTCAGACCCTATTTTAGACGCTCAGATAAATATTATCGGAGGGATCAATCTTCTCAACGCGATAGTCAAATACCGTTCAGGCAAACTTATATATTCGTCGACCGGAGGAGCAATATACGGAGAGCCAAAATATCTGCCTGCCGACGAAAAACATCCGGTAAACCCCATGGCTCCGTATGGAACAAGCAAATACTGTTTGGAAAAATATATAGAATACTTTTCTAAATTATATAATTTGAAATATACTATTTTGAGATATGCTAACGTTTACGGGAACAGACAAGATCCTATGGGAGAAGCCGGAGTAATAGCCATATTTATGGGAAAAATAACGCAGGGGAAAACACCCGTAATATTCGGAAACGGGCAACAAACCAGAGATTTCGTTTTCGTAAAAGACGTAGTAGAAGCAAATCTTTTATCGCTAAACAGAGGCGAGGGAGAAATTTACAATATAGGAACCGGAAAAGAAACTTCCGTGAACGAAATATACGCTTGTCTAAAAGAACTTATAAATCCGAACGAAAAAGCCGAATACAGACCGGAACGTCCCGGAGAAGTTTTTCGAATAGCCCTTGATTGTTCCAAGGCAAAAAGAGAACTGCAATGGGAAGCCGCAACTTCGCTTCAAGACGGCATAAAAGAAACGCTTAAAACATATTAATAATTGAATTTACAAAAATTTAACATAATTTAAAGAAGGATAAAGCAAAAAAAGCAAGAATTTCCATGTACTATAACGCCAAAGCGCGTTTGGCCGTTAAATATCGGCCGATACCGCTCAATTATTTCAAAAGGGATTTAAAATAAAAAAAAGAAAACACGGTCACTTTTTTAATTTTTTAAATTCCTCTAAAATAAAGAGCGAATAAAATTTTGGAGGAAAAAAAGAATGAAGAAATTATCAGTTCTTCTGGCGGCAGCGGCAGTATTCTGCTTTACGGCTCCGGCCTTTGCCGCTCCAGTTTTTCCTGATGTTCCGGAAGAACATTGGGCGAGAGACGCAGTAGCTAACCTAGCGGCAAGCGGACTTGTCGAAGGTTATCCCGACGGCACTTTCAAAGGCGACAGAGCCGCTACCCGCTATGAAATGGCTATGGTAGTAGCAAGATTCCTTGCTAAAAACGATCAGGAGCATGCCACCTTTGCGACAAAGGCGGAACTCGAAGAGCTCAGACAGCTTGTAAATCAGCTCAAGTCAGAATTAGACGCTCTCGGAGTAAGAGTAACCAATCTTGAAGACTCAGTCGCAGATTTGGACAAAAGAGTTACGGAACTTGAAAGAATAACTTTCTACGGCGAATTAGACGCTATATTTACGACTCAAGGTTTTACCAGCGACAGTCACTTCAGAACATTCAACGGATGGGCTTGGGTTGAAGATGGACAGGCTCCGGAAGCTCTGGCAGGTTCAGTCTCAGGAGCTAATTTAACTATGGGTCAGCATGGTCTTCTTCCTACTATGGACTACAGAACCGGAAGACCTCTTACCAACGGAACCGGAATATCTGCGGTAGCTAAACTCGGCATTAACGCTAAAGTCAGCGACGACATCGACGCAGGTCTCGAATTAGCGGCATACACCGCGGTCGGCGATCCTATAGTCAATTCATTCTACGGAGTACAGCAGCCCTATATGTCGAACGTTTTCGCAGGTCAGGGCAACTACAACCTTACAATGGCGACAGGAAACGCTCAGTCTCTGCTTACGGCTGTAACTCTCGATAATTTCTGGGTAAAACACAAACCCACCGGAATCAAATTAACGGTAGGTTCCTTCGGAGAGCTTAATATGGATTCCATTCTCTTCGCGGGACAGCCTAATCCTAATATAAACGGCGCCTCTTACATACCCAACTATGGCATAAGAATAAACGGAACGACTCATTTCCTCAGCGATATGGACTGGGAAGTTTTCTATACGTCTCTTCCTGACGCTAACGCGGCTCCCTCTGTCGACAATAATTACTCGGTAGGACTTACTGAAGGAGACGGATACAATACTTACGCTTACGGTATTGACGTCGGCTGGAGATTCAAAGGCGGAAACTTCAAGCTCGGTTATTTAAGAGCCATGAACGACGGAACCAACTACACCGGTTTTGGTCTTGGTTACGGTATACTTCAGGGCGGAATGCAGTGGGTCAGCCCATTAGATTACGGTTATAACAATTGGCTAGGCGGAAATATTCCTCCGGTATTCATGAATCCTGACGGAGCTTCCTTATATGGTCCTCAGTCAACCACTAACTGGTCGGCTCATTTCGATTACACTTGGGAAGACAGCAAAATTAAACCCAGATTCTTCGTCGAATATGCGTCCTCAAACTACAAACCTAACGATAACTCCGACTTCTCTACTACAGGCGGAGCTCTCAGAGCCGGTTTAGGCGCGACCTTCTTTGACGATACTTTAGACTTAGACATCACTTACAAGTCAGTCGAGCCTAACTATGATCCTTTCACTCTGCGTTACCCAGTAAACGTAAATTCGATGTGGAGACTTCCTAATTTCTCATATTATCCTAATATGTATCAGCTCCATGACAGCGACGTTTACACCAACAACAGAGAAGGTTGGGACTTCAAGCTCACTTATCGCTTCAAAGATGACAGAGGTAAAGCATGGGTCACCTACAAAACTTACGAACAAGTCGAGAATAGCGTATGCGATACCGTAACGTCTCATCCTTCCTTACTCGGCGGTTATTTTGCCGGATATGAGCCCGGATTTATAGATTCCATATTTACTCCTCTTGCCGGAAACATCGTAAACATGGATTATCTGTACTATACGGATCTATCTTATCTTAGCAGACCTGTTTCAGTTACGAATTTAGACGATACCAAAGGTAAAGTCACAAGTTTTGATATAGGCGTAAACTATAAATTCCAGAATAATCTGGGCGTAGAACTTAGCTACTATAGTCAGAACTTTAAGAGAGACACCAATCTAAGTATCGGCCAGTTATGGTTCAATCCTGTCACTTGGACTATGACCGACTATGGATTCGGCACAGCTGCGGCTCAGAACTATATCGATCTCGACGTAAGCGGATTCCATATCGGACTTTCCTATCCTTTCAACGAGAGATTCACCGGTAAAATCGGATATGATCATACCACCATCAAAGGTCACTATGATCCCGCCGGTATACATGCAGATTATGCATTCTGGACCGGAAGTCACGATTATACCAATATCGATACGACTCAGAGCGTACCTTACATAGGATTTGACTATAAGCTCAGCCAGAACACAGAATGGGGGCTTAACCTCCAGTTCTTCTCCACCAGCGACAGCGCGGATATCTATGATAGAGTAACGCCCAGCACCGGAGAGATCGTTAACAATCCTTATGATTGGAACGGAATCCAGCTCATGACTGAATTCAAAGTCAAATTCTAAACTTAAAGTTTAGCGAAAAAACTGCGAGCCATATGGCTCGCAGTTTTTTTATTTATATACGAAGGACTTATAGATTGTAAGATTCCAACGCCTTGCAAGCCGCATTGATAGGGCCCGTGTCATTAATTCATGAGGGATGAGATAGGAATAAGTATAACTTAGAAAATAAATTTTTGACGCTTGTCTCTATGAGAAGAATAATTATCAGTCGCTTTATGTCTGCGAGAGACGACGCGGACATTTTTTCCTTTTCGCGTTCCAGCCAAATTTTATATATTTCTCCTAGCGCGCATTCTCCTAAATCCGGGTAGGCTCTCGATTGTACCCAGCAAAGCCATAAGCGCTTTTTTTCGTCTTGTCATAGCCCATAAACATTTTAAGACCGGCTGTCCTTTCAATTCCAGGCAACGCATTGTCCGATCGCGAAAAGTCTTCGCCTGTTTCCTGACAGCCGCACTACCCCCTTCCATAGCCGTTTGGATTTGTCATTACGCTTCCCTCGCTAATAATAGAATGAATTGTTCTCTTCAGCGCGCTAGAGTAGCTTATTCAAAAGAATAAAATCCTAACGTTTTTTCACTAAAAATAGAACCGGAAAATCGTATTGGAGTTTATTACAAAGGGAAGAAAAATAAAGAAAAATCATTAAACAAAAAAATAGACAAGAATATTATATTATGAATCGGATTTATTATAAAAAAAAGTTCTTCCTTTATTGGCGTAAAGGAAGAACTGAAAAGAAAAGCAAATACTTTAAGCTTATTCTATGAAAACGAAAATATCAAGCTATGCGCGATTATTCCCGTAATAATTTGTAGTTTTTTGACGTTCTTAAAATTTTTTGAAACGAAACGGATGCTTTTGCCGTTCGTTTTTTGCCTAATAGTTATGATTTAGTTCAATCTATAAGATTATAAGTCCCCGCGTTTATAAATAACATTATATTATTTTTAACAAATCCGACTTTATTTTTTCTTTAATATCCTCTAATACTCTATCTATTTTAGAAGCGTCCCTTCCGCCTCCTTTAGCGAAATCGAAACGTCCTCCGCCTCCGCCGCCAAGTTTTCTACAACATTCCTTAACATAATTGCCCATATTAATTTTATCCTTGCCGGCAATATTTTTTGAAGCGAAGCCTACGACGTTTATCGCGTCTGAACATTCTGAAACGAGCGCTCCGACCGCGGAATCTCTGCTTCTTATATCATCTGCCGCAAAGCCTAAAGACTCGGCTGATAATCCAGAGAGTTTTTTAACGATAAGCGTAATGCTTCCAATTTTTTCGCCAGACTCATACAAACCGCGCGAAAGATCTCCTAAATCTTTTTTTTCTTCGGCCTGACGCAACTTTTTTAATTCCTTTATTTGAGCGTTTAAAGACTCTACTCTTATAAAAATATCGTCCGAATTACAAGCCAGCAATTTAGAAAGATTCTTTATAATATTTCTTTCTGCGAAGGCATAACGTAAAACTTTAGAACCGGTCGCCGCCTCTATCCTTCTTACGCCGGCCTCGGAAGAAGATTCCGAAAGGATTCTAAACGAACCTATATCACCCGTTCTTTTACAATGAGTTCCGCCGCAAAGCTCCTTCGAATAGTTCCCAATATCTATAACTCTCACTACTTTTGAATATTTTTCTCCAAATAAAGCCGTTGCTCCGTCTTTTTTAGCTTCGTCAAGATCTTTCCAATAAATATTTACCGCTTGATTATCTCTAATCTTTTCGTTTACGAGAAGTTCCGCTCTATTTAATTCATCCTGAGAAATCTGTTTAGGATGAGAAATATCGAACCTCAAATAATCAGGAGAAACCTCGGAACCTTTCTGATTGACATGGGCTCCTAAAACTTCTTTTAAAGCCCAGTGAAGCAAATGAGTAGCCGTATGAGCTGCCGATAAAGATTTCCTTCTTAAATAATCTACTTCGGCTAAAGCTGTCTCAGGAAGATTCTCTGCGTCTCCTTCTTTCAAAGTCCCGCAATGAATAATAAAATCTCCAAGTTTTTTCGTATCGTTTACTTCAAATAAGAATCCTTCTCCGGTTATAGTGCCAATATCCCCTATTTGTCCTCCTGACTGAGCGTAAAAAGGAGTAGAATCTAAAACTAAAAATTTATTATCCAAAAGTCTTAACGGCTTCACGTTAAATTTAGTGCCGTCACACATGGCATCTTTATCTTCCCAATATCCTTTAAACGCAGTAACAGGCAAATCTGCGATAAGTTGAGGTTCGAGAAAAAGTTCCTTACTTTCGCTTTTGGAACGTTCCTTATGTTCCAGCTCTGCCTGATTCCAAGCGTTCTCGTCTATAGTCATATGTTTCTCGGAAGCCATTTGCAATATCAAATCTTTAGGGAACCCGTCTTGGTGATACAGTCTATAGGCTTCAAAACCATTCAAAACCGAAGAGCCTTTGCTCTTTTCAACCAACTCGTTAAATCTTACGAGACCTTGCTCTAAAGTTTTTATAAAAAGTTCTTCTTCTTCAAATAATACTTGCGAAATTTTTGCCAAATTATCAAAAAGTTCCGGGAAAATATCCGCATATATTTCCGCCACGGCTGAGGAGAGCTTATATAGAAAAGGTTCCTTCATTCCTAATCTTTGCATTCCAAATCTTGACGCTCTTCTGGCTAAGCTTCTTAAAACGCTCCCTCTACCTTTTTTATCCGGAACGGCTCCGTCTGCTATTGCGAACGAAAGCGCTTTTATATGATCGGCGCAAACCCTCATAGCGACGTCAGTCTCGGATGAAAATCCATATTTAACTCCGGTTATTTCCTCAATTTTATCAAGAAGAGGCGTAAATAAATCGGTATCGTAATTTGAAAGCTTTCCCTGTAAAACGGCTGTCAATCTTTCGAATCCCATACCTGTATCCACATGGTTTTTAGACAATCTTGAAAGAGTTCGATCTTTAGCTCTGTTAAACTGAATAAAAACAAGATTCCATATTTCCATAAAACGATTGCAATCGCCGTTAACTCTACAGATATGATCTTTTTCATGTTTTCTTTCGCAAGAATCGACTCCAAGATCTATATGTATTTCGCTGCATGGGCCGCAAGGTCCGACATCCCCCATTTCCCAAAAATTCTCTTTTTTGCCGAACGGAAGAACATGATCTTTGGGAATATCGGTACAATTTCTCCATAACGACGCGGACTCCTCATCCGGAGCGACGCCGTCTTTTTCGTCTCCCTGAAAATAAGTGGCGTACAATCTATCTTTATCAAGTCCGCATACTTTCGTTAAAAATTCCCAAGCGTAAATTATAGCTTCTTTTTTAAAATAATCGCCGAATGACCAATTGCCAAGCATTTCAAAAAACGTATGGTGATACGTATCTCGTCCAACCTCTTCTAAATCGTTATGTTTTCCGGATACTCTGAGACATTTCTGAGTATCTGCGGCTCTTGTAAACTCAGGTTTTTTAGAGCCTAAAAAATAAGGTTTAAATTGATTCATTCCGGCGTTAGTAAAAAGAAGCGTGGGATCACCCGCAGGAATAACAAGCGAAGAAGGTACTATCGTATGGCCTTTAGAGGCAAAAAAATCTAAGAACGATTTTCTTATCTGCTGTTGCGTTTTCATAAATACTCCTAAAAAATAAATGGAAAAATAATAAAA